>NC_022781.1:657500-986250 GCF_000496285.1 Bacillus toyonensis BCT-7112 | reverse complement strand
TTGGATTCATACAGTAAGTAGTTGCTGTGAAATTTTCACCTTGATAAGAAAGTTTCGTTTCAAAAGTATCTTTTAATATAGAACGTAATTGATGTTCTTTCATTTCTACTCTAATCCCTAAGTCTACACGTGTTTGTTCCTGAGAAATATTTAGAGAAGTGCACATTTCTTTTAACCAATCTGCCCCAGAGCGCCCCGTTGCAAATACGAGTTGCTTAGATTGAACTGTTCCTTGATTTGTAGTTATATTAAAATGATCTTTCTGTTTCATAATATGCTCTACATCTATATGAAATTGGATATTTATTTTCGTAAGTAAAAATTCATAGAGTTGCTGAAAAATGGTACTGGAAATTGTAGTACCAAGATGCCTTACTTCTGTTGTTAACATTTGTAAACCACAAGTTGCAGCTTTCTTAGTGAGATTTACATTTTCTGTAGAATATTTTGAAACTGAATTTCCACCAAACTGACATAGAATTTCATCTACTTCAGCCATGAGTTGCATAAAACCTTCTTTACCTACTTTTTGTTCGAGTTCTCCTCCAAATCCATTTGTATAATTAAATTTTCCTTCAGACTTTCCTAAGCCACCAAAACCGAAATATTTATCACATATGTTACAGTCACACGTTTTTCCTTGATCTAAAGGACAATTTCGATGTTCTAGCGGTTTACCTTTATCAAGAATTAAAATGTTTTTGTTACTTTTGGCTAATGAATAAGCCATAAAAATGCTACTTACTCCAGCGCCGATAATTGTAACATCATACATATTCTTTCACCTGCTAACGAATAGTTTGTTTACTATTTTCCTAGTGTATAACACTTTTATGAAGTTAAGAAATAGCTTTTATGAATAAAGAAAAAGTTTTTGAACTTTATACTTTTTCAATTTCTCTAAGTGGTGGATGAAGTATAAATGTTTTTATTTGAACGGAGATATCGTTTTAAATAATCACTTTTTCATATGATTCATAAAAGTCTACATATAAAAAGAACGGACCTTTTCAGTAAAAAGGTCTGTTCATCATTTGAAAAAGTTGTTAAGTGCATAAATTAGAAGGGAAGTATAGTTTTATTTAGCGAAGGCATGGTTACCGATTACTGCTACTGTTTGACGTGTCGTAATCCATTTGTCTGTTGATGTTTTTGGGTTGTAGAAATAAAGCCAATCAGAATGTATTCCCTTTGTGGAGATAGCCTCTTCTACAGCCATTTTTGCTTCAGCGCTTGCAGGCTGATTAATTCTTCCATCTGTAACAGGAGTAAATGCATATCCGTATTTAATAGGTTCATAAATAACGCCTGTTATTGTATTTGGAAACCCTTTTGCATTTACTCGATTTAGGATAACTTTTGCTACAGCTACTTTTCCTTTATATGATTCGCCACCAGCTTCAGCGGTAACTAAGCGTGCCATTAAGTCTTTTTCTTTTTCGGAAATACTGGAATTAATTTTCAAATGTTGCCCTGTATAAAGTTTGTTACCGATTGTGTTGTTAATTTGTTTTATAGATTGAACGGTTACGTTGTAGCGCTTTGCTATCGTTTCTAATGAATCTCCCGGTTGTACTTGGTAAATAATTTGTCCAGAAGTGTTCGTAGTTTTTTCGTTTTGATGAACTGTAACCTCATTTGATTTCATAGATCCTGGAATATGTAACTGTTCTCCAATAAAAGCTTGATCGTTTCCTTTATTATTCGCTTGTTTAATGGCTTGTATGGAAACTCCATATTGTTTACTAATGCCCCAAAGTGTATCATTCTTTTTTACTGTATGAATGGTGGAAGCTTCAGCTGTACTTTGATTACATACGAATGTAAGTGCTACTGCAGATAAAGGAATTATATGTTTTAGTTTTAATAATTTCATTGTAAATCCTCCTAATAAAGTAAGGTATAACTGTTGCATAATGTAATTCAGAATATGGGAATATAAATATTTTAATGTAAGTATATTAGCACATATAAAATAAATAATCATTATAAGTTTTTTATTTACATCCATATAGGATTCAAATATGAAATATTGCATATGAAAATACATTGAAGTTCATATTGCTGCTTACTATAATCTATTTAGTAGAAAGGTAATATGTTATAGAAATAAAATCATTATAGATTAATATAATGATTATTAATTGTTATGAATTAGGAGGATTTATGTAATGAAAATGTTTCAAAGAGTAGGTGTTTCAGCTGTGATCGTCTCAACATTTTTAGGAATAGGGGACAGTGTTAATATTGTAACTGCTGATTCTATAGAACAGCAGAGTAAATTAGGGATAGAACAAGAAACAGATAAACAAATCATTGTAAAATTCAGTGCAGATTTGAAATTACCATATGAAGATGGTATTGAAAAACAGATACAATCTGAAACGAACGATAAAGTATTAGAAGATTTTTTGGCAGAATATTCAGATGTAACATTTACTCGTCTATTCACATCTGTAAGTCCGGAAGAAATACAAAATCTTGAAGTGAAAGCACCTAATAATGTATCTACAAGCCTATTAAACTACTATATTCTTCAAACCAAAAATGATGGGCGTGAAGAAACACTAGTAGATAAGTTAAAAGCATCTTCTTTAATAGAAGATATGTATATGAAGAAACAAGAAAAAATAATACCGCCTGAAGTGAAACAATTAAGTGTATCTCTTACTCCTAATAATAATCCTAGATTTAATAAACAAGGTTATCTTGAAGCAGCACCATACGGTATTAATGCACCCTTCGCCTGGGGCGTTCAAGGCGGTAATGGAAATGATGTAACCTTTGTTGATATGGAATATGGTTGGTTATTAAATCATGAGGATTTAGTACATCGAAATATTGAATTGATGTCTGGAAGAAATATAGATCAACATGTCGGTCATGGGACGTCTGTACTAGGAATTGTATCATCTGAAGATAATGAAGTAGGGAATATTGGGATTGCACCAAAAGCGAAAGCAAAAGTGATTTCTCAAATAAGAGATAACGGACAGTATAATACAGCTGATGCAATATTAAGTGCTGTAAATCATTTAGAAGCTGGGGATGTTTTATTATTAGAGGCACAAGCTTCTTTTGATGGATATGGTGATAAATATTTACCTGTTGAAGTACAACCAGATATCTTTGATGCAATTCGTGCGGGTACAGATAAGGGTGTTGTAATTATAGAGGCTGGAGCAAATGGTTGGAATGATTTAGATCAATTTAAAGATAGAAATGGTAAACAAGTTTTAAATCGTAATAGTAAAGATTTTAAAGATTCGGGTGCAATTATGGTAGGAGCGGGTTCTTCATCTTTCCCTCATGAACGTATGTGGTTTTCGAATTATGGAAGCCGTATTGATGTGTATGGCTGGGGAGAAAACGTAGATACAACTACAGCTGAGCAAAGTAGAAGTGCTGTAAATCTTTATACATCCAGCTTTAGTGGCACGTCTAGTGCTTCGCCTATTATTGCTGGAGCAGCGACTTTAGTACAAAGTATTGCTAAAGAAAATGTAGGACAACCATATAGACCAAGTGAATTGAGAACGATATTAAGTAACCATAACACTGGAACGAAGTCTAAAGATCCATATTCAGATAAAATTGGTGTTTTACCGGATTTGAAGTCTATCCTAGTAAATTTAGGGTATGAACGAAGAGAACTAAACGGTGGGAATGAGTTACAAGTAACAGAAAATGAACCAAATAATGAACCTAAACAGGCAAATAAAATTAACTTTCATACACCAATGAAAGGGACACTACATAATCGTGATAACGTAGATGTATTTACTTTCCAAATTGACTCGCCAGAAACTATTAATATCTCTCTACTAAATGAAAAAAATATTGGAATGACATGGGTACTTCATCATGAATCGGATGTAAATAACTATGTAGCATATGGTGAAAATGAAGGAAATGTAGTTAAAGGAACCTATAATGCAAAGCCAGGTAAATATTATTTATATGTCTATAAGTATGAGAATAAAGATGGTTCATATGTATTAAATATAAAATAATCGAAAGGAACTTCAGATGAAGTTCCTTTCGATTATTTTAATTCAGGATACGTGAATGTTTTTTTACTTTATCTCGCAATTTGTCGGCAGTAAGAATTCCACCGCGTATTCGTCCGATTAGTTAAACGTTACTTCTATGCAATATTTCATATTTATGAAATGTCATTTATTTTTTACTCACCAGATTATATTATATTCAATAAGTTTGATGTAAAACAGAAAAGGGAGGAATAATAATGAACAATAAGAAGTTTATTTTGAAGTTATTCATATGTAGTATGGTACTTAGCGCCTTTGTATTTGCTTTCAATGATAAGAAAACCGTTGCAGCTAGCTCTATTAATGAGCTTGAAAATTGGTCTAGATGGATGAAACCTATAAATGATGACATACCGTTAGCACGAATTTCAATTCCAGGAACACATGATAGTGGAACGTTCAAGTTGCAAAATCCGATAAAGCAAGTGTGGGGAATGACGCAAGAATATGATTTTCGTTATCAAATGGATCATGGAGCTAGAATTTTTGATATAAGAGGGCGTTTAACAGATGATAATACGATAGTTCTTCATCATGGGCCATTATATCTTTATGTAACACTGCACGAATTTATAAACGAAGCGAAACAATTTTTAAAAGATAATCCAAGTGAAACGATTATTATGTCTTTAAAAAAAGAGTATGAGGATATGAAAGGGGCGGAAAGCTCATTTAGTAGTACGTTTGAGAAAAATTATTTTCGTGATCCAATCTTTTTAAAAACAGAAGGGAATATAAAGCTTGGAGATGCTCGTGGGAAAATTGTATTACTAAAACGATATAGTGGTAGTAATGAATCTGGGGGATATAATAATTTCTATTGGCCAGACAATGAGACGTTTACCTCAACTATAAATCAAAATGTAAATGTCACAGTACAAGATAAATATAAAGTGAGTTATGATGAGAAAGTAAACGCTATTAAAGATACATTAAATGAAACGATTAACAATAGTGAAGATGTTAATCATCTATATATTAATTTTACAAGCTTGTCTTCTGGTGGTACAGCATGGAATAGTCCATATTATTATGCGTCCTACATAAATCCTGAAATTGCAAATTATATGAAGCAAAAGAATCCTACGAGAGTGGGCTGGATAATACAAGATTATATAAATGAAAAATGGTCACCATTACTTTATCAAGAAGTTATAAGAGCGAATAAGTCACTTGTAAAATAGTAAATATGGTCATAGTAAGAAGCGGTGAAATACGTCGCTTCTTAATTGAAAAGACAGTTTTTCTTGTAAATGGAACAATTTTCGAGCTATCGCAATCAATGTTTCATTATGAAAAGACGAAACTTTTAAATCGAATTCATTTCAAGTGAAAAATGAATACAAATAACCTTTTGAAAAAGCGACTGATCTAGGTGATTAGTTGCTTTTTATTTTGAAGTGGATGAGCAAAAAAACATAAAAGTGGTTGGTCCGTTTTTTACAAACATCCATTATGATAAGAGAAGAAAGGTAGTATTTTTTTGATGCTTTAAAGAGGAAGTTTTTTATTGAAGTTCTTAATTAAAATAGACTAGCCTTAGAGAGGTGAAAATACAATGAGTTTTGCAATTTCACTAGTAGTTATTATTGTAATTGTATCGCTGTTTGGGACCGTACTAGTTGCACGAAATGTGGAGGAGAATTACGGCAAGTCTACAAAGAGAAATGTGAAAAACTTATCGACTATCTATATTATCCTTCTTTTCGTTCTACTTGTTGGGGTAACGTGGTATGCGGTAGTGATTTAATAACTTTTTAAAGGAACACATTCATATTGTGTATGATGGAGGAGTAGTACTTTGATAAAAAATGAGCGCCACGTTTTAATTGTTTTTCCGCATCCAGATGATGAATCATATTGCGTGGCTGGAACAATTTTAGCTTATGCTCAGCAGAATGTTCCTCTTACGTATGTTTGTTTAACGCTTGGCGAAATGGGGAGAGCGATGGGAAACCCTCCTTTTGCAACACGTGAATCATTATATGCTATAAGAGAGAAAGAACTAAAGAGCGCAACTAATATTTTAGGGATTAAAGATTTACGTATGATGGGATATCGTGATAAGACGCTTGAATTTGAAACTCCTGGAGAATTAAGAAGTGTAATACAAAATTGTGTGGAAGAATTGAATCCTTCGTTAGTCATTTCTTTTTATCCGGGATATGCAGTTCATCCAGATCATAATGCAACAGGAGAAGCAGTAGCCAGGGCGTTAGCTAATATTCCGGAAAATAAGAGGCCAACATTTTATGCTGTAGCTTTTTCAAATAATCATGAAGCAGAAATAGGGCCACCAAGTTTTAAAAATGGAGTAAAAGAATATGTTCCAAAAAAGTTGGACGCATTGCAAGCACATGCATCACAATTTGCGACTAAGGTAGCGGAACTGAAAAGAGAGTATGAAGATGGTGTTCCGGAAACAGTCGAGTGGTTAGAGAGAGAACCGTTTTGGATATACCCGTTCAAAGATAAAAATAAGTGATGCTATAGCTGAAGGTGATGAATATGTATTTTGAATATAAGAATCGAAAGGTTTTTTATAATATAGAAGGAACGGGTCCCGTCATATTGTTTTTACACGGTCTTGGAGGAAACGCAAATAATTGGTTATATCAAAGGCGATATTTCAAGGGGAATTGGACAGTGATTTCAATAGATTTACCTGGGCATGGGAAATCTGAAGGACTAGAAATTAACTTTAAAGAATACGCAAATGTTTTGTATGAGTTATGCAATTATTTAAAGCTACAAAAAGTAGTCATTTGTGGTCTTTCAAAAGGGGCTAGAGTAGGAATTGATTTTGCTATACAATATCCAAGCTTTGTTTCTAGCTTAATTGTTGTAAATGCATTTCCTTATTTGGAACTAAAGGATCGTAAAGAGCGACTTGAAGTATATGATTTACTTAGCTTACAGGATAACGGAAAAACATGGGCGGATACATTATTGAAGGCGATGGGAGTAGCAGATAATGAAGGGATTGTCCGGGGATTTTATCAATCTTTACAGTCTATTAACCCATTGCATATTCAAAGATTATTTGCTGAATTAGTTGATTATGATCAGAGACCGTTTCTTGCAAATGTTTCATGTCCTGTTTTAATAATAAGAGGGGGAAATGATGATTTTGTCCCTGAGAAATATGTAAGAGAGTTTGAAATACATTTAAAAAATACGACTTTCATTGAGTTTGAAAATAGTGGACATTTACCTTATTTAGAGCAGCCAACTAGCTTTAATATGACGGTAGAAACATTTTTAAATCATGCGCTTAATTAATACGATTGTTACAGTAAATACTGTTATTAATGAGTAAAGGATAGTTCGTTTTGAGAGGAGGGAACTAGATGGAATGGAAACCAAATCGTGCAGATAAGACACCCGTATATAAACAAATTGCTGATTATATTGAAAGGGGTATTTCTTCAGGTGAATTTCCTTCTGATAGCAAGTTACCTTCTGAGCGTATGCTAGCAAAGGAATTACAAGTGAACCGGAGCACAATAGTAGCTGCATATGAAGAGTTAAAATCACTTGGAGTAGTAGAACGGCAAAAAGGAAGCGGAACTCGGGTGAATACAGACATATGGGGTGTGTCACATAAACGAATACCGAACTGGGGGAGGTACGTTGAGGATGGATCGTTCTTACCTAACGTACCACTTGTTCAACAAATTCGAACGGAAACACAAAAAGATGACTTAATTAATTTAGCGAGTGGAGAATTGTCACCAGAATTAATTCCGAGCGATAGATTTCGAACGATTTTGTCGGAGAAAACATTTATGGAAAACCTCGGTTATGACCATCCACTTGGAAATGAGATGTTGAGAAAAACAATTGCAGTACATGTTCAGCAATACAAACAAATTGAATCAGAATCAAGCTCGATTCTGATTACATCTGGAGCACAACAGGCACTTAATCTTATCGTTCAATGCTTATTAAAACCGGGCGATGCCATTGCAATTGAAGATCCTTCGTATTGTTTCTCGCTTCCCATGTTTAAATCGGCCGGTTTAAATATATTCCATTTACCTGTTGATGAGCATGGAATGAATCCAGATGACTTAATCGATTTGCACAAAAAGCATCGTATTCGTATGGTGTTTTTGAATCCGGATTATCAAAATCCGACGGGCACTGTGCTTTCGTTAGCGAGGCGTAAAAAGATTTTAGAACTGTCTTCTGAATTCGGTATACCGATTGTAGAGGATGATCCATATAGTTTAACTTCTTTTAATGGAGAAGTGAATCCAACATTAAAATCAATGGATCAGAATGGGAATGTTCTTTATATAAGTTCATTATCAAAAATTGTTGCGTCAGGATTACGTATTGGCTGGGTAATTGGTCCTACGCGCGTAATAGAACGTTTAGCAGATGCGAAGCAACAAGTTGATTTTGGTCATAGTGTATTTACACAGTGGGTAGCAAATCAATTTTTAGAATCAGAAGATTTTCATACGCATATTACAATGCTTCGTGGACAATTGAAACAAAGAAGAGATGAGTTAATTAGAAAGCTTGAAGAAATATTAGGGGACCGCGTTGAATTTTTTGTTCCAGAGGGTGGAATACATGTATGGTGCAAAGTACAAGGAACGTTTGATGAATATCATTTATTAGGTGAATCTATACGGAATGGTGTAGCATTTGTCCCTGGAAGTGTTTTAGGTTCTAAAAGTGAATATATTCGTTTTACTTTTGGGAGAGTAAATGTAGAACAAATCCAACTTGGAATTACGAGGTTTGCGGAAACGCTAAACGAAATTTCATAATAGTGATGCGTAATATTGGAATGAGGGGAAGAAATGAAGTATGTGACGCTTTTACTTCAAGTAGGCGTGCTATATGTGTTTAGCTTAGCTGGTACGTGGATTCAGGGAATATTCCATCTATCGATGCCAGGAAGTTTAATAGGAATGTTAATGCTGTTTCTACTCCTTTCTACTCGTATTTTTCCATTAAAGTGGTTTGAGTTAGGGGCAGAAAAGTTAATCGTATTTTTACCGTTATTTTTAATTCCTTCGACAACAGGATTAATGGAATATGGATCTTTTCTTTTAAGTAAAGGAAGTATTATATTCCTTTTAGTTGTTGCAAGTACGGTAGTAACATTGATTGTTTCAGGGTATGTAAGTCAATTATTAGTAACATTCAAAAAATAAAATCGACAAGGTGCACGATTCAAATGGTCTTAATACTTATTACTGTAGTCATATATTTATTTGCGACAAAGCTGTATAAAAAATATACGTTTCCATTTATGTTACCAGTATTAACAGTTACAGCAACTATGATTTGCTTATTTCTGATGTTTGGCATTTCTCATCATGAGTATAAGGAAAATGGTGGGGACGTTCTTTCAGGCTTTTTGAGTCCTGCAATTGTAGCGTTAGCCATACCTCTATTTAAAGAACGAAAGATACTTATGAAAAACTTTTTATCGATACTTATTGGCGTATTGATAGGTATAGTGGCTTTAACGAGTATGAATGTAGTGATTGGTGGGATTTTGAATATAGATAAGGAATTTATACTAACAACTCTTCCGCAATTAGCGACAATGCCAATTGCCATTTCATTAGCGGATCAAATTGGTGGTATTCCAACTATGACTTCTAGTTTTGTAGTTGTTGCAGGAATAACAGGTGCTATTATCGGACCGACAGTACTTAAGTTTTTCCGGATAACAAGTACGATTGGAAAAGGAGTGGGGATGGGTTGCGCATCACATATTATCGGTGTGAGTCGACTCGTGAAGGAAGGCGAGAAAGAAGCGACTATCGGTTCAGTAACGATGATTGTAACAGGAATACTCATTAGTATATTAATACCTTATGGAACGAAATTTATATTTTAAAAGTTGTAATAAGAAGTATAATGCTACTTATTTTAAAATGTATGGAGATGATAAAAGTGACAACATGGTTTATAGTTACATTATTTATTTTTGGTGCCATTAAAGTTCTAGTTTCTAGTATGCCAACTTCTGTTGTAGAATCCATTATTAGTAGATTTGAATTACATCAAAAACTTGATGAAGAACATACGACTGTATCGCTAGATGGAAAGAATATAGAGGGCGAAATGAAACTGCAAGTTATAAATGATTTTAACGAGGCTTTATTTTTAGATAAACATTATTTTCCGCCACAAGGTGAAGGCACGCCGATAATCATTGAAACGAAAAAAGGAAAAAGAGTAATTACGTTATCGATATATAGTTATGAAGAACATGTTGATGTAATAAGGCAATATAAGAAGAAAGTTGTTGCCTATCGTTTACGTTCTAAAAGTCTTCAAACGTTTGCACCATTAGCAGTAACTGAAGAGTATGCTTAAGAAGAGACCTATAATGGTCTCTTTATTTTTGTATCCAATTATATACTTTCCAAATAAAAGAAAGGAACACCATATAACCAAATAAAGAATATGTATGGTTCCAGTCTGCACTATGTATAAATAAACCTAAACCTTCAGCAACTTGTTCAAAAATGCTAGCACAAATACCTATGGAAATAATAAATATAGTTCTAGAAACGGCAGATAATGTTTTTGAAATTTGTATGAAAATGATTGTTAAAATCGGTAGTACAAACAACGTAAAGCCAATGTTAACTGAAAATATGGATGGGAAGGGCCTAACTGGAAAGAAATATATGTGCTTATGGACAAAGAAAGCATCTAAGTAAGTTCCGATAATTGAAGAGAGTAAGATTGTAACTGTTAATGCTAGAAAATTATTCTTCTTCTCGAAGGAGGACATTTTTCTTTGCGAGAATTGCCAGTTCAATTTTTTCGAGTGTTTTGCAGTAGTCTTCTGTAATTTTTCCATTCATATTTTCCTCCTTATCCACTAAGTAATTTACAACTTGCCAGTCCGTAAACCAATCTTCACTTTCAACTTCTTCATGCTTCATATCTCGCCATGCATAGATGAGTGCAGGGCTGTATATACGATATGCGCCACTACGCAACTGGCATTTCTTTATTCGGCGTTTATAAAACTCACGGGAAAAAGATTCATTTACACTTGAAAATAAATGAGGCCAGTAATCTTTCCTTGAGCCTGTATGTGGATGATGCTCGGCCCAATATATGATTTGAGATAAAATATGTGTATCTCGAAATAATAATGAATACAACCTTTTTCCAATTAAGATTCGTTCATGCAAGGAAGTAAAATGTTTCATTGTATCGCCAATTAATAAAGTTTTTTGATTTGTATTATTTTCGTAGAAAGGGAAAAGGATATGATTAAACTGAAAGAAATCAAAGAGTTTAAATCCGATACTATTGAGTACGGTCTTTTGAAAGTGTGCATTTTGAATCACTCTTTTTTCTAAGTAGTTTTGCTCATTAATAATAGTTGCGATTGCTAATGTTTTTTTGTTCCCAGTTTTCCAAAAATCGTTCCACATCGTTTCCATAAATGTAGAAACATTTAGGTGAGGGAGAAGATGAAATAGCTTTTTTGCTTTTTTAACACTTTGTTCATAAAGTAAAAATTGAGGATATACATCTTGAAAAATGAGCCAATTCCCTCTTTCTAAAAAAGAAAAAAATGTAATTTGATCTTTCTCTGATAAAAGTTTCGTATATAAGTCTCCTTTTAAATCAGTCATATTCCAACCACCGTTACGTGATACCATATGTCCAAGTAGTGCCCAATGTATTTCTGGATATCGAATGTAAAATTGGTAGTACGCGCGTGTTCTCGTAACATTATTTTTATTTAGTTGTTCTGTCTGTATTTTTATATTGTTGATGATGAATTGCTCTTCTTTCGTTAATGTATACATGGTGTCAGAATGAATGAGTTTGCTTTTTTGTTTCAATTCATTTTTTACATCAAATAGGGAGAGAGGCAGTGCTTTGGAAGGTCCGTTATATGTATGATTTGAATTGCTTCGGTCCATTCCGTTACCTCCCTTTTTCATAAGTTTAAACGTGATTATTGGCTATGAATCATTCTATTTATCCCGCTATTTGCCGGGCAGTAAGATCCCCACCTCAAAATTCAGCGGAAGCAAAGAAGTTCAGTGGAGGTCGGGCTGTCCCCCCACTAAATAAAGTTTCACTTTATTTTATTACGAGTATAAGAAATAAATGAGCGGTGTTTTTTACAAGGAATTTATTTATCATGCAAATAGTATAAAAAATCTTACCGTTATGAAGCGAAATAAAAAACAGAAACTATGCTTAATAGTTTCTGTTTTTTTATTTTGTCAATTTAATGTAACAAATGACAATTATGATTTGAATCAATTGAAAATAATTCAATAGCTTTTAATAAATACAATTTTTATGAAATGTACAGCAGGAGGAAAAGAAATGCTTAATAAAATAATTTTAATTACTGGTGGTACAGGTTCGTGGGGACATGAACTTATAAAACAATTATTAGAAAAATCACCGAAAGAAATTAGAGTTTTTTCAAGGAATGAAACGGTTCAGTTTGAAATGCAGCAACAGTTTATAAATGAAACTAGATTAAAATTTATCATTGGAGATATTCGTGATAAAGACCAACTCGTCTATGCTTGCCAAGATGTACATTATGTATTCCATCTTGCAGCTTTAAAACATGTTCCAGTATGTGAGTATTATCCTTATGAAGCTATAAAAACAAATATACATGGTACGCAAAATGTAATTGAAGCATCTATCCAGATGCAAGTTGAGAAAGTTATATATGTTTCAACAGATAAAGCAGCGGATCCATCAAATACGTATGGGATGACAAAAGCAATTGGTGAAAAATTAATGGTTCATGCGAATGTGCAAACGCAGAAAACAAAATTCATTTGTGTTCGTGGTGGAAATGTTTTAGGGACGAGCGGAAGTGTAGTGCCGCTTTTTAAAAAGCAAATTAAGAAGTCTTCACAAATAGGAATTACCGATGTAAATATGACTAGATTTTTCTTAACGATTGAAGATGCTGTTCGGTTGTTATTTAAAGCAGCATTTGACGGAAGAGGAGGGGAAATCTTTGTCATGAAAATGCCGGCATGTAAAATTACAGATTTAGCAAAGGTGTTGATCGAAGATTCGAAAAAAGAATACGTGAAGATAAAAGAAGTAGGGATAAGGCCAGGTGAAAAATTAAGTGAAATGCTTTTATCTGAAGTAGAGAGTAAAACAAGTATAAGTTTTGATCAAAATTATTTTGTGGTACTACCGACTATTCCTATAGAGGGACTTCAAGAATATTATGCTAGTTATCCGCTTGTGGATGTGAAGAGTTTTAGTTCTCAACAAGACTTACTTGCAAAAGATGAGGTGAAACAAATGCTATTAAAGGGAGGATTTCTACGATGAAAAAAAATGCAAGCCTTTTAATAACTGGTGCAAATGGTTTCACAGGTAGACATGCTTGCCAATATTTTTTAGAGCAGGGCTTTCATGTAATTCCTATGTTTCAAAACCGTCCACATAGAGAAAACATCGGAAATAGTATTACTTGTGATTTAACTAATAAGAGCGAAGTAATGAAGGTAATGAAACAAATAAAACCAGACTATGTATTGCATTTAGCAGGAAGAAATTCAGTTATAGAGTCTTGGACAGCTTCTCTTGAATACATGGAGATTAATGTAATAGGGACTTTGTATTTATTAGAAGCGATTAAGCAGGAAGCTTCGCATTGTAAAACATTAGTTATAGGATCTGCATTGCAAGCAGATAGTATGAATAACATAAAAGTTTCAAATCCATATAGTTTAAGTAAAACGATGCAAGTCATTATTGCAGAGGCTTGGGGCGGATTAATGGATTCAAATATTATCATTGCAAAGCCCTCAAACTTAATTGGTCCAGGAGAATCGAATGGCATTTGTTCGATTCTCGCAAAAAAAATGATAGATATAGAATCGGGTAGGAGTAAAGCGATTATTGAAGTAAGCAGTTTGAAAGATAGTAGGGATTTTCTAGATGTACGTGATGCGGTTAAAGCGTATCATGTGTTATTACGTAATGGTATAAATGGGAAACAATATAATATTGGATCAGGAGTGAGACGATCTTTATTAGATGTACTAGAACAATATAAAAGATTAACACAGCTCCATTTTACTATAAAAGAAACAGAGAATAGTGGAAGCAGCTCAAATGAGAGCTTAGTAATAGAGGATATAAAAAAGTTAGGTTGGATCCCAGAAATTCAATTTCATCAATCATTAAAAGATGTACTTGAATATGCGAAGTGCAGTGACATCTGCATGCAATGAAAAATAAAAAAGGGTGTAAGAAGTATATGAATGTGAATGGTTATGAAGCAATAAATAATCAAAATACACTATTTCTTTCGATTGTCGATACGCTGGATTGGAAAGATGAAGAAGCGCATGTTTTGCACATCTATGAGGCGATAAATAAATGTCGAGCATACGTGGAAAAGGTTAATCGGAAAAATCCAGCAGTAGAGACGGGAATTAGGCCTGTAATCCAAGTCTTTACTCAGTGTGAATGTAGTGAGTATGGAAATGATTTTTATGAACTCATCAAAGATCTTTTGCAAGATATAGGATTTGAGTTAAATATTTATATAAATAATAGTAAGTTTACTTACATGTAATAGATTGATATAAAGCAAGATTTTTAATGATAAAGGTGGATATAAGTTATGAATAAAAAGATTCTCTTTACTGGGGGCGGTACAGCAGGACACGTTATGATTAATATGGTATTGATTCCTAAATTTATGGAAAAAGGATGGGGAGTTGAGTATATTGGATCTCAAAATGGAATTGAAAAGTTATTAGTTCAAAATGTTAAGTACAATAGTATTTCAACGGGGAAGCTTCGGAGATATTGGGATTGGGAGAACTTTAAAGATCCTTTTAAAATTATAAAAGGCTGCTTACAAAGTTATAAATTAATTAAGAAAGTGAAGCCAGACGTTATCTTTTCGGCAGGAGGATTTGTTTCAGTTCCTGTAGTTATAGGGGCATGGTTAAATCATGTACCAATCGTAATACGTGAGCCAGACAGTACGTTAGGGTTAGCAAATAAAATAGCATTGCCTTTTGCTACAAAACTATGCACAACATTTCCTCATACAGGGGAGAATGTAAGTAACGAGAAAAAAGTTTATGTAGGACCAATTGTAAGGGAAGAAATTGAGAGAGGTAGCGTATTACGAGGAAGAAGTTATTGTGAATTTCAGCAAGATAAGCCAGTATTGTTAATTATGGGTGGGAGTCAAGGGGCTAAGTGGATAAATGATATGGTAAGGAAAAGTTTAGATACATTATTATTAAGTTTTAATATTGTTCATATGTGCGGTAAAGGAAAGGTAGATTCATCTATTGGCATGGAAGGTTATATGCAATTTGAATATATAGGGGAAGAATTGCCGCATATATTGAATATGGCAAGTGTTGTCGTTTCCAGAGCGGGTTCTACTGCTATTTCTGAATTGTTATTTTTGAAGAAACCGATGTTGCTTATCCCGTTAACTAACGGTTCCAGTAGAGGGGATCAAGTTTTAAATGCTGACTATTTTTCTAGGCAAGGGTATGCGGAAGTTTTACTTCAAGACAGAGCAAGTAATAGTGCATTTACACATGCAGTAAACCGGCTATATGCAAATAAGGAGAGATATGTTCAAAACATGAATGGATATAAGAAAACAAATGATGAGGGGATTCATCAATTAATAGATTTAATAAATGAAGTGGTGAAATAATAGAAAGTTAAATAGAAAAACAAAAGGAAAGAAGGTATCTTCTTTCCTTTTGTTTTTCAAATTCATTATTATGTAGCCTATTATATTCTGTATAGAGCTATATACTATAGACGAATACCGTTTTTTAACAGCTTAGTAAATGCATTAGAATAAATAGGTTTACTGTAATAGTAACCTTGAATAAACTGACATTTATTTTTTTGAAGGAAATTCACGTGTTCTTTCGTTTCTACACCTTCAGCGATAACCGACATCTCTAATGTATGTGCTAATGTGATGATTGTTTTAATGATTTCCATTCCATCTTCACACGTTTCAGACATTGTCATAAATTCCCTCGGGATTTTTAAAGTATCGATTGGATATAAAGGTAAGTAAGCAAGCGAAGAATAGCCTGTACCAAAGTCGTCGATTGAAATGTGAATTCCTAAATTTTTTAGTGTACGCAGTTTTATTAATGTTTCTCTTTCATCCATCATTGCAATTCGTTCTGTTAATTCAAGATCGAGAGAACTTGCTGGTAAGCCTGTAGTTGCTAAAGTAAATGAAATAGACTTTACAAAATCTTCTTGTTCAAATTCTTTAGCAGATAAATTTACTCCTATTTTTAAATGAGAATACCCGAGTACATGCCAACGTTTCATTTGCTCACAAGCTTGTTGTAATGTCCATTTTCCTATTGGAATAATTTGTAGTGTTTCTTCAGCAATAGGAATAAATTCGTATGGAGAAATAACACCTAATTCGGGATGGTTCCATCTGATCAAAGCTTCAGCACCGATAATTTTGTTAGATTCACTGTCAACTTGAGGTTGATATAAAAGGAATAATTCTTCATTTTGAAGTGCATTTGGTAAATCTTTCTCTAATCGTAATCGTCTTTCAATTTTTTTAGCGATTACATCGTCATAAATAGAGACTGAATTAAGCTCTTTTTCTTTCGCATCATACATTGCGACATTAGCATTTTTCAAAAGTGTAGAGGCATCGATTCCAGAATGTGGATAAATAGCGATACCAATACTAAGTGATACATTTAATTTTTGTTCATGTATGACAAATGGTTTTTTCATACTTTCAAATAATTCGTTACATAACTGGAATAAGGAATCATGGTCAGTATAGTTTTCAATTAAGATTGTGAATTCATCGCCACCGATTCTTGATACATAAGTATGTGATGGAAGACATGATTGGAATCGCTGTGCCACTTCTTCTAATATGTAATCACCTGACGAATGCCCAAGTGTATCGTTAATTGCTTTAAAGCGGTCTAAATCTAAATATAATAATGCGAACTCACTATTTATTGTTTGAGCATTCTTTATAACTTTTCTTAATTTCTTATGGAAATAGGCTCGATTCCCAATTTTCGTTACAGCATCGTGGAATGCTAAATATTTTATTTCTTCTTGTTGTTTTTTTTGTGCGGTAATATCCTTTACCATAATATAGCTTCCTGAAATTTGTCCATTTATCATAATAGGGACGATGGTAACGTATAAAAAATAAATAAAACCATCTTTATATTGAGAACTAAGTTGTAAGGATGCCGATTTTTGTTGTTTAACTTTTTCTAATGCAGTTAACAGTTTGTGTTTATCTTCATCTAAAATGATCGAGAAACATGTCTCACCGAGTAACTCGTTTGTTGGTGCTCCGAGTAGGACGCTTCCTGCCTTATTTACATTTAAGAATACTCCATTTAAATCAATTGTAAAAATAGGGTCAGGGTGATATTCATATAATGATTCGAATTTTTGCTGTTTCTCAGATAGAGCCTCTGACTTATGGACTAAATCAGAAGTCCTTAAAGTAACTTTATCTTCAAGTTGAGCATTAAATGCTTGTAGACGTTTTGTTAGAGTAGCATTTTGCATACCCACAATAGAATGTCGAATAAGTACAAAAACAAAAGCGATACAATTTCCTGTAATGAGAGTGGAAGATGATGTTTGTTCTTTTAACGTAAACCCGATTAGTATTGCGACGGCAAGGTAGGGGAATACGACTAAAACTTTTTTCCCTAATTTAGGGTGTACAGTAAAATAATTTTTATTGCTATTATAATCGTCTGAAATGGAACCAGCTATTGCGATAAGTAATATAGGTACTCTATATAAAAGACGTAATAGCGTTATAGTATCATTTGCTAAATGGCTATATAGGTAGAAGTAAATATAGTTAAAAGTTGCAGAACTTATTAATACAAAAATAAAAATATAAATTTTCCGTTTGGAATTAAAAACAGTTGGGCGGAAAAAGAGACTAACACTTAGTAGAAGAAGTAATAGGTCTGCAATTGGATATAGAAAGGAAAGAAAAATATCTCCCAGTGAAAGGGAAAATATATTTAAATCTGGCTGATTAAATAAATACCATTCTAATGTGAATACGGAAATGAGTACTATGCATAGATCACAAATAAAGAATGCCTTTTCCCATTTGTTGCATTCTTTTAAGATTTTATAGCAGAAAGCGATAAGGCAGAAGACTAGAAAAAACATGTAAAACACATCAGAAACAGTAAAACGATGTATTGGAATCTCAAAAAACTTATCTTGATACGTATATACTATTTTTCCTAATAAAAAACTACCAATTGCTATTGTGATACATATCCAAAAAGGATTTGAACTAACTTTTTTAGAATATATAGAGTAAATTAGTGATACAAATGTAATGGCTTCAATGATGAGTGAAGCGAAGCGTACATTGAAATTTGAAAAATGAGTAGGGAACAGAAAGAAAAACATAAAATAGATTGAATAGCATACTAATGTTGTAATTAATATGCATAGTTGTAAATTTTTATTTAATTTCAATAAAATCACCTTCTTTAATTACGCACCATATTCGTAATATCTATACATAATAATATTACTTAAGGATTGTATCAGATTTCCATATAAAAAGCATGCTAATAAGAAAAGAATTGAAGAGTGTAATACTTCTTAAAATTGAAAAAGTATTGCGTTCAATAATTTTTAGTTTATAAGGAATATAGATAGAATTTGTATATTTAGTCATCCTTTAGATTTTAAAGGTTTTTTAGTGATTTGCAAGCAGAGATGCAACATTACATATAAAATGACAAGGGACTTCCTTCTAAGTTATAAAACGAAAGGGAAGACTTTCTGTTTTAAAATCTGAAAATTTATAATTGAAAATAAGTTCCGGGAAGTAATATGATAAGAAAGTATGATTTTGTGGGTTTGATAGTGTTGCCATTAAAACTATAAAAAGAGGGTGAACTTTTAATGTTATGTCGAATTAAAGATGCAGAAATATACTACGAAATTGTTGGAGAGGGGAAACCAATCCTTATTATACATGGGTGTGCCCCTGATCATAGGTTAATGCAAAGATGTATGGAATCAGTATTTCAGAAATATGAAGGATATCAAAAAATTTATATTGATTTACCTGGCATGGGAAAATCGAACGCTCCAGATTGGATAAATAGTTCAGACCATATATTAGAAGTACTTATTGCATTTATTGAGGAGATTATTTCTACTGAAAAATTCTTATTGGTAGGAGAATCGTACGGAGGATATTTGGCTAGAGGGATACTCTCAAAGATGTCTGAGAAGGTGAATGGATTATTGTTAGTATGTCCTGTTGTTGTAGCACAACCAAAAGAAAGACTTTTACCGGATAAACAGGTACTTGTACGAGACGAGGAGTTTTTAAATACGCTCACTTCTATCGAAAGAGAAGAATTTTGCGATTTGGCAGTGGTAGCAAATGAATATACATATACACGATTCAAAGAAGAAATTAAGCCAGGATTAGATGTTGCTAATTATGAATTTATTGAAAGGTTGCAAAAGAATTACCCTCTTACTATAGATTTTCACCGTAAGAAATATGAGAAACCCGTTCTTTTATTAGCTGGAAGACAAGATATAACAGTAGGGTATCAAGATATTATAGGAATGATTGAAAATTATCCAAGAGCGACATTAGCTGTGTTAGACACGGCAGGACATAATTTGCAAATTGAACAGCCTGAACTATTTGAGAGTTTAGTAGGAGAGTGGATTAGAAGAACAACTTAGCAAAGTGTATAAAGTATATTAAAGGAGAATAAATTAATATTGCGATTACGCCTAAGTTTTTGGATGGGACAGATTAACGTGATGTATAAACAATCTTAAGGAGGAATTATGAGTACATTTATTTACATGGTTAGACATGGTGAATCACTTAAAATAGAGGGGAATGAAAGAACACGTGGATTAACTGAGAAAGGAAATTTAGATACTCATAGAGTAACTGAGATATTAAAAACAGAGGGAATTGATACTTTCATTTCAAGTCCGTATAAGAGAGCTATGTTAACGATAGAAGAGGCAGCTAATTTCTATGAAAAAGAAATAGTAGTATATGAAAATCTTAAAGAGTGTCGATTTGCAAGTGAGGATCAGATTATATTAGACAAAGAGGTGTATCCACTTGTAAAGAAGATGTTCTCTAATCCGGACTTTGCACGAACGGAAGGAGAGTCATATGCGGATTGCCAGAGAAGAGTAGTGAAAGTATTAAAAGAAATCTTAATGGGTTTTCAAGGGCGCAAAATTGTAATTGGTACACATGGGCTTGTCATGACATTGATGATGAACTATTTTGATAAGCAATATGGGCTTGAATTTTTAATGAATACAGCAAAACCGGATATATATAAGATGGAATTTAAAGAAGAACAATTAATGAATGTAGAGAGATTATGGAAAGCTGAATAAAATTGGTTGCATGGATTTTGCTGTAAAAGTTACTTTTATAGCAAAATCTTTTTTATTTGAATAGAAAGCATCTTTATCAACTATTTTTAGAATGTTACATCAATAAGTAATTATTCAGTGTTTGAATAAATTATGGGGGAATTGGTTTAGGGAAACAATTTTAAATGTGTCAAAACTCCAAACGTTGGATTTATATGCATTAGGAGAAAAAGATGTAGAATTTTGTCTTGTTGTACGTGTTTACTTTTTATTCCGTTACATATAGGCTTTGTGGTGTAAGGGGGAGACATCGCCTTTGCGCTAAATTTAGAAGGAGGTCATTGTGATGAAAAAGATGAAGAAATTTGCGGGAGTAGCTTTAGCGGGGACAATTGGATTAAGCGGACTACTTTTTTTAGAACCGAGTATAAGTGCTGCAGAAACATCGCAAGTGCAAGAGGAGAATGTTAATGCGATTCATGTAAAGATGAATCAAAGTGAGCATTATTTATTGAGTGGTAGAAGTATTGATGTTCTTTCGGGAGATAAAGAAGCAATTCAGCTAAATAAATATACAATTAGTTTTAGTAAACCTGGCGAGTATGTGATTAGGGTAAATGGTTGTGTTTATGACGATATCTATACTTTTACTGTGAGTGAGTAGTATATATTTTTATATTGTGAGATAAAAAAAGAAACACCCTATTTGCGGTGGGAATCGTAAATAGGGTGAATTATTTGTTAGAAAGTTAATGAAAAGAGCAATAGGTATTCAGTTGTATTTTATATATTTTCATTAATTTGCTCTTTATTTTTGTTATGTAAAGTATGTAAAAGTGTTTGAAATACTGTAAATGATTGCTGAAAGATTGGACTTTGAATAAAAGTGTATAGAAACGTTACGATGAAAACAGGACCTCCTAGCATATATCCAATAACTAATACAACGCATTCTACTATGATTCTAGCACGACTAATAGACAGTCCCGTTTTGTCGGAAATAGTAAGCATGAATCCATCGCGAGGTCCAGCGCCAATTCCAGCCGCAACATACATACCTCCCCCAATACCTGTGATTGCAATACCGGAAAATAAGATGAGTAAGTTTATCCATAAATAATGAGTAGCGTTTGGAAGGATATTTGATTGTAAGAAAAAGTCCATAATAGGACCGATAAGTAGTGCATTTAAAAATGTGCCCACGTTTATATATTTTCGATCTACTAGTAAAGAAATGAGAACGAGACATAATCCACATATGACACTCCACGTACCAATGGTCCATCCAAATCTTTGGTAGAGGGCCATATTTAAAACTTCCCACGGATGCAAACCGAGAAATTTAACTTTGACTGCAAGAGCGTTTCCAAGGCCAAAGAAAATTAATCCTAAGAAAAAAAGAAAATAGCGAAAGAGAGTTAGCCTCATCTTTAAAACCTCCCATATTTTATAATTATGTATGTTACCTGTTACGGTTTTAATGTACAAATATTATTTCTTTTTATCATTCGTTTAAAATTGTTAACAATGTAAATGAAATATACATCTTCACAGTCAAAAAAGTTAAAATATTTCGTTTTAAGGATTATAATGGAGAAAGAAACAGAAAAGGGAGTGAACGAACTTGAAACAAGAACTTATTGAAAGATTTACGAGATATGTAAAAATTGATACCCAATCAAATGAAGAAAGCCATACAGTACCAACAACACCCGGACAAATTGAATTTGGTAAGTTATTAGTTGAAGAGTTAAAAGAAATTGGGTTAACAGAAGTAACGATGGATGACAATGGTTATGTGATGGCAACACTTCCCGCTAATACGGACAAGGATGTGCCTGTAATCGGATTTTTAGCCCATTTAGATACGGCAACAGACTTTACAGGGAAAAACGTAAAACCACAAATTCATGAAAATTTTGATGGTCATGCAATTACGTTAAATGAAGAGTTAAATGTTGTATTAACACCAGAGCAGTTCCCGGAATTACCATCATATAAAGGTCATACGATTATTACAACTGATGGTACAACACTTCTAGGAGCAGATGATAAAGCTGGTCTTACAGAAATTATGGTTGCAATGAACTATTTAATACATAATCCGCAAATTAAGCACGGGAAAATAAGAGTAGCATTTACACCGGATGAAGAAATTGGTCGTGGGCCAGCGCATTTTGATGTAGAAGCGTTTGGTGCATCATTTGCTTACACGATGGATGGAGGTCCATTAGGTGGTTTAGAGTATGAAAGTTTTAATGCTGCAGGTGCTAAGTTAACGTTTAACGGAACGAATACACATCCTGGAACAGCGAAAAATAAAATGCGTAACGCAACTAAACTTGCTATGGAGTTTAATGGGCATCTACCGGTAGAAGATGCACCAGAATATACGGAAGGTTATGAAGGGTTCTATCATTTACTTTCTTTAAATGGTGATGTTGAGCAAAGTAAGGCGTATTACATTATTCGAGATTTTGATCGTGAAAATTTTGAGACACGTAAAAATAACGTTGAAAATATTGTGAAGCAAATGCAAGAGAAGTATGGGCAAGATGCGGTCGTTTTAGAAATGAATGATCAATATTATAACATGCTTGAAAAAATTGAACCGGTAAGAGAAATTGTTGATATTGCATATGAAGCGATGAAAAGTTTAAATATCGAACCGAACATTCACCCGATTCGCGGTGGAACAGATGGATCACAATTATCATATATGGGATTACCGACGCCAAATATTTTCACTGGTGGTGAAAACTACCATGGTAAATTTGAGTATGTTTCGGTAGATACTATGGAAAAAGCTGTTCAAGTTATTGTAGAAATCGCAAGACGATTTGAAGAACAAGCTTAGAAAAGAACCAAGTAGTACGAATGTGCTACTTGGTTCTTTTTAATATAGCACTCGCCACAAATAAAAAGTTGCATAAGATTCCCAATTTGTCCAGTTTGCCGCAAAGTCTTTTATTTCATTTTTAGTCGGTTTATTTTGGGAACCTGTAATAAATTTAATTGCATTATGCAGACCAACATCATCAATTGGAAAGGCTGAAGGGAAGCGTAAACAGCGCATTAAAACATAGTGGGCAGTCCACGGTCCTATACCATGGATAGCGGTTAATTGTTTTTCAGCAATTTTTACATCTTGTGTTTGTAGTAACGATTCTTTTGATAGTTTCCCTTCTGTAATAAGCTTCGCAATACCGATTAAATATTCACATTTTCTAGTCGTCATTTTTAATTTTTTAAGATCCTCTACATGTAAATTTACAATTGTTTCAGGTGATGGGAATATCCTATGTTTTCTATCGTTCCATTCTACGTAACTTCCAAATTGTTCAACTAATCTTCTTTTTAGCGTATAAGCATATGCGAGGTTAATTTGTTGACCGATAATTCCCCAGGAAAGTGCTTCAAATAAATCTGGAATACCTAATGTGCGAAGCCCATAATAATCTTGAATAGGGCCTTGAAGGAGTGGATCATGTTTAGCTAATGTATAAAAAGGAGCTAAATCGGTAGTGAAATCAAACCACTCTATTACATAGTTAGCTACAGCATCACATACCCATTTTTCAGAGTTATAGGATTCTCCTAAAAAACGTATTTGAATATTTCCGTCAGTATTTATACTAATTTCAACTAAAGGGTTTACATGTTCAACAGGAATGACTTTATAAATTTTGTTATCTTCAATGTGAAACATACATTCATTGTTAGAACGTGATAGATAGCGTAAGTTTTCTTGGAAATTAAATTCTTTTGGAGCTGCTAAAGTCAATGCGTTATTATATTCTGCTGTCATATGAATTCCACCTGTAATTTTTCTAATGTGAGCAATTCTTTTTTCATTTCTAATCCGCCTCTAAAACCAGTTAGTTTTCCATCTTTTCCTATAACGCGATGGCAAGGAATCGTAATGAGAAGAGGGTTGGCGGCAATAGCAGAAGCAACGGCACGCACAGCTGTAGGTTTTTGAATTCTTTCTGCAATTTCTGAATAAGAATAGGTCTTCCCGTAAGGAATTTCACGTACCGTATTCCAAACGGATAATTGAAAAGCAGTTCCGTAAGCATCGATAGGGAAAGTAAAAGTTTCACGCTTGTTTTCTAAATACTCGATAATTTCTTTCGTATATGTTTGCATGTAATCTGGATTGCAAGTCAATATATGTTGGGGCTTTTTTTTTCTAGCCCATATATTTAGTTCTTCAAAGTTTGCGTCTTGTGATCCAATAAAACAAATTCCATTTTCAGTTGCCGCAATATGAAAGCACCAATTTTTATGTGTAAGTAGCGTCCAATATATAGATTTATTTTTGTAGGAATTCATTATTGTCTCCCTCTTTCATTACGTTCTTTTTTCGATATTCAGTAGGAGTAAATCCAGTTTTCGTTTTAAATAAAGTTGCGAAATACTCTTGGTTTTCTATCCCGACAGCAGTACTAATTTCCTTAACGGATTGCTTTGTATGTGAAAGATATTCCGTCGCTTTCACAATCCTGAATTGCTGTATATATTCCATTGGGCTAATTCCTGTTATTCTTTTGAAAGTGCGTTGTAAATGAAAGGGACTACCGTGGCACATTTCCGCCAGTATGTCGAGAGTTAATGCTTCGTCAAAATGCTTTGCAATATACTCTTTAATTTGTACTACCCACTCTTCATTTGGTAAAGTGATCCCATTTGGTTTACAACGTTTGCACGGACGAAAATTTTCATGCAATGCTTGTTCTGCATGAAGAAAAATTCGTACATTGTTTTGATTCGGTATTCTTGATTTACACGATGGTCGGCAAAAGATACCAGTTGATTTCACAGCATAAAAGAATTTGTTGTCATAGGAAGAATCATTATGAATAATTGCTTGCCAATACTCACTTGTTAACGTAAATCCTTCATTGTGCAAAGAACATCACCTCTGAAATTAGTATAACCTGAATAAAGTGCGTATGTACGTATTCAAAAATGTAAGAGCAAGATTACAAAGATGAAAATATGATTGTTTTTCTATTTTGTGATAGCATGAACTTTGAAAGTGAACAGCAAGAGGAGGATTATAAGTGAAGTTAATTTCATGGAATGTAAATGGTTTACGTGCAGTTATCGCAAAAGGTGGATTTTTAGAATACCTTGAGGAATCTAATGCAGATATATTTTGTCTACAAGAAATTAAATTACAGAGTGGACAAATTGATTTAAATCCAGAGGGATATTATACATATTGGAATTATGCTGTGAAAAAAGGCTATTCAGGAACGGCAATTTTTACGAAAAAAGAACCGCTTTCTGTTACGTACGGTTTAGGCATTGAAGAGCATGATCAAGAAGGAAGAGTCATTACTTTAGAATTCGAAGATTTTTACATGATAACGTTATACACGCCAAACTCAAAACGAGGATTAGAGCGTTTAGATTACAGAATGGAATGGGAAGATGATTTCAGGACTTATATAAAGCAATTAGATGAAAAGAAACCAGTTGTTTTCTGTGGAGATTTAAATGTTGCTCATAAAGAAATAGATTTAAAAAATCCAAAAAGTAACCGTAAAAACCCTGGATTTTCTGATGAGGAAAGGGAGAAGTTTACACGTATTTTAGAAGAAGGATTTGTTGATACGTATCGTCACCTTTATCCTAATCAGGAAGGCGCATACTCTTGGTGGTCCTATCGTATGGGAGCAAGAGCGAAAAATATCGGATGGCGTTTAGATTATTTTGTTGTCTCTGAAAGAATAAAAGGGCAAATAACAGATGCGAAAATTAACAGTGAAATAATGGGATCAGACCATTGCCCAGTTGAATTACATATAAATTTCTAAAAAAAGAAGTATCTCGCTAATAATAGGCGGATACTTCTTTTTAATTCAGTTTGTTAAAATTTTTCAAATCATTCTTGAAATAATTGCATATTAAATATATACTTAGTAACGATAATCATTATCAGTGAAAAGGGTTATCAATGGATGAAGTGTGAAAGAATTATAGTTTAGGGGAAGTGAACGAGAATGAGTTCCGGATAAAATTATTAATCTAATGAATTATATGCATGGAACAAGTTTCATGTAGTTAAGTTTTTATATAAAAATAATCTATTTACAGGTTTCGAGAGGAGATATATAAAGATGAACAAGAAGTTATTTACGTTAGGGATGGTTACAGTTTTAAGTGTAGGGTTAGCGGCATGTAATAGTGCGGATAAAACTTCAGGGGAGCAAAAGCAACAGACAAAAGCTACGGAAACGAAAAAAGACGAAAAGCGAAAAATTACATATTTAGGTAAAGAATATACAGTGCCAGCAAAAGTAGATAAAATTGCGACAGCTAGTTTAGAGTCAATGGAAGATGCGGCCGTACTTGGAATTAAACCAGTTGGTGCGATTACTGTAGGTGGTAAATTACCAAAGTATCTTGAAAAAGATTTAGAGGGTGCAAAATCTGTTGGTGAGAAAATGCAACCGAATTTTGAAACATTACTTCAATTAAAACCAGATGTTATTACATCAAGTACGAAATTCCCAGCAGAAACAGCTGAAAAGTTTACAAAAGTAGCTCCGACGTTCCCGGTATCACACGTTTCAACAAATTGGGAGGATAACTTAAAGTTAATGGGAGAATTAACTGGTAAAAAAGATAAAGCAGAAAAGATTATTAAAGATTACAATGCGGACGCTGAAAAAGCAAAAGCAAAACTAGGAGATAAGTTAAAAGACAAAAAAGTACTTGTCGTTAGACTAAGAGCAAACGAATTATTCCTATATCCTGAAGGTGTATACTTTAACCCTGTCATTTATAAAGATCTTGGACTAACTGCTCCAGAACAATTGAAAACTGTAAAAGCACAAGAGAAAATTTCATTTGAAAAACTTGCTGAACTTAACCCGGATTATATTTTCTTACAATACGAGGCAAGTGAAAATAAAAACCCGAAAGTACTAGAAGAAATTGAAAGCAATCCAATTTGGCAAAGTATGAATGCTGCGAAAGAAAAGAAAGTATTTGTAAACGTTGTGGATCCAATGGCACAAGGTGGTACAGCTTGGAGTAAAACAGCATTCTTAAAAGAAGCAGTGAAAAATTTATCTAAATAATACAATAAGTAAGGTGCGTTGAATGATATGCAGAAAACAAATGCAGTACCAGTAACTATATTATGTATAGCACCCATACTCATCTTAGCTACAGTTATACTTTCTATTTTGTATGGTGCGAAAAGTATTGATGCTGAAACAGTGTGGAACGCATTATTTCATTTTGATTCAAGCGATGTAAATCATAATATTATTATTACTTCACGTTTACCAAGGGTAGTTGCAGCTCTTTTAGTCGGAGCATTTCTAGCCATATCAGGAGCACTTATGCAGGGGATGACAAGAAACTATCTTGCATCCCCTTCTATTATGGGTGTGACGGATGGTGCAGCCTTTGTTATTACACTATGTATGATTTTTCTTCCAGGAATGTCATCAATCGGTATGGTTTTATGTTCAATGATTGGTTCTGCACTAGGGGCCGGTATCGTGTTTGGTTTTGGCTCACTTCTTCAAAATGGCTTATCTCCTGTTAGGTTAGCAATTATAGGGACAGTTATTGGAACATTTTTAAGCAGTGTATCAGCTGCGATGGCTTCGTATTTCCAAATTTCTCAAAATGTTAGTTTTTGGTTTAATGCAAAGTTAGACCAAGTGGACCCTAATATAATTAAAATCACGATACCTTTTGGGATAATTGGGATAGTTTTAGCGCTGTTAATAGCGAAATCTATTACCATTCTTTCTTTAGGAGAAGAAGTTTCTATTAATCTAGGGCAGCGTACAAAACTAGTAAAAGCGATGGCAATTTTATCAGTAATTTTTTTAACAGGAACAGCAGTTGCTTTAGTAGGAAAAGTTGGTTTTGTAGGCTTAATTATTCCACACATTACTCGCTTTATTATTGGGGTAGATTATAAGTGGATTTTACCATGTGCGGGTGTTATTGGTGGAGTTTTCTTAGCTTTATGTGATGTATTAAGTAGATTTGTAAACTATCCATTTGAAACGCCAATTGGAGTCGTTACATCTTTAATTGGGATTCCTTTCTTCCTTTATTTAATCCGTACAAGAGGAGGAGAGAGACATGCTTAAAAGTTCAAGTCAACGTTTTGGAATGACGATGGGGATTATTATATTTTTAATACTATGTGCCATTTATATTAGTTTAACGAATGGAACGTTTGATATTACGATTACAGATGTATTTAAAACACTTTTTAGAATAGATCCGTTACCAGAGCATGATTTAGTTATTTTTGAGTTTCGTCTTCCGCGCATTGTAATTGCTGGATTAGTAGGATTAGGATTAGGCGTTGCGGGTGCTGTAATTCAAGGGATTACGAGAAATGGTTTGGCGGACCCAGGTATTTTAGGAGTAAATGCCGGAGCAGGTACAGCTATCGTCATTTTTATGTTTTTCTTTCAAGGACAATTAAAGAGCACAGACTGGATTTCTATAATGATGATGCCGATGTTTGGCCTAGTTGGTGGATTAGGTGCAGCCATTATAATCTATCTGTTTTCTTGGAAAAACGGTAAGTTAGATTCGCAGCGACTTTTGTTAACAGGGATTGCAATCGGTTCAGGGTTTGGCGCATTCTCTATGTATTTATCACTCAAAATGAAATCATCTGATTTTGAGATGGCTGCAGTTTGGGTGTCTGGAAGCATATATAGTGCAAACTGGAAGTATATTATTGCTATGTTACCGTGGCTTATCATTTTAATTCCACTTATACAGAAGAAAGCTTATTTATTAGATTTATTTCAATTGGAAGAAACGAGTATTACGAGTTTAGGTGTTTCAGTAGAAAGAGAGAAATCAATTTTACTATTAAGTAGTATCGGACTTGTGAGCGCATGTGTTGCTGTTTCAGGAAGTATTGGTTTCATCGGACTAATGGCATCGCATATAGCGAAAAGACTTGTTGGTATTCAGCATAAGCATATCATTCCTACGTGCGGAGTAATCGGAATGTTTCTTGTAATTGCTTCAGACTTTATTGCAAAAACAGTTTTCACACCTGTAGAGTTACCAGTTGGAATCGTTATTTCTATTGTCGGTGTACCGTATTTCTTATATTTACTTTATAAGGCGAAAGCGTAAGAGGAGGAATAAAAGTGAGTATTTTAAGTGCAAAAAATTTAGAAACGAGTTATGAAAAACTTACAGTGTTTCGCGATTTAAATGTGGAAATACAAGAAGGAAAAGTAACGACAATTATAGGGCCAAACGGGTGCGGTAAATCAACACTATTAAAAACGATGGGACGAATTTTAAAGCAAAAAAGCGGAAAAGTTTATTTGCAAGGACAGGATTTAAATACAATTCCAACGAAAGAAATTGCCAAGCTGTTAGCCTTACTTCCGCAAACTCCGATTGCACCAGGAGAGCTTAAAGTAGAAGAATTAATTTCTTATGGACGCTATCCACATCGAAATAACGTAAACAAGTTAACCTCAAAAGATAAAGAAATGATTGATTGGGCATTAGATATAACGAAAACTTCAGAATTTAGAACGAGACAAATTGCAAATTTATCAGGTGGTCAACGACAAAAGGTATGGCTAGCGATGGCTTTAGCGCAAGAGACAGAAGTGTTGCTATTAGATGAACCGACTACATATCTTGATATGTCTCACCAATTAGATGTATTGCAAATTGTAGAAAAGTTAAATAGAGAACATAATTGTACGATTGTAATGGTATTGCATGATATTAACCACGCAGCAAGGTTTTCCGATGAAATTATTGCAATGAAAGATGGGGAAATTGTTACAACTGGTAGTCCAGAAGAAATTATTACAAATGAAGTATTAAAAGAAGTATTTCATATTGATGCGCGTGTCATGATTGACCCGTATAATGGGGCTCCTGTTTGTTTCGGTTATGATAGTGTTGTATCTCAAGAAGAAAAAGTAGAAATATATGTAACGAGTTAAAAGGGGGAGATAGGGTGAATACTACTATTGAAAAACAGCAGATTATTACATCTAATACAGAACAGTGGAAAATGTATTCAAAAGTAGAGGGTAAGGAATATCAAATTCATATTTCAAAGCCGAGGCAACCAGCACCGGATTCAGGATACCCTGTCATATACGTATTAGATGGCAATGCCTTTTTTCAAACATTTCATGAAGCGGTTAAAATACAATCAGTAAGGGCTGAAAAAACAGGTGTTTCACCAGCCGTTATAGTAGGTATCGGTTATCCAATTGAAGGAGCATTTTCAGGAGAAGAAAGATGCTATGATTTTACACCTAGCGTAATTTCAAAAGATGCTCCTTTAAAACCAGACGGTAAACCGTGGCCTAAAACAGGAGGAGCACATAACTTCTTTACTTTTATTGAAGAAGAAGTTAAACCGCAAATTGAAAAAAGTTTTGCGATTGATAAAGGAAAACAAACGTTATTTGGGCATTCGCTAGGTGGCCTATTTGCTTTACACATACTATTTACAAACGTAAATGCCTTTCAAAATTATTTTATTAGTAGTCCATCTATTTGGTGGAATAACCGATCTGTACTTGAAAAAGAAGAGAACCTTATAAATGAATTAAACAATGCTAAGTTTGAAACAGGGGTATTCCTTACAGTTGGGTCACTAGAACGAGAGCATATGGTTGTAGGTGCAAATGAATTATCAGAGCGACTTCTCCAAGTAACACATGATAAACTTAAATTTAAGTTTTATGAAGCGGAAGGGGAGAATCACGCATCTGTTGTCCCAACGTCTTTAAGTAAAGGATTGCGATTTATTAGTCAAGTGTAGAAGAAGTATATGAAAAAAGGTAAGCGATTGCTTACCTTTTTTCATTATTGTTTTATTGCTACGTATCCATCAATTAAAAAGCTAGTGAAAAAGCGATTGATTTGAGTAAATCCACATTCCTCCATAATAGCAAGTAGATTATTTTCGGAAATAGGAAATATGTCTGTTTCAAAAGAATTTTCAAACCGGTCCCAATCTTCTAATGGAATTTGATTTTGTATCATGTAGTTTTGCCAAGCATTCAATTGCGCAGAAAACATACTTGTATGGGGTACACCATTTATTGTAGAGAGAAAGAATGGAGCGTCAGGTTTTAAGCGCCTACTAATTTCATGAAGAAGCTCTTTTTTCTCCTCAATAGTTGGGATGAAATGAAGAACAAGCATACAGGTAGCGGTGTCAAATAACGAATTTGGTAATAATGAATGGACAGTTCCATGTACGAAGTGAATTTGGTTCTGTACGCCTTCGTTTTCAATTCTTTTTTTAGCTAACTGTAGCATGCTTTCAGATGGATCAACACCTGTAAAAGATAAATTGCTATTTTGTTTACCTATTGAGAGGATCTCTTGTCCACCTCCAGCACCTATAACTAGTAAATTCGGATTGATATGTTCTTTAGGGAGTGTAGTAAACAAGAAATGATTTATCATGTCGTATAGGGTGTAATAGCTTGGGATTTTTAATGGAATTCTTTGTTCATATGAACTTACGGTAGTATCATTCCAATTCATTTTTGACCTCCTAAGTATATGTACTATAGCTTTATTATGAAATAAATGTATGAAGGTGAACAATCCCATAAATCTGGGGGGAAGAGGATGTATGAAAAAACAACGAAAGAAATTACAATGCTAGCGAATCGTATAAGTTCTATAAGGACATTTCAAAAGTCATTTCTCCACTTGATTCGTAAAGTTATTGATTTTGAAGCCGCTTGTTTTACAATTATAGACCCAATTTCTTTTTTATCTACTGGGGCATTTACGGATGCAAGTGTTGAAAAGATTCATCCACAATTGTTTATGAATGAATTTCTAGATGATGATTTTAATAAATTTAAATATTTATCAGAACACTCACCTCATGTTGCTGCTCTTAGTATGGCGACAAATGGTGAGCAAAAGAAAAGTTCTAGATACCGAAATATTTTAAAACCAGCAAGTTTTGGAGATGAATTAAGGGGCGTTTGTATAAGTAAGGGGAAATGTTTTGGGCATCTTAGTTTATTTCGAGGGAGTACCAGTCCCGTTTTTCATATCGATGATTGTAAGTACTTAGCAACGATAGTCCCAATTGCTGGAGAGGCTTTAAAAAAGGCATTTCCTATACCTTTTTCAGAAGAGAAGGTGATAGGGACAGGCACGATTATATTAAGTGAGGATTTTAATTTATTATATTGGAATCAAGATGGCAGCGATTGGCTCTCAAATCTTAGAAAGTATGAACAGTTAAATATAAAAGAAATACCAAGACCAATACGAGCAGTTTGTTCGAAAGTAAAGGCTAACGAATATAATGTAGATTGCATACGGAGAGAAGAAAAAGTTTGTATACCTTTAGCCTATGGACATTTTCTAATCATTCGGGCCAGTAAGTTAGAATGTACAAGTAGTTTTCAGGCTGGTTATGTTGTTCTTTTCGAAAGAGCAAGACCAGAAGAAATCTTTCCGCTTATTATGGAAGTTTATAGTTTTACAACACGTGAGAAGCAAGTAGTACGTAAAATTCTTACAGGTATGTCGACAAAGGAATTAGCCCAAGAACTGTGTATATCTATATACACAGTACAAGATCATTTAAAATCCATTTTTGAAAAGACTGGGGTAAGTAGTAGAAATGAACTTGTGTGGGAAGTTTTTTCGAGATTTTGCTTTGATGTTGATAAATAAAAATAAAACAAGTCTACTAAAATCACATGAAGTACGGTGGCTGAGTTGTAAAATAGGGCTGAAAAAAGGTTATGGATGAAACATTCCGTAACCTTTTTTCATAAGTAGAATTGTCCTTTTTGAAAGTTTTGTTTCAACTTTTCGTCTAAAGAGACAAAAAGTTGTCACATTTCCGTCACAATTAGCATAAACATAAAATAGACGAAATGAACTTATTTCCAAAAAGGCTTGATTCATTCAAATCAAGAGGAATAGAGCTGAAAAAGCGCGGATTAAAAGTTCACTATATTCTCAAGGAGGTAGATCGTATGAAAACTATTCTTGCTATCGCTGGACTGATTTGGGTTCTATCACATGGCATCCCAATTTATGAAGGAGAACAAATTCGCAGTGCTCTGAATAAAAATTTTAATGAATATCATATCATTGATCGGCAAGATAATGTTGTGACAGTTCGAGTGAATGATTGTTTTCATACGGTGACCGTTGAAGGAACTTCAGTAGTGAATGATACAAAAGTATGTGATCAGCAATAACTATATATAGGAAGAAAAAAGTCTCAATTTAAACGTGTGAAGATTGAGGCTTTTATATTTGTAGGCGAATAATAAGCGGGGATGGACAATCCCCGCTTATTATTGTTTCAATTTATCCCGCTATTTGCCAGGCAGTAAGACCCCCACCTCAAAATTCAGCGAAAGCAAAGAAGGTAGGTGAAGGTCGGGCTGCCCATAAAAGCTCGATTGGTGAGGGCTAATTAAAATTTCACTTTATTGGATTTTGATTGGAGATATAATGATTTTTTTACAAAAAGGAAAGGGTATAATAAAAATTGAGACTGAGAAGCTAATAATGTGTTAAGAATAATCATAAAGTGGAAATATACTCATATGGGGTATCATACATAGATATTTAATGCTATAATTGGTATACTCATAAAAGCAATTGTTTTATTGGATGAAGAGAAATTTTAAGAAGGTGATAATATGGATCATAAAGAGCATGAATCAGTAACACATAGATCAGAAAAAGAAAAAGAGCAAATTATAAATAGATTGAAGAGAATCGAAGGACAAGTTCGTGGTATTCAAAATATGATTGAAAATGATCGTTATTGCGTTGATATTTTAGTGCAAATTTCAGCGATTAATGCAGCGATGAAAAAAGTAGGAATGGGTGTCTTAAAAAATCATACGAGTCATTGTGTTTCAGGAGCTATTAAAAATGGAAATGGTGACGAAGCAATTGAAGAATTAATGACAGTATTTGAACGTTTTTCAAAAGCGTAAAAACAAGCTAGTATGTAACTGGCTTGTTTTTTTGTTTACCCGTATATTGGATTTAGGTGTATTGTAGTGAAAAAGTGTGTGTAAAATAAACGTTTAGAAAATAATTGAAAAATCATGATACAAAACCATTGATTACCTTAGGGGGGTATAGTAAAATGTAGTTGTGATTAACAAACAATGAAGAAACAAGAGGAGGATTTTAAATGGAACAGTTAACATTAAAAGTTGAAGGTATGTCTTGTGGACATTGTGTAAACTCTATCGAAAGCAGTGTGAAAGAGCTAAACGGTGTTGAAAAAGTGAAGGTTCAATTAGCAGAAGGAACTGTTGAAGTTACTATCGACTCGTCTGCTATAACATTAAAAGATATCGTTGCTGTAATTGAAGATCAAGGATACGATGTTCAATAATTATTTTTAGATATGGAAATAAATCGTACTTTAAACGAAGTACGATTTATTTTGCTAATAATTATACCTCACAAGGGTATATAGAGGTGAGAGACATGAATGAACAAAAAGAGGCCAATCTTCAAATATCAGGAATGACATGTGCAGCATGTGCCAATAGAATTGAAAAAGGTCTGAAAAAAGTAGAAGGTGTTCATGATGCAAATGTAAATTTTGCACTTGAAAAAACAAAAATAATGTACGATCCAACTAAAACAACTCCGCAACACTTTAAAGAAAAAGTTGAATCGTTAGGATATGGAATTGTAAGTGATAAAGCTGAATTTACTGTTTCAGGAATGACATGTGCAGCATGTGCGAATAGAGTTGAAAAGCGTTTAAATAAGTTAGATGGTGTGAACAAAGCGACGGTTAATTTCGCTTTAGAGTCGGCAACGGTAGACTTTAATCCTGATGAAGTCAGTGTAAATGAAATGAAGAGTACGATTACAAAGTTAGGATATAAATTAGAAGTGAAATCAGATGAGCGAGATGGATCAACAGATCATCGCTTACAAGAAATTAAACGACAAAAGAAAAAATTTATTATTTCGTTTATTTTATCATTCCCGTTATTGTGGGCAATGGTGAGTCATTTCTCATTTACATCGTTTATTTATTTACCTGATATGCTAATGAACCCTTGGGTACAGCTAGCTCTTGCAACTCCTGTTCAATTTATCATTGGTGGACAGTTTTATATTGGAGCTTATAAAGCGTTACGTAATAAAAGTGCGAATATGGATGTTCTCGTGGCACTTGGAACGTCGGCCGCTTATTTCTATAGTGTATATTTAAGTATTCAATCTATTGGTTCTTCGGAACATATGACAGATTTATATTTTGAAACGAGTGCGGTACTTATTACATTAATTATTTTAGGTAAATTATTTGAAGCAAAGGCAAAGGGACGTTCATCAGAAGCAATTAAAAAGTTAATGGGATTACAAGCGAAAACAGCTACAGTTGTACGAGATGGAACAGAAATGAAGATTTTAATCGAAGAAGTGGTAGCTGGTGATATCGTTTATGTAAAACCTGGTGAAAAAATACCAGTTGATGGAGAAATTGTAGAAGGAAAATCTGCGATTGATGAATCGATGTTAACGGGTGAAAGTATTCCAGTTGATAAAACAATTGGAGATGTAGTAATTGGTTCTACAATAAATAAAAATGGATTTTTAAAAGTTAAAGCAACTAAGGTAGGTAGAGATACGGCATTAGCTCAAATTATTAAAGTAGTAGAAGAAGCGCAAGGATCGAAAGCGCCTATTCAACGGGTAGCTGATCAAATTTCTGGTATTTTCGTACCGGTTGTAGTTGTGATTGCTATTATTACATTTGCAGTGTGGATGATATTTGTTACACCTGGTGATTTTGGCGGAGCGCTTGAGAAAATGATAGCAGTACTTGTTATCGCCTGCCCATGTGCGTTAGGTCTTGCGACACCTACATCTATTATGGCTGGATCAGGAAGATCAGCTGAGTATGGTATTTTATTTAAAGGTGGAGAGCATTTAGAAGCAACGCACCGATTAGATACGGTTATTTTAGACAAAACGGGTACTGTGACAAATGGGAAGCCAGTATTAACAGATATAATTGTAGCAGATGGATTCCATGAAGAAGAAATACTACGTTTAGTAGGAGCGGCAGAAAAAAATTCTGAACACCCACTTGCAGAAGCGATAGTAGAAGGAATTAAAGAAAAGAAAATTGATATACCAAGTTCGGAAACATTTGAAGCAATTCCTGGGTTCGGTATTGAATCGATTGTTGAAGGGAAACAATTATTAATTGGTACACGTCGATTAATGACGAAGTTTAATATTGATATTGAAGAAGTTTCTAAATCGATGGAAGAGCTAGAGCGAGAAGGAAAAACAGCAATGTTAATAGCGATAGATAAGGAGTATGCTGGAATAGTTGCTGTTGCGGATACTGTAAAAGATACTTCAAAAGCAGCTATCGCACGACTTAAGAAAATGGGTCTAGACGTTGTTATGATTACAGGGGATAATACACAAACTGCTCAGGCAATTGCAGGGCAAGTTGGTATTGATCACGTAATTGCAGAAGTATTGCCAGAAGGAAAAGCAGAAGAAGTGAAAAAACTGCAAGCGCAAGGTAAGAAAGTAGCGATGGTTGGAGATGGAATAAATGATGCTCCTGCTCTTGCTACAGCAGACATTGGTATGGCAATTGGAACAGGAACGGATGTAGCGATGGAAGCAGCGGATATTACGTTAATCCGTGGTGATTTAAATAGTATTGCCGATGCAATTTTTATGAGTAAAATGACGATTAGAAATATTAAGCAAAACCTATTCTGGGCGTTAGCTTATAATGGCTTAGGGATCCCAATTGCAGCATTAGGTTTCTTAGCACCTTGGGTTGCAGGGGCGGCGATGGCATTTAGCTCGGTATCAGTCGTATTAAATGCACTAAGATTGCAAAGAGTGAAATTAAAATAATAAAAATTTTAATTTATAGAGTAATTGAAAATGCTTTTATACAAAAAAACAATACTTTGAATAAGTGTTGTTTTTTTGTTTGTATAAAAAGAAAAAAGGTATAATAAAGCAGCAATATTGAATCTTATTATAGTAGAAAGCCGAGTGTTAGTTTAGTAAGGAGACTCATATATGTTAACGGATATTATAATTAGGACATTCCAGAAAGAGGATTTAGAAACAGTATTACAATTGTTCTATGAAACAGTTCATACGGTGAATGCAAGAGATTATAACGAGTTACAGCTACAGGCATGGGCGCCAAAGCGACTAGATAGAGAAAGATGGCTACAGTCTTTAGAAAAGAATATTTGTTACGTTGCTGAGTATAGAGGTGTGATAGTGGGGTTTGGGGATTATAATGATGAGCATTACATAGATCGCTTATTTACGCATAAAGATTATCAAGGAAAAGGGGTAGCTTCATACATATTACAGAAGTTAGAAAAAGAAGCAGTGAACTTAGGGCACGGGGATATATATACAGAGGCGAGTATTACAGCAAAATCTTTCTTTGAAAGGAAAGGTTTTATTTGCATAAAGGAACAAAAAAAACAGCACAATGGTCAGATTTTTATTAATTATGTTATGAAAAAATAGCCTTCTCATAAACGAGAAGGCTATTTTTTCATTATTTTACAGCTTCTTTTAGTTCTTTACCAGCTTTGAAAGCAGGTACTTTAGAAGCTGCGATTTGCATTTCTTCACCAGTTTGTGGGTTACGGCCTGTACGAGCAGCTCTTTCACGAACTTCGAATGTACCGAATCCGATAAGTTGTACTTTTTCACCAGCAGCTAAAGCGTTAGTGATTGATTCTACTACAGTTTGTACAACTACAGTAGCTTCTTTTTGAGAAATCTCAGCATTTTGTGCTACGTTTTTAATTAATTCTGTTTTATTCATGTTTTTCACCTCATATGTAAATAATGCTATTTAAGTTGTTATTATAACGTATAAAACATTCGAGAACAAGTGTACGTAGATATATTCACGAAAAAAATGAAATTTGTAATATTTTTTAGCCTACTTTATAACCATTCCATTTAAGCGGATATAGATTTGTTCTGTATTTCAGTCTTCTCTTTATTTGTAGGTAGTTTCTTATTATAAGATATGAAATAAGGTAGTTCTACAAAATACAAACCGCCTACTAAATTCCCAAAGAAAACAAGAAGTTTGGGAAATATTCAATCCAAGTTACATGACCGGTAAAAATTGCAGCTGGGATAACAAACATATTTGCTACAACGTGTTGAAACCCCAATTTTTTTCATGTTGTCACATCAATGTAACAAAAGGATTTTAAACTACATCTAGAGGTGAAAACATGAATACGCATCATGTAAAAAAAGAACAAAAAAAATCAATCTTAAAGAAACTTATTATAAGTTTCATAAGTATAGTAATGATTCCAGTAAGCTTGTATTTCTATGCGACAGAAATAGAACGAAAACTAATAACAGTTACGTGGAATGAAATAGAAGCCCCGACGATTCCTAAAGAGTTTAATAATAAAAAAATATTGCAATTCTCAGATGTACATTTAGGACCAGAGTTTACATTGAAACAACTAGAAAATTTGGTGGAGAAGATGAATGAATTGCATCCAGATATAGTTGTTTTCACAGGAGATTTAATAGATAAGTTTGGATCTTATAGTGCGGAAAAAGATGAAGCGAAGGTTATTTTGCAGAAAATTAATGCTCCCTTAGGGAAATATGCTGTGTTTGGGAATCATGATAGGGGCGGGGGTGGTAGTGTGTTTTATAAAAAGTATATGGAGGAAGCTGGTTTTTCTGTATTAGTAAATGAAGTGCAGAAAATTAAAGTGGGAAACGGCAAATATATTACAATATCAGGCTTGGATGATTTCTTATTAGGGAAGCCACAAATAGACGCGACTTTAAAACATGTAAGGCAACAAGATTTCAATATGCTATTAGTACATGAGCCGGATGTTGTAGACAAAGTAGCTTGTTATCCAGTTGATTTTCAAGTTTCAGGGCATAGTCACGGAGGACAAGTTCAAATTCCTTTTATAGGTCCATTAATTACTACAAAATTAGCTGAGAGCTATGTTGAAGGTATGTATGAATTAGAAGGGAAGAATAAGCCGTTACATTTATATGTAAATCGAGGTATTGGGACAACCCGAATGCCGGTTAGATTTTGGAGTGTACCTGAACTTTCAGTATTTGTGTTGAAGCAAAATAGTAATTAGACGATTCTAGAATAGTAGGAGGACTTTCAGAGAAAGTTCTCCTTTTTATTGATTAAATACAGAATGTTATGTAAATTAAATTTAAAGTGTTAAAAAAGAAAGGGGAATTTCTATGATAGAAACATGGCATAAAGAGTTGGAAAGTTTGTATAACCAAATGGTTTCGTGGCGAAGAGATTTTCATCAATACCCAGAGCTATCGTTTCAAGAAATAGAAACACCGAAAAAAATAGCTGCAATCTTAAAAAGTTTTCATATTGATGTGAAAACAGATGTCGGGGAAAGAGGAATCATCGGCGTAATTGAAGGTGGGAAATCTGGGAAGACAATCGCGTTGCGTGCTGATTTTGATGCACTACCTATTCAAGATGAAAAGAAAGTTTCATATAAATCAAAGGTTCCGGGCGTAATGCACGCTTGTGGCCATGATGGACATACAGCAACACTTTTAGGAGTTGCAAAAATATTAAGTGATCATAGAGACCAACTTTCTGGAAAAATAGTTCTTATACACCAACATGCAGAAGAGAAAGAGCCTGGCGGGGCTATCGCTATGATTGAGGATGGTTGTTTAGAAGGAGTAGATGTTGTTTTTGGTACGCATGTATCTTCTCAAATGCCTGTAGGAATTGTTGGTGCGAAAGCAGGAGCAATGATGGCGGCAGCTGATTCTTTTGAGGTGAAGGTTCAAGGGCGAGGTGGTCACGGAGGTATGCCACATCATACTGTAGATGCTATTATTGTTGCAACACAAATTATTAACCAGTTGCAACTGTTAGTTAGTAGAAAAGTCGATCCACTTCAATCCGTAGTTTTAACAGTTGGTACATTCCATGCTGGTCAAGCGGATAATATTATTGCGGATACTGCTACGTTTACAGGAACCATTCGAACGTTAGATCCTGAAGTAAGAGAATATATGGAGAAGGAATTTAGACGAGTTGTTGAGGGGATTTGTCAGTCTCTTCAGGCTGAAGTTAATATTCAATATAAACGTGGCTATCCAATATTAATAAATCATGTAGAGGAAACGAGTCATTTTATGGAGGTTGCAGAACGTGATCTTGGAAGAGAAAGGGTCATTGAAGTGCCGCCTATTATGGGTGGTGAAGATTTTGCATACTACTTAGAACATGTTCCAGGAGCATTTTTCTTCACAGGTGCGGGTAATGAAGAAATAGGAGCAACATATCCGCATCATCATCCTCAATTTGATTTTGATGAACGTGCAATGTTAGTTGGTGGGAAGTTACTTTTAAGTCTCGTAAATAGCTATTTACGAAATGGAGATGAATCTCTTCGTACTGTAGATATGGATGTGAAAAAGTAATTTACATAAATAAAAACAGCAATAGGTTACTTTATATAACCTAGTGCTGTTTTTTATTATTTTTGCAAAGGAATAGCATCAAAATATGTTCTGTAGTTATTGGAGAATTCAAAGTTGTTTTTTGCATCCCAATTAATGGACCAAGACATTAGACCACGAAATGCAGGGTAGCCATTTTGATTAGAAAGCTTATACTTTCCTCCGAAAGGAACGCCTTTAATGATATAATTTAAAGCTTTTTTCATTTCAGTTGGAGAAATATACCCGCCACTTGGAGCTGCTGCTGGTGCCGCCGGAAGTCCAATCATTACTTGATCTGAACGAAGAGCGGGGAAAATATTATTTGGATTACCGCCTACAGGAAAGCCATGTAAGAGCATATCTGCCATCGCGACCTCGTAGTCTGCGGTTCCTTGATTATAATTATTACCGTCCATCCCAATGCCGCTACCAGCATTATAGTGTTGAACGTGAATATAAGTTAGTTTGTCTTTCACTCCGTAAATAATTGGTAAATATGCACCCCATATGCTTCCATATGCGCTATACCCGCCTTGAACATAAGCTGTTTCAGGGGCCATGCTTAGTAGGAAATCTGGGCCGTAATGGTCTGAAATCGTTCGAATTGCTGAGATAAGATTCACGATTTGAGGAGTTGTTGGGTTTTTAAAATTAGTGTCATTGCCGTTTAAGTAAATACCTGATTCAAGGTCAATATCCATTCCATCAAAACCGTATTTATCGATTAGAGATTGTATGGAATTAATAAAACGTTGTTTAGCGGCATTGTCAGGAAGTAAAACGACTCCATTTTGTCCACCTATTGAAAGAACTACTTTTTTTCCTTTACTTTTTAAATAGGAAATATCAGATTTGAACTCTGCATCTGTACCATACACAGGGGAAAATTCAACAGTGGAACGATCACCACCAGTTTCACCGAAAGATACATTTATTACATCCCATTTTGGTGAAACATCTTTTAATTTAATAATGCCAGTACCGTTATCAAAGTTATGCCAATATCCAACGAGTAATTTTGATCCTAAATTGTTTGCTGCTTTTGTTTGGAAGGGGGCTAGCGGTAGCAGTAAGAAAATTACTAACATACAACAAATGAATTTGAACTTGTTTAACATATCAACACTCCTATACGAAAAGTTGTCTAGATGTATAATCTTGTTTCTTTAATGATATCTGAAAATTTTATCTTTTGTTAGGTTTAATAATTTTCTCAACAATTGTGTATGGAAAATTATTAAACCTAATGTAATAATTTATGAAGGAGGTGGATTTATAATTTTTAAATTCAGAATATTTTGATATATTAAGAAATGTAAGACAAGGTTTTTTGCATAATACTCTTACATAAATTTCAAAATAAAGTTTGGAAGGGGATGTACAAGATTTGGATAAAAATCTTAAGAAAGACCTAAAAATACGCCACATTACGATGATCTCAATTGGTGGTGTAATAGGGGCTGGTTTGTTTGTTGGAAGTGGTGCAGTTGTACATTCGGCCGGGCCAGGTTCTATCGTTTCATATGCATTAGCAGGACTTTTAGTCATTTTCGTCATGAGAATGTTGGGGGAAATGGCAGCTATTAACCCGACAAGTGGTTCATTTGCAACATATGCACGAGAAGCTATTGGTCCATGGGCCGGGTATACAATTGGGTGGCTATATTGGTTTTTCTGGGTAATTGTTATTGCAATAGAAGCCACAGCAGGTGCTGGTATTATTCAATACTGGATTCCAGACATCCCACTCTGGTTATTAAGCCTAATATTAACGATTTTATTAACGTTGACGAATGTTTTTTCAGTGAAATCATTTGGAGAGTTTGAATATTGGTTTTCTTTTATTAAAGTAATAAGTATCGTCTTATTCCTTTGTCTTGGACTTGCTGTTATTTTAGGATTTGTACCAGGAACGGAAGCACCTGGCACTTCAAATTTAGTAGGACAAGGGGGATTTATGCCAAATGGGATAAGTTCGGTGCTGCTTGGAATTACCGTCGTTATATTTTCATTTATGGGGTCAGAGATTGTAGCAGTAGCGGCTGGTGAGTCTGCTGAGCCTGTAAAAGCAGTAAAAACAGCAACAAATAGTGTAATTTGGCGTATTCTCGTATTTTTCATTGGATCTATTGCTATAGTCGTTACACTCCTTCCGTGGAATTCAGCAAACATACTAAAAAGTCCATTTGTAGCGGTACTTGAACATATAGGAATACCAGCGGCAGCACAAATTATGAATTTTATCGTTTTAACAGCTGTACTCTCTTGTTTAAATTCGGGCTTATATACAAACTCAAGAATGCTTTTTTCGATGGCAGAAAGAGGAGATGCTCCAAAGGTGTTTTTAAAATTGAACAGTAGTGGTGTTCCAGTTCGAGCAGTTTTATTTGGAACTTTCTTCGCTTATATTGGAGTTGTTTTTAGTTACATATCTCCAGATAAAGTATTTTTATTTTTAGTGAATGCTTCTGGTGGGATCGCGTTACTCGTTTATCTCGTTATTGCAGTTTCGCATTTAAAGATGCGTAAAAAAATGGGAAAAGTAGAACAAAGAAATTTGAAAGTGAAAATGTGGCTTTTCCCATATGTAACGTATGTTACAATTGCTGCTATTATAGCAGTTTTAGTTGCAATGCTTGCAATTGAATCTTTGCGTCCACAAGCACTTTTAACGATGCTTGTTACTGTTCTTATAATACTTTCTTATTTTATTTTTAATAGAAATAAAAATAGCACAGTTTTGAAACCTAAAAGTAGAAATGAAGAATCCGTTCGATTCTAATTTATTGTTTTGGAATAGAGTTACACCCAATCATTGCTATAAAAGAATCATATATAAACATAGAAACGAGTAATTACTATTGTCATAGTGAATATAAACTTTTTTCTTGACTTTTTATACGAAGGCGAGCAAAATGGTAAAAAAGGAAGGGGGGATGATGATGGAAGAGTACGTATTAGAGCTGTATAACCTGTTATATACGACAGAATGGCAAGATATTGTTTCGTTTCTAGGAATAGTATTTTGCATGAAAATTGTAATTGTATATATGGAAGAGCAAGGTATGTTCTATTCCTTCTCATCCCCGTTCGATGTGCAGCGCGAGCCGTTGCTGAACTATGCCAAGGTGAATTACGAACAAATTCCTTTTGTTCTATTCTTTATGATTCGATTTATAACAGCAATTGTAAAGAAGAAAGAAAGTGATGATGAAGAGTGCCACGTAACTTGTAATATAGCTAACGTTTTTTAAGCTAAATACAAGGAGGAGATTTATATGTGGTTTCGATTTCTTATGATTGGTTTCTTTTCATTAACAGCAATTTCATTAATGGGATATCAAGTATCTGAAATTTTTCAAGCATATAGCAATACGTTTTTTAACAAAAACTAATTGCATTGCTATTTGAATAATAAAGCGATAAAATCCTTCTTAAGAAGTTTTATTAAGAAGGATTTTTTTCTTTGTCTTGTCTTACTGTGTCAAACTATTGTCACATTTACACTGTGAATAATATGTTAAAATAGTGAGGTTACGTATACATATTTGAAGGAAGAGGGAGTGACCATTTTGGTGGATCAATCAACAAATCAGAAAAGCTATGCTCCTATTGTGATAACGCTTTCTGTAATTGTAAATGCGATTATTTTATTTTTGTTCTTTGGACCTGTTGGCTATGAAGGAGAAGTACATTTTGATGTAACGATTTTACCAATGTTAAATGCAATTTTTAATAGCTTTACGTTCGTATTCTTATTAGCAGCTTTATACTCTATTATTAAAAAGAATGTGAAAATGCACCGTGGTTTCATTCTTGCGGCATTCACGACGACTTTGCTATTCTGTGTTTCGTATTTATCGTATCATTACTTGGCGCCAGCAACACATTTTGGCGGGGAAGGATTTATTAAATATGTGTACTTCATCATTTTAATTACACATATTATCCTTGCGGCAATTATTGTACCACTTGCATTGTTCGCACTTGTATTTGGTTTTACGAATCAATTAACACGTCACCGTAAAATTGTACGATGGACGATGCCAATTTGGCTATATGTAAGTCTATCTGGTGTTATTGTTTACTTAATGATCTCACCTTATTATCAATAAAAAATCTCAGCCCTAAAGGCTGGGATTTTTTTGTTAAGCAAATATTTTTGTGAAATGAAAAAAATATGGTATACAAAAGTATAGTTGCTTTTTAAATAGAAGGGATGGTAAAAAGATATGCAAAATTTTGTATTTCGTAATCCGACAAAACTTATTTTCGGTAAAGGACAATTAGAGCAGTTAAAAACTGAAATTCCACAGTTCGGTAAAAAAGTTCTTCTCGTATATGGAGGAGGCAGCATTAAAAGAAACGGTATATATGATAATGTAATTTCTATTTTAAAAGATATAAATGCGGAAGTATTTGAATTGACTGGTGTTGAACCGAATCCTCGTGTATCAACAGTAAAAAAAGGGATTCAAATTTGTAAAGAAAATGGTGTCGAATTTATTTTAGCAGTTGGTGGAGGAAGTGTAATCGACTGTACGAAAGCGATTGCCGCTGGTAGTAAGTACGATGGAGATGTATGGGATATTGTAACGAAAAAAGCATTTGCTAGCGAGGCATTACCATTTGGTACTGTACTTACTCTTGCAGCAACAGGATCTGAAATGAATGCAGGCTCGGTAATTACAAACTGGGAAACGAATGAAAAATACGGCTGGGGTAGCCCGGTTACTTTCCCGCAGTTTTCAATCTTAGATCCAGTTCATACTGCGTCTGTACCGAAAGATCAAACAATTTACGGTATGGTAGATATTATGTCACACGTATTAGAGCAATATTTCCATCATGGAACAAATACAGAACTACAAGATCGTTATTGTGAATCTGTTTTAAGAACAGTAATTGAAACAGCTCCTAAGCTTTTAAGTGATCTAGAAAATTATGAGCATAGGGAAACAATTTTATATTGCGGTACTATGGCGTTAAACGGCATTTTAGCAATGGGAGTAAAAGGAGACTGGGCAACTCATAATATTGAGCATGCAGTTTCTGCTGTTCATGACATACCACACGGCGGCGGCCTTGCAATTCTATTCCCGAATTGGATGAAGCATGTTATAGATGAAAATGTAAGTCGTTTTAAACAGTTCGCTATTCGTGTATTTGATATAGAAACAGATGGCAAAACAGATAAAGAAGTGGCGTTAGAAGGAATTGAGGCACTGCGTCAATTTTGGACTTCAATTGAGGCGCCAGTAGCATTATCTGATTATACTATTGGAGAAAATGAAATTGATTTAATGGCGGATAAAGCGATGGCTTATGGTGAATTTGGTAACTTTAAAAAATTAAATAAAGATGATGTTTTAAACATATATAAAGCTTCTTTATAAGTGAATCGAGAAAAGAAACCCATTTGATATAACAATCAAATGGGTTTCTTTTTTGTTGTCTATAACTGTTTTTGATTGTTTTTGATTATTTATGAATGTATATGGTTGATTTTTGTGATCGTTTTCATTATACTGTAATCAAAGAAGAGGTGAGTAAAATGTTAACTCCTGAACGTCATCAAATGATATTGCAACTTGTAAAAGAACAGAAAGTAGTTAAATTACAGCAATTAGTTGAAAGAACAGAAAGCTCTGAATCAACAATTCGTCGTGATTTAGCACAATTAGAAAAACAAAGGTTATTAAAAAGAGTTCATGGTGGTGCCTCTGTTTTAACAGCAAAGGGACAGGAGCCAACGATGACTGAAAAATCATCCAAAAACATTCAAATAAAACATCAAATTGCTAAGTATGCAGCTACTATTGTGGAACAAGGGGATTGTATTTATTTAGATGCAGGAAGTACAACATTTGAAATGATTCCATTTCTAATAAATAAAGATGTTACTGTCGTGACGAATGGACTTATGCATATTGAAGCTTTAGTTGAAAATAATATTCGTGCGTATTTACTAGGCGGAATGATGAAGAGTAGGACGAAGGCTTTAATTGGTGCGATGGCACAGGAAAGTATGCAGAAGTATCGCTTTGATAAATGTTTTTTAGGAGCGAATGGCGTACATGAACAGTTTGGTTTTACAACACCAGATCCAGAAGAAGCGCTTTTAAAACAAATGGCATTAACATTAGCGAACGAAGGGTATTTCTTAATTGATGAAAGTAAGTTTTCAGAAGTTGCGTTTGCGAAAATTGCCAATGTTGAAGATGCAAATATTATTACAAACCATTTAGAAATTGATTTAGAAAAATATAAAAGACAAACCAATGTAATTGAGGCTGATAAACAATGATCTATACAGTTACTTTAAACCCATCTATTGATTATGTAGTACAAGTTAATTCTTTCGATTTAGGCACAGTAAATCGGGCAGAGAAAGATATGAAGTTCCCTGGAGGAAAAGGGATTAATGTTTCTCGCGTTCTTCATCGTTTAGGTGTTGAAAATGTTGCACTTGGATTTACTGGTGGATTTACTGGTCAGTTTATTCAAGATGTATTACATGATGAAGGTGTAACAACAAATTTCGTCCAAGTAGATGAAGATACTAGAATTAATGTAAAAATAAAAGGGGAAGAAGAAACAGAATTAAATGGACAAGGTCCTATTGTGACAAAAGAACAGTTTGGACAATTGATGAAAAAAATTGAAAGTATGCAACGTGAAGATTGTGTTGTACTTGCTGGAAGTATACCGGCTTCTATTCAAAATACCTTTTATGAATCAATTGCTGCGTTTGGAGCTGAAAAAGGTATTCGTGTAGTAGTAGATGCAAGTGGAAGTGCACTGCAACATGTAATTAAAAATAAGCCATTTTTAATAAAGCCAAATCATCATGAACTTGGTGAGTTATTTGGAGTGGAGCTTTCAACGGTAGAAGAGATTTTACCGTATGGAAGAAAATTAGTCGAACAAGGTGTAGAGAACGTTATTGTATCAATGGCCGGAGATGGAGCTTTATTATTTACGGCAGAAGGTATATATGAAGCAACTGTTCCAAAAGGTGTTGTTATTAATTCAGTTGGGGCAGGAGATTCTCTCGTTGCTGGATTTGTAGGTAAATACGAACAGACAAAAGAAATTGAAAAGGCATTCCAATATGGCGTTGCAACAGGGAGTGCAACAGCATTTTCGGCAGATTTATGTAAAAAGGAAAAAGTAGAAGAATTATTGTCGCAAGTAATTGTAGTTAAGCGATAGGGGGAAGTAACATATGAAAATTACAGAACTATTAAAAAGGGATACAGTCATTATGAATTTGACAGCTTCAAATAAAGAAGCTGTCATAGATGAATTAGTTGAGAAATTAAGTGGGGCAAATCGTTTAAATAGTAAAACGGAATTTAAAGAAGCTATTTTAAAGCGGGAGTCCCAAAGTACGACTGGAATTGGGGAAGGCATTGCCATACCTCATGCGAAGACGAAGGCTGTTAAGCAACCGGCGATTTGTTTTGGTAGAAGTGTAAGCGGTATCAATTATGAATCGCTTGACGGACAGCCTGCACATTTATTCTTTATGATTGCTGCAAGTGAAGGAGCGAATAATACACATTTAGAAACGTTGTCCCGTCTTTCTACATTATTAATGGATGAAGGCTTTCGCAAGCAATTATTAGAAGCGAAGGATGAAGAGGAGCTTCTTCGCTTATTTGATGAAAAAGAGAATGAAAAAGAAGAAGAAGTTGAAGTAGCGAAACCAGAAGGGGATGAACCATACGTATTAGCTGTTACAGCTTGTCCGACTGGAATCGCTCACACATATATGGCTGCTGATAGTTTGAAAGCGAAAGCGGCAGAGTTAGGGATTGCGATTAAAGTTGAAACGAACGGATCAACAGGTATAAAAAACGGTTTAACGAAAGAGGACATTGAACGTGCAACGGCCATTATCGTTGCGGCAGATAAACAAGTAGAAGTGAATCGTTTTGCTGGAAAACATGTCATTCAAGTGCCAGTAGCTGATGGGATTAGAAAAACGGAAAAGCTTCTTAATCGAGCTGTCAAACAAGATGCACCAATCTTTAAAGGTGTAAAAGAGAATGGGAAGTCAGAGAGTATAGAGAAGGAAAAAGGATTAGGAATTTATAAGCATTTAATGAGCGGTGTAAGTAATATGCTTCCGTTTGTTGTTGGCGGTGGAATTTTAATAGCGCTAGCGTTTTCGTTTGGTGGTATAAAGTCGGAAGGTCCATTAGCTGAATTGTTCATGTCTATTGGTGGAGGAAAAACAGGGGCGTTTTTATTCCTTGTACCAATTTTAGCTGGATTTATTGCGAGTTCTATTGCTGATCGTCCTGGTTTTATGCCTGGTGTTGTCGGAGGATTTTTAGCGGCACATGCGAATGCTGGGTTTTTAGGTGGATTAATTGCTGGTTTCTTAGCTGGATATGTTGTTTTAGGATTGAAAAGATTATTTTCAGGATTACCAGCGCAGTTAGAAGGAATTAAACCTGTTTTGTTATATCCAGTCTTTGGATTGTTAATTACAGGAGTTGTAATGCAAAAAGTAGTAAATCCACCTGTAGTAGCATTGAATGAAATGTTAACAGGATGGTTAAATGGTTTGAACGGTACAAATGCTATATTACTAGGTCTTATTTTAGGTGGTATGATGGCAATCGATATGGGTGGTCCAATTAATAAAGCCGCATTTACATTTGGTATTGCTGCAATAGAAGCGCAGAACTTTGGAGTTCACTCTGCTGTTATGGCTGGTGGTATGGTACCGCCACTTGCAATTGCATTTGCAACTACATTCTTTAAAACAAAGTTTACAGAAGCGGAACGTAAATCTGGTTTAACAAATTATATTATGGGAGCATCGTTTATTACAGAAGGTGCAATTCCATTTGCAGCTGCAGATCCGATTCGAGTAATTGTAAGTTGTGTTGTTGGTTCAAGTATTGCAGGTGCGTTATCTATGTTATTCCAAATTACATTACCGGCACCACATGGTGGGTTATTTGTTATAGCATTAGTAAATAAACCGTTGCTATATATTTTCTCTATACTAGTAGGGACAGCTATTTCTGCTCTTATGATGGGAATTTGGAAAAAGAAAGTTAAATAACAAATGAAAAAGGAGTAGCTACTATAAGTTACTCTTTTTTATTACAAAAAAAGAGATTAATAATTGGAGAATGATGTTTTATGGTAAAAGATGTAATGGAATATGGTTTTTTTGTAACAAAACAGTAATACTGTAATTTTTTTTGGAAAAAAATTTTCATGCTTGTATGTGGAAAATATATGAAAAATATTGGGGTTTCTATTGAAAAGGCATTTTATTAATATGGAAATTTATGTTACAACTCGTTAATCGTATATTACGAATGCTTTGTAATTGTGTGATTTCTAAAAAACTAAAAAATCTGTTGCTATAATGAAAATACGAAAACAAAGCAAATGGAGGCTATTCATGAAAAAATTATTAGGTATAGCAACAGCGGCAGTTTTTGGTCTTGGGATTTTTGCAGGTTCTGCGAAAGCAGAAACGATTGTAACAACAGACGTATTAAATGTGAGAGAAAACCCAAATGTAGAGTCAAAGCTTGTAGGTAAAATGTTAAGTGGAAATAAATTAGATGTTATAAATACAGAAAACGGATGGTCGAAAATTAAATTAGACGGTAAAGAAGCATTTGTAAGTGCTGAATTTACTAAAAGTACGTATTATGTAACTGCGAATGTATTAAATATTCGTGCTGGAGCGAATACTGACTCTGAAATTCTTGGTAAATTTAATAAAAATGATTTGATTGAAACGACAAATCAAGTTCAAAATGAATGGTTACAATTCGACTACAATGGAAAAGTTGCATATGTTCACGTGCCATTTTTAACAGGGACGGCACCGGTAATTGAAAAGAAAGAAGTTGTAACGCAAGAAGAAGTGCCGGAAAGAGTAAATACGCCGGTTAAAAATAATAAAGCAGTTAAGAGCAAAGAGTCTGTTAAGAATGTAGAATCAAATAAACCTGTGGTAAAACAGCAGTCAACTACGAAACAAGTTGCGAAATCTACTCAAACAAGTGCCCCTGCTGGTGGACGTGAAATAACAGTAGAAGCGACGGCGTATACAGCAAATCCAAGTGAGAATGGTACGTATGGTGGTCGTGTATTAACTGCAATGGGGCATGATTTAACAGCGAATCCAAATATGAAAGTAATTGCTGTTGATCCAAAGGTAATTCCACTTGGATCGAAAGTATGGGTAGAAGGATATGGAGAAGCGATTGCTGGAGATACTGGTGGTGCTATTAAAGGAAATCGTATTGATGTATTAGTGGGCTCAGATGGTAGTGCTAATAGCTGGGGCCGTAAGTCTGTAAAAGTGAAAGTTATACAATAGTGTATATGTATTAATTTAAAAAGCGGTTGCTTACATATTTTCAAGCAACCGCTTTTTATGGATTATTGAAAGGGATAAATAGTTGTACCTGTAAGAATTTTATATGCACTGCAAAATTGAGTCTGCATATACTCTGTATTTTTATTTTCTGGATGTAATGTTGTTTCTTGGAGCGTAGAATGAAAAGAACGTAGCAAACAATTTAGAGCGAAGTATAATTCTTCTTGTGAACAGTTTTGTTCTTTTGTAGCAGTGGCTAAAATAAGGTCTTTTGTTAAAGATGAAAAATTGATGGTAGATTGTTTCATAGTCAACTCATCCTCTCAAAGCTATTTTTTATCATGTGTATGCAGAATTGGACAAACTATGTTCTTTTTTATATGAAATTTCATGTACCAGAATGAAAGAACTTGCAATCGTACCGTTAAAATTGTTAAGATTGGATATAATCAATAGATGGAGTATATTACATAAAGAGAGTTGAATGATATGGGAGAAATGCAACGCGAAAAGGTTGCTGTCATCATTGGACCAACTGCTGTTGGAAAGACGAAGTTAAGTATTGACCTTGCCAAAGCGTTGAATGGTGAAATTATAAGTGGAGATTCCATGCAGATTTATCGCACGATGGACATTGGAACAGCAAAGGTGACAAAAGAAGAGATGGACGGAATTCCACATTATATGGTCGATATAAAAGATCCGGAAGATTCATTTTCTGTCGCAGAATTTCAAGAACGTGTTCGTAAACATATTCGAGAAATTACAGAGCGGGGTAAATTACCGATTATTGTTGGTGGAACCGGTCTTTATATACAATCAGTTTTATTCGATTATCAGTTTACAGATGATGCTGGTGATGCTATATACCGAGAGCAAATGGAAAAGCTAGCTCAAGAACGTGGTGTGGAATATGTACATGAAAAATTGCAAGAAGTAGATCCAGAAAGCGCGGAGCGTATTCATGCTAATAATGTGCGTCGTGTCATTCGGGCGTTAGAAATTTTCCACACGACGGGCGAAAAAATGAGTGATCAACTCGAAAAACAAGAAAACGAGTTATTATATGATGTTTCATTAATTGGCTTGACAATGGATCGAGAAATGCTATACGATCGCATTAACTTACGAGTGGATTTAATGATGGAACAAGGTTTATTAGAGGAAGTAGAAGGGCTGTATAATCGTGGGATAAGAGATTGTCAATCTATTCAAGCGATTGGGTATAAAGAGGTATATGATTATTTTGAGAATCGTGTCTCTTTAGAAGAAGCGGTATCACAATTAAAGACGAATTCACGTCGTTATGCAAAACGTCAATTAACGTGGTTCCGTAATAAAATGGATGTCACATGGTTTGATGTTACAGATGGTGAAAAAACGTCAGAAATTTTACGATACATAGAAGGAAAGTTACAACTAAAGTCGAATAATAGTAAGTAGAGAAAAAGAGGAGGATTCGACATGAAGCAATCAATCAATATTCAAGATCAGTTTTTAAATCAACTCCGTAAAGAAAATACGTTTGTTACGCTGTACTTATTAAATGGTTTCCAGCTTCGTGGATTAATTAAAGGATTTGATAATTTTACAGTCCTACTGGAAACAGAAGGTAAGCAACAGCTTATTTATAAACATGCAATTTCTACATTCGTACCACAAAAAAATGTTTCGATTGAATTAGAGTAGTAATGAATTATTGTACATAACAAAAAAAGAGCGAGTTTCTCGCTCTTTTTTTATTTGTCATAAACAATACATAGTGAAATTTAAGCGATTCTAAATACAGTAAGGCGAATGTTAGTATTTCCTGTTGCAGGGATCGTAATCTCGTTAAGAGTAGATTGGACAGAGATGTTTGCACCAGCTGCTAACGTTTCAATTGTAGTAAATGAAAGTGAGTCACCTATTAAACTTGAAGAGAAGTTGTCAGTTGCGACTGCTCCATTAATTGAAATTCCTACTCCAAGTGGAGCACATCCTGGCGCAGTTGTAGCGATGGATACGCTAATTACATAAATGCCAGCGTTAATAACAGTAACTGTATTTGTGCCGTTAAAGATCATATTGTTTACGTTAATTGCAGTACTAAAAATAAAGTTATTAAATTGCAGTACTGTTTGTTGAATGTTATTTGTTACAACAATTGTTGCTACAGGGAAGCTAGGTCCAGTAGGTCCAGTAGGCCCAGTAGGTCCGCCAGAAGGTCCGGTTGGTCCAGTAACTCCTATACCAGTAGCGCCAGTGGCACCCGTTGGTCCTTGGATACCTTGAACACCTTGAGGTCCGGTAGCACCAGTAGCACCTGTGTTACCTTGAACGCCTTGAGGTCCGGTAGCACCAGTAGCACCTGTGTTACCTTGAACGCCTTGAGGTCCGGTAGCGCCAGTAGCGCCTGTGTTACCTTGAGCGCCTTGAGGTCCGGTAGCACCAGTAGCACCTGTGTTACCTTGAACGCCTTGAGGTCCGGTAGCGCCAGTAGCGCCTGTGTTACCTTGAGCGCCTTGAGGTCCAGTAGCGCCCGTGTTACCTTGAACGCCTTGAGGTCCGGTAGCGCCAGTAGCGCCTGTGTTACCTTGAGCGCCTTGAGGCCCCGTGGCACCAGTAGCACCCGTGTTACCTTGAATACCTTGAGGCCCGGTAGCGCCTGTGTTACCTTGAGCACCTTGAGGCCCGGTAGCGCCTGTGTTACCTTGAGCACCTTGAGGTCCGGTAGCCCCCGTAGCCCCCGTGTTACCTTGAACACCTTGAGGTCCAGTAGGTCCAGTAGGTCCACCAGAAGGTCCAGTAGGTCCGGTAACTCCTATACCAGTAGCGCCAGTAGCACCTGTGTTACCTTGAACACCTTGAGGTCCAGTGGCACCAGTAGCGCCAGTAGCACCTGTGTTACCTTGAGGTCCAGTAGCACCCGTGGCACCTGTGTTACCTTGAACACCTTGAGGTCCAGTAGCGCCAGTGGCACCGGTAGCACCAGTAGCACCTGTGTTACCTTGAACGCCTTGAGGTCCAGTGGCACCAGTAGCACCTGTGTTACCTTGAGGTCCAGTAGCACCCGTGGCACCTGTGTTACCTTGAACACCTTGAGGTCCAGTAGCGCCCGTGGCACCGGTAGCACCAGTAGCACCTGTGTTACCTTGAACGCCTTGAGGTCCAGTAGCGCCAGTGGCACCAGTAGCACCAGTGTTACCTTGAACACCTTGAGGTCCAGTGGCACCAGTAGCGCCAGTAGCACCTGTGTTACCTTGAGGTCCAGTAGCCCCCGTGGCACCTGTGTTACCTTGAACACCTTGAGGTCCAGTGGCACCAGTAGCGCCAGTAGCACCTGTGTTACCTTGAGGTCCAGTAGCCCCCGTGGCACCTGTGTTACCTTGAACGCCTTGAGGTCCAGTAGCGCCCGTGGCACCGGTAGCCCCCGTGTTACCTTGAATACCTTGAGGTCCCGTGGCACCAGTAGCCCCTGTGTTACCTTGAATACCTTGAGGTCCCGTGGCACCAGTAGCACCAGTAGCACCAGTGTTACCTTGAACGCCTTGAGGTCCGGTAGCGCCCGTGGCACCAGTAGCACCTGTGTTACCTTGAACACCTTGAGGTCCAGTAGCGCCCGTGGCACCAGTAGCACCAGTGTTACCTTGAACGCCTTGAGGTCCAGTAGCGCCCGTGGCACCAGTAGCACCAGTGTTACCTTGAACACCTTGAGGTCCAGTGGCACCAGTAGCGCCAGTAGCACCAGTGTTACCTTGAGGTCCAGTAGCACCCGTGGCACCAGTGTTACCTTGAACACCTTGAGGTCCAGTAGCGCCAGTGGCACCGGTAGCCCCCGTGTTACCTTGAACGCCTTGAGGTCCAGTAGCGCCAGTGGCACCAGTAGCACCAGTAGCCCCTGTGTTACCTTGAGGTCCAGTAGCACCCGTGGCACCAGTGTTACCTTGAACACCTTGAGGTCCAGTAGCGCCAGTGGCACCGGTAGCCCCAGTAGCACCTGTGTTACCTTGAACGCCTTGAGGTCCAGTAGCGCCAGTGGCACCAGTAGCACCTGTGTTACCTTGAACACCTTGAGGTCCAGTGGCACCAGTAGCGCCAGTAGCCCCTGTGTTACCTTGAGGTCCAGTAGCACCCGTGGCACCTGTGTTACCTTGAACGCCTTGAGGTCCAGTAGCGCCAGTGGCACCGGTAGCCCCCGTGTTACCTTGAACGCCTTGAGGTCCAGTAGCGCCAGTGGCACCGGTAGCCCCCGTGTTACCTTGAATACCTTGAGGTCCCGTGGCACCGTAGTAGCCCCGTGTTACCTTGAATACCTTGAGGTCCCGTGGCACCAGTAGCCCCTGTGTTACCTTGAATACCTTGAGGTCCCGTGGCACCAGTAGCACCAGTAGCCCCTGTGTTACCTTGAACGCCTTGAGGTCCGGTAGCGCCCGTGGCACCAGTAGCCCCTGTGTTACCTTGAACACCTTGAGGTCCAGTAGCGCCAGTGTTACCTTGAGCACCTTGAGGTCCCGTGGCACCGGTAGCACCAGTAGCGCCAGTGTTACCTTGAACACCTTGAGGTCCAGTAGCGCCCGTGGCACCGGTAGCACCAGTAGCGCCAGTGTTACCTTGAACACCTTGAGGTCCAGTAGCGCCCGTGGCACCGGTAGCGCCCGTGTTACCTCGAGGTCCAGTAGGTCCAGTAGCACCGGTAGAGCCCGTGTTACCTCGAGGTCCAGTAGGTCCAGTAGCGCCCGTGTTACCTCGAGGTCCAGTAGGTCCAGTAGCACCGGTAGCGCCCGTGTTACCTCGAGGTCCAGTAGGTCCAGTAGCACCGGTAGCGCCCGTGTTACCTCGAGGTCCAGTAGGTCCAGTAGCACCGGTAGCGCCCGTGTTACCTCGAGGTCCAGTAGGTCCAGTAGCACCAGTAGCGCCCGTGTTACCTCGAGGTCCAGTAGGTCCAGTAGCACCGGTAGCGCCCGTGTTACCTCGAGGTCCAGTAGGTCCAGTAGCACCGGTAGCGCCCGTGTTACCTCGAGGTCCAGTAGGTCCAGTAGCACCAGTAGCGCCCGTGTTACCTCGAGGTCCAGTAGGCCCTCTGCCGAACGAAGCTGAATTAACTAGAGTAGTTTGTAACTCTGCAATTAATTTAAGGAGTTCTTGGAGTGTACAATGATCGATTCGGAATAACTTTGTAATGTAAAGTAAATAATTAATTAAAATTTGGAGTTCAACAAATACAGCACTTGCTACGAAGGTTGGATTTCTTAATATAGTTATTAAGTTTTTTATAATAGCTAATCCTTGCGCTTTCAGGGAGGAAGTAGCGTCTAGCGAACAGATGAACTTACTTAGTAGGTTTAATGTATCAATTAAATCTTCGATGTTTTTAGGGGATGGATTAGCGAAAAGTTTTGGAATTATTTTAATTAAATCGTTAATAATCGCTCGAAATGTTCTAATTTGTGCTTTAGAAATTGGGATGGATGGTGTGTTTAAGATTCGTCCGGCACTACTTGGAAAGCATGGTTTGGAGAATTTGTTTTGACTGTCGTCATAACGAGACATTAAATCGCTCCTTTCTAATGAGAATGTGAATGAAACTCATCATAGTAGATGCAAAAATTAGTTAAATGGTCATAATAAAATCGTTTGTTTAAAGAAAAAATAGAAAAAACGCCTTACAATAGCGTTTTTTCATTTTCTGCGTATTTATAATATCGTTTTAGTGAAACTTTTGATTTGAATCCAGCTAGTTTTATAATTTCTGATTCCGGCGTTTCTTTTTTTATTAAGTTTAAAATATAGGTGTTACGAAAGTGTTGCCCTGAGATTCCTTTGCGTAAATTAGCTCTAGCTACTTCAAGGCGAATCATTTTTTGGATAGCGATTTCTGTTAATCCCTTCGGTGAATCATTTTCGTATACCCATCTGTATGTTCCGCGGTTAAAATCGAATGCGACAAACAGTGGGTCATTACTATGGTATTTTGGACGAACGGGTTCAGGGATGCTTTTGTAGTATGTGTATAATTGCTTTTTGTCTTCTTTTGTTAATGTAATCGTTCTTTCTACTCCTGCGGTTGCTGGGATAGATAATGTATTAGTTTCAAAGTGAACATGATACATAGTTAATGCTGTAAGCTCTTGTAGGGATAAACCATAGTCAATTAATAGGTTTAAAATAGTGATATTACGATCCATCAATAAAGGTCGTACAGGACGTTGTTTTTCTGATAGTCCTTCCAATGAAGTGACGATACGCTTTAATTTTTTTTCTTCATTAGATGAAATAAAATCTTCATTTCGTAGTGCGCGATCTGGTTGAATGGAAATTTCCATATTCTTTAATGGATTAGGGATGTTTAGGAAATGATTCATTCTATTTAGTACAATAAATACACGATGCATCGTCTTTTCTGAGTAGTTTCGATTCGTTTTTAAGTCGGAAAAGTAATCTTCGTAGTCTTTTGTACAAAGTGTAGCCCATATATTACTGGAAGGGAGCTTTTTGTTTTTTTCTAACCAATGTCCGAAATCTTCAATGTCATAAACATAACGTTTAATGGTTGAGGTTTTTCGGCCTTTATTCAATAAAAAAATAGAAAAGGCTTGTATTGTATCATGGAATTCCGTTGTCTCCATAGTCCCACCACCTTAATTATTTCTTATATTATAGCAAATTTTTCTGAAAATAGGCATTTGTAAGAAGGACGGGAATAATAATATGTGTTGAGTGGATAAAGTGAAACTTTAATCAGTGGGGGGGTGTTCATCCTCCGCTGATTATCAGCCCACACCAATCGGGCATTTACGGGCAGTTATCCCCCGCCTAACTTCCTCGCATTCGCTGAATTTTGAGGTGGGAGTCTTACTGCCTGCAAATTGCGGGATAAAATGAGGTGATTGTATGGAACAATCGATGCGAAAGAAAAATAATAATCAAATTAATATTGTGTTAAACCATCGAAAGAAAATTTCTTTACCAGCATCAGAAAATAAAACGGAAATTTCAAATGAAACTACAATTAAACATGAGATGCTGCAAAGAATTGAAGAAGAGATGGGGAAACTCGTTGGGATGGATGATATAAAAAAGATAATAAAAGAAATATATGCTTGGATTTATGTAAATAAAAAAAGACAAGAAATGGGATTGAAATCTGAGAAGCAAGTACTCCATATGTTGTTTAAAGGGAATCCAGGTACAGGAAAGACAACTGTTGCTAGAATGATAGGGAAATTGTTGTTTGAGATGAATATTCTATCAAAAGGGCATTTAGTTGAAGCGGAACGTGCTGATCTTGTAGGAGAATACATTGGCCATACGGCTCAAAAAACAAGAGATTTAATAAAAAAAGCAATGGGAGGTATTTTGTTTATTGATGAGGCGTATTCTTTAGCTCGAGGTGGAGAGAAGGATTTTGGAAAGGAAGCAATTGATACGCTCGTAAAGCATATGGAGGATAAACAACATGGTTTTGTATTGATTTTGGCTGGGTATTCAAGAGAGATGAATCACTTCCTTTCATTAAATCCAGGACTGCAATCTCGTTTTCCGTTTATTATTGAGTTTGCGGATTATTCGGTAAATCAGTTGTTGGAAATTGGGAAGAGAATGTATGAAGAGCGTGAATACCAGTTATCAAAGGAAGCGGAATGGAAATTTAGAGATCATTTACATGCTGTAAAGTATTCGTCGCAAATTACATCGTTTAGTAATGGCCGATACGTACGGAATATTGTTGAAAAATCGATTCGTACACAGGCTATGCGGTTGTTGCAAGAAGATACGTATGATAAGTATGATTTAATTGGAATATCAAGTGTTGATTTAATGTTGGAAGAGGAGACGCACAGTACATAAACTGTGCGTCTGTTTTTTGTGCATATGTTCGTTTATTCTTTTTTTTCTTTTTCTTGGTGAGATTTATGGAAACGTTCCATTTTAGCGCTCTTTTCGTGTGCTGAATTAGAATCGTGCCCAAATTGGTTTACTGAGCTTTTTTGAGCTCCTTTATTAACGTGGTTTGTCATTTGTATTCACCTCACTTTAAAAATTAGTATAAACATTAAGTAAAGAAAAAATCGTTAGAAAAGAAAAACCTCTTTACGATATGTAAAGAGGTTAGAATTGCTATTTATGCATTGAACGTTCGTTTGTGTCGATACGTCGATGCGGTAAATGCCATTTGTAATGAATAGAAAGCATGCGGAAGCAAACAATTAAAATGAATAAGGTGTAAAGAGCCCAATCACTAACAATAATTTGAGCCCCAATTAAGAAGCCTGCTAGAATCGTCCAAAAAGCATATACTTCAGCTCGAAGGACGAGAGGTTTTCTACGGGCTAAAAGATCGCGAATAATCCCGCCGCCAATACCGGTTAAAACAGCTGCTACGATTGTAGCGCTAATGGGTAAATTTAGTTTTTGAGCATATAATGCCCCTTGTATGGCGAATGCTGATAAGCCGATAGCGTCAGTAATGTTTTCCCATTTTTTCCAATGTTTAATTAATTTATTTGGAAAAAGAAAAATAATTGTCATTGATAAAAGTGCGATTTGGAATAACATGTCTTGTTGCCAAAACGCGACAATCGGATAACCGATTAGTAAATTACGAAGGGCACCTCCCCCAAATGCGGTTGCCATTCCTAAAATATACACCCCGAAAATGTCATAATCCTCTTCCATTGCAACAATGGCTCCGCTTAGTGCGAATGCGATTGTGCCTATGATGCTAAAAATCTCCCATGCCATGAATTTTCTCCCCCGCTAACTAGATGAAATGTGCTTCCTCTGCTATTATATTAGAAGGTTTAAATTTCGAAAAGGATGAGTGAACATATTTGATGGAAGAAAAAGAAAAAGTCATATTAGTAGGCTGTCAATTACAGCAAGATGACGATGAACAGTTTATGCATTCCATGAAAGAACTTGCATCGTTAGCAAAGACTGCGCGAGCGAAAGTGTTAGTGTCAACAACGCAAAAACGACCGAAGTTTCATCCAGTGACTTATATAGGTAAAGGTAAATTAGAAGAGCTTACAATGTTAACAGAAGAATTAGAGCCGGATGTTATTATATTTAATAACGAGTTAACGCCGAGTCAAATTCGGAATTTATCCTCAGTATTAGATGCAAGAGTAATCGATCGAACGCAACTCATATTAGATATTTTTGCGCAACGTGCGAAGTCGAGAGAGGGTAAGCTTCAAGTGGAGTTAGCCCAGTTGCAATATACAATGCCGCGTCTAATGGGGCAAGGTTTGTCTTTATCACGTCTTGGTGGTGGTATTGGAACAAGAGGGCCGGGTGAGACGAAACTTGAGACGGATCGTCGTCATATTCGATCGCGTATTGATGAAATAAAGAAACAACTTGCGGTTGTTGTGGAACATCGAAAAAGATACCGTGAGAGAAGAAAAGACAATAAAGTATTTCAAGTTTCATTAATAGGATATACAAATGCAGGGAAATCGACGCTATTTAATAGATTAACGGAAGCGGATACGTTTGAAGAAAACTTATTGTTTGCAACGTTAGATCCGACAACAAGGAAGATGCCGTTACCTTCTGGTTATACAGTGTTGCTAACTGATACGGTTGGTTTTATACAAGATTTACCTACGTCGTTAATTGCAGCTTTTCGTTCAACACTAGAAGAAGCTGGTGAAGCAGATGTTATTTTACATGTTGTTGATTCTGCAGATCCAAACTATGTAGGGCATGAGAAAACGGTAAAGAAGTTATTGTCAGAACTTGAAATTAATCATATTCCGATTATTACGTTATACAATAAAAAAGATGCATTACATCAAAATTTTATTCCGTTTCCGAAAAGCGACTTCTTAATGACTAGTGCTTTTGAAGAAATCGATTTATTACATATAAAAGAAGCGATAGAAACGAAAATGAAGGAAGAAATGGATCCATATCAAGTGGAGATTCCTCCGAGTGAAGGTAAGTTGTTAACGTTATTAAAGACGGAAACTCTATTAACAAAGATGGAATTTCTGGAAGATAAATTTGTATATAGTTGTACAGGATATATATTTGCCTATTCGCCATATAATGGGCAGTTAAAGAGATTTTTAGTGGAAGAAGGAGAAAATGATAATGTTTGATCGTTTAAAAAATGGAGAAAAAATGGCTCCTATTGTAAAAGAAGTAGAAAGTCAAATTACAGAAGTGCATAAACGTGCAGATGAAGTGATTGAAAGTAATCAATTTCGTGTATTAGAAAGTTTTCGTAAACATAAAATTAGTGACTCGCATTTTATTCCAACGACTGGCTATGGATATGACGATATTGGTCGTGACACATTAGAAAAAGTGTATGCTGATGTATTTGGAGCGGAAGCGGGTCTTGTTCGTCCGCAAATTATTTCGGGGACTCATGCGATTTCAACAGCTTTATTTGGTATTTTACGTCCGGGAGATGAGCTACTATACATAACGGGGAAACCGTATGATACGTTAGAGGAAATCGTTGGTGTACGCGGAAAAGGTGTAGGGTCATTTAAAGAATATAATATCGGTTATAACGCAGTTTCGTTAACGGAAGAGGGGCTTGTGGACTTTGAAGCTGTTGCGGCTGCGATTCATAGTAATACGAAGATGATTGGTATTCAGCGCTCAAAGGGATATGCTACTCGTCCGTCGTTTACTATTTCTCAAATTAAAGAGATGATTTCGTTTGTTAAGGAAATTAAACCTGATGTAGTTGTATTTGTTGACAACTGTTATGGCGAGTTTATTGAAGAACAAGAGCCGTGCCATGTAGGTGCAGATTTAATGGCGGGCTCGCTTATTAAAAACCCAGGCGGTGGAATCGTTAAAACTGGTGGTTACATTGTTGGGAAAGAACAATATGTTGAAGCATGTGCATATCGTTTAACATCTCCAGGGATTGGTGCTGAAGCAGGGGCATCTTTATACAGTTTACAAGAAATGTACCAAGGGTTCTTCTTAGCGCCGCATGTAGCGGGACAAGCACTAAAAGGTGCAATCTTTACAGCGGCATTTTTAGAAAAGTTAGGAATGAACACGTCACCAGCGTGGAATGCGCCAAGAACGGACTTAATTCAATCTGTTCAATTCGATGATAAAGATCGTATGATTGCCTTTTGTCAAGCGATTCAATATGCATCTCCGATTAATTCTCATTTCACTCCGTACGCAAACTATATGCCGGGTTATGAAGATGATGTAATTATGGCTGCGGGAACGTTTATTCAAGGTGCAAGTATTGAATTGTCGGCTGATGGCCCAATTCGTCCGCCTTACGTTGCTTATGTACAGGGTGGATTAACGTATTCTCATGTGAAGATTGCAATTTGTTCTGCGATTGATGCGTTAATCGAAAAAAAATTATTAACAATTTCTTAAAGGGAAGCTGTCGATTTCGGCAGCTTTTTTCGTGTAAAAGTAATGATTTGTGCCATTAGAAAAAAGAATGAAAAAAAACTTTAAAAAATCATGTAAGAAAAGCTAACATCTATTGACACTAAACATAACATAATATAAAATGAGAAGCAGTTAAGGCGAAGGAGGAACTGAAACAATGAAAGAAGATAGACGTTCTGCCCCGCTGTTTCCTATTGGTATTGTTATGGATTTAACACAATTGTCTGCACGTCAAATTCGCTACTATGAAGAGCACAATCTTGTTTCTCCAACCCGTACAAAGGGGAATCGTAGATTATTTTCATTTAACGATGTAGATAAGTTGTTAGAGATTAAAGATTTATTAGATCAAGGCTTAAATATGGCTGGTATTAAGCAAGTGTTACTAATGAAAGAAAATCAAACAGAAGCAGTGAAAGTAAAAGAAGAAACGAAAGAAATTTCAAAAACGGAGCTTCGCAAAATACTTCGAGATGAACTACAACATACAGGTAGATTTAATCGAACTTCATTGCGACAAGGTGACATTTCAAGGTTTTTTCACTAAAGATAACTGATTCTGAAGGTGTTTAGAGGGACTAAGGAGGAATTTATAATGGCTAGGTACACAAAAGAAGATATTTTCCGTTTGGCGAAAGAAGAGAATGTAAAGTATATCCGTCTGCAATTTACGGACCTTTTAGGAGTAATTAAAAACGTAGAAATTCCAGTGAGCCAATTAACAAAAGCTCTTGATAACAAAATGATGTTTGATGGATCTTCTATTGAAGGTTTCGTACGTATTGAAGAATCTGATATGTATTTATATCCGGATTTAGATACTTGGGTAATTTTCCCTTGGACAGCTGAAAAAGGTAAAGTAGCTCGTTTAATCTGTGATATTTATACTGCAGATGGTGCTCCATTTGACGGAGATCCACGTAACAATTTAAAACGTGTATTAAAAGAAATGGAAGCTTTAGGATTCTCAGATTTCAATCTTGGACCAGAGCCAGAATTCTTCCTATTCAAAGTTGATGAAAAAGGAAATCCAACATTAGAATTAAACGATAACGGTGGATACTTCGACCTTGCGCCGATGGATCTAGGGGAAAACTGTCGTCGTGATATCGTTCTTGAGCTTGAAGAAATGGGCTTTGAAATTGAAGCGTCTCACCATGAAGTTGCACCAGGTCAACACGAAATTGACTTTAAATATGCAAATGCAATTCGCTCATGTGATGACATTCAAACATTCAAACTTGTTGTAAAAACAATTGCTCGTAAACATGGTTTACATGCAACATTTATGCCAAAACCATTATACGGTGTGAACGGTTCAGGTATGCACTGTAACTTATCACTATTTAAAAATGGTGAGAACGTATTCTTCGATCAAAACGGTGATTTACAATTAAGTGATGATGCTCGTCACTTTATCGCAGGTATTTTAAAACATGCACCAGCATTTACAGCGGTAGCAAACCCAACTGTAAACTCTTACAAACGTTTAGTACCTGGATATGAAGCTCCTTGTTACGTAGCATGGTCTGCACAAAACCGTAGCCCATTAGTACGTATCCCTGCATCTCGTGGTATTAGTACACGCGTAGAAGTACGTAGTGTTGACCCAGCTGCAAACCCATATCTAGTAATGGCTACATTATTAGCTGCAGGTCTTGACGGAATTAAAAATAAATTAACTCCACCAGCTGCAGTAGACCGTAACATCTATGTAATGACAAAAGAAGAGCGCGAAGAAGCAGGTATCGTTGACTTACCAGCAACATTAGCGCAAGCGTTAGTTACATTACAATCTAATGAAGTAGTATGCAGTGCACTAGGAGAACATTTACTTGAGCACTTCATCGAAGCAAAAGAAATTGAGTGGGATATCTTCCGCACACAAGTTCACCAATGGGAACGCGATCAATATATGTCTCTATACTAAGAGAGAAAAAAGCCCTGATACTACGGTATCAGGGCTTTTTTCTTTTTTATAAAGTTAACTTCAAGTGGCGCAAAATGAAAAGAAACCACAAAACAGCCACTAAAAATCTTCAGTATAAGAGTATCTTAATAATAGGGATGGTAATTTCAATAAACCTTTATTAGAATCGGTTCTTTTTTCAATAAATTGCTAGCGCTAAAAATTTAATAATTTTTTACTGCTTGTACAACGCGACCAATGATTTTTACATCTTCAGCTGAAAGGTCGTAAGTCTGTGGTTCATGGATAGGATCATTACTCAATGGTATTAAAGTAATGATGCTTCCAGATTTTGAGATTTTTTTCACAGTTGCATCATAACCATTGACTTTTACAACAGCAATTTGCCCATTCTCAACATAAGGAGTTTCTTCTACCAGAACATAAGAACCATCAGGGAATTCGAGATTCATGCTAGTGCCTTTTACAGTAAGATAAAAATACTTTTTACGCTTATTTAAAAATGTACTTAGCATTGGTAAATAACCCTCGATATTTTCTTCGGCGAATATAGGTGTACCGGCTGCGACAGAACCAATGATTGGGATATGGATAATGTTTGATTGGTCGTTTTGAATGGTTTCATAAATAGAAACTTCTTCTTTAACTGTATTATCCCCTTTAGTTGTGAGCACCTCTAAATCATCAGTAGTGATCCCTAATCCCTTACAAACTTTTATTACATTATCAACAGATGCTTTACCGATTCCTCTTGATAACATTGATTGCAGTGTTGTGGGAGGGAGCCCGATTTTTTCTGCGAAAGCTCTTTTGCTATATCCAGCTTCTTTTATTAAGCGTGTTACAATCTTTGCTTTTTCCATAAACTTCACCATCCTTCTTATAAAATGTATACGATATTGAGTATGTTTGTTACTATCATAACTTAGCTGAATTTATAAGTAAATAGTGTTTTGTACGATATTGAGTGTATTTCCCTATTATATCATTGACTTTGTACGGAAATGCGTATATATTAAAGTGTAAATAAACGCAATTTCGTATAAAAATTAAGGAGGTGAGCTAATGTATCCGAATCTGCGTGCAGAGATGGCGAGAAAAGGGATTGTAATTACCCAAATCTCTTCGCATCTGAATCTTCGCTACGCAACAGTGTGCGACAAAATTAATGGTAAATTTCGTTTTTATTATGATGAGGCTCTTGAAATTAAGGAAACCTTTTTTCCTGATCATAATTTAGAATATCTTTTTGAATTTGAAGAAAACAAGCCGAATTGTAGTGTGAAAAGAAACCCTACTTTTTTGGAACATAAAATATTGAATTTTTAACTCAATAACGAAATTATTAAGCAAAGCTTTATTGGAGAGTTAAGGAAATATTTTATATTAAATCACATAATTTGAATGTTGAGGATTGGTTAATGCCCAAGAAAACTGGTAAATAATAACACTTGATGCAAGGGTATGTAAATGTAAGGAAGGTAATTGAAAATTAAAGATGAGGAGGAGATCAGAATGGATCACTTAACCGAAGTATTAGTACATAGTGAACTAGTATTTGAAGTTAATGGTGAGGTAGTAACGGATAGTTTGGTAATTGCGAAAACGTTCGGGAAAGATCATTACTACGTTTTGGAGGATATTGTAAAAATATTGTATATGCGGGTGAAGAATTTGCGCAAGGAAATTCTTACGAGTCCACTTATATCAATTCACAGGGTGAGCGCATGTCTAAATACAATTTAACTGAAGAAGCTTTCGTATTACTTGCTATGGGGTATAACTCTAGAGAAGCTGTGCAAACGAAAATAAAATGTATTGAAGAGTTCAAACGGATGAGGAGGTATATACAAAGTCAGAACAAAATACCAAAGGATGCTATGGGAGTCCTAAAGTTAACGTTTGCAGCTTTAGAAGGACATACGCAAGAAATACAAGAGATTAAGACTGAAGTGAAGGGGTTACGAGAAAACGCTCCGCTATACGCCATTGAATGTGACGAAATAACAAAGGCTGTAAAAAGGTTAGGTTTTTTGTTATTGGGGGGTAAAAATTCGAATTCTTATCAGGATAACAGTCTTAGAAAAAAGCTGTATAGCGATATTTATAGTCAATTACATCGAGAGTTTGGTGTGAATAGTTATAAAGCTATTAAACGTAATCATTTGGATAGAGCTATACAAATAATTAATGAAGAATATTCAATTCCAACAGTTTTAAATGAAGAAATTAAAGTTAAAAACTCACAAATAAATATGGCAGAATTTCAATAGGAGGAAGAAACATGCAACGGAAAATTTTAGTGATTACTGGCAATTTAGTAGGTCTACCAACTGTCAGTGAATTTAAAACAAAAGATGCCGCAAAACAGCAGATTAAAAAGCTTATCCAAAAAGGAATAAGTCCAAATGTTATTCGTATAACACAAGAAATTTCTATGAATATCGAAATTCAAGTTGATGTTGAATTTGAGGAATAAGAAAGATTTAGGAGAAAAAATATGGATAGCATGATGGATTTAAATGAGTACATAAAAAAAGAATCCGTTGCAGCGGATTCTATAAAAAAATATCTCTGAATAAGTATAACATTGAATATCGATTTTGAGAATTTATGAGGTGACTAGTATGGGGATTATTCGAGTGAAAAAAGATAGTAATTATTCCGTCATAAATAATACTGGTTTAAAAGATAAAAGGTTGTCATGGAAGGCAAAAGGAATTTTGGCTTATACACTTACACTACCAGATGATTGGACTTTTCATATTAGTGAATTAGCTCAACATGCAAAGGATGGAGAAGATTCATTACGTACAGGTTTTAAAGAACTAAAAGAATTAGGGTATGTAAAGCGTTATCCCGTTCGTGATGAACATACAAAAAAAATTAAAAGATGGGATACGGAAATTTATGAAACACCACAAAAGAGAATTCCACAAGTGGAAAAGCAAGATGTAGGAAAGCCATATGAGGAAAATCCGACACTACTAAATATCAATAAACTAAATACTAAAATACAAAATACTAATCATGATGATAAGGATAAATTAGAATCTCATATATTATTCGGTAGAGAGTTTAAAAAAAATTATAATTTTTTAAAAGAGAGAGGCATTCCGTTAAGTGAAATTGCATTTACGGAGTTAGGCGATTTTTGTGATTTGTTTAGTAGTGAGTTAATTCAGTATGCAACTAATAAAGCTATTGATGAGAATGCACCAAGATGGAACTACGTTAAAGCTATATTGAGTAATTGGAAGGAGCAAAAAGTTAAAACATTTGCTGATGTGACCGCGCTAGATAGACGTTTCAAAATGAGTAAGAATAAGAAATTTAATGAATCAGGTAGAAATTATTCGACTAGAAAAGAGCTTGTCCCAGATTGGTTATATAAAGATGACGAACACACGAATCAAGAAGTGGAAAGAAAACCCGCGCAGTACACTGAGGAAGAGCGTGAGAGATTAAAAGAGGTATTAAATAAATATAAGTCTTAAGAAAAGATAAAATGGTCGACGACTTTGGTGTTTAAAAATGTATTATCTTAATGCTAAGATTAAATGATTATATTCTTCAAAAATGTTTGATGTATATTAAACATCTTTGAAGATATTCGTGAATGTTTGGAGCAAGTATTAACAATTTGTGATTTCTGTTTGATTATTAATGTCTTACAAGGATTGTTCGAAGGGTGTTTTTCATTATCTATTCAGGAGTTAATTACAGTATTGGAATTCTAAAGAGAAAATGAATTTATAAATAGTAGGAAATGGTTGTGTTTATTAAATGAAAGATGTTCTACAAATAACAAAGATTGAAAAAGCCAATAAGGATATAAGTTTTATTAAATTAGTAGTATTTAAATTTACAAAAAGGAAGTAGGTGAATCGTCAGATGTTTGAATGGCTCAAAGATTATAAGAAGTTAGAAGAAGAAATCGCTTATTTAGAATACAACTTAGACAAATCAAAAGCGGAATTAAAGCGCTGGACTAGTGGGGACTTGCAAAATGTACGATTAACCGCTGAGTCGGAAGGGGCTAAGGTAGAAGACCGGATTGAAGCAATTGAATATGAATTAGCTCATAAGATGAATGAAGAATTTGATTTAAAGCTTTTGATGAATAAGTTTGCAGGACTGGATCATCAAATACTTAAAATGAAATATGTTGATGGAATGACCTTAGAACAAATAGCATTTGAATTGCATTATAGTACAGGCTATATTCGACGCAAACACGCTGAAATAAGAAAAATTGTCAAGTTTTTAGATGGATTTTAATGTTACCTTTTTGTAGGGTACATGCGGTGTACAGAAAGTATTGAAAAAGTGATTTATAGTAGTAATATAAGATTTCGACGAAAGAGCAACTATTTTTATGGCTGCTCTTTTTGTTGTGAAAGAAGGTGAGCAACATGAAGTAATTTTATAAATTAATGAGTATTGGGCTGATAACCATATGTAGTAAAGTAGTAGTTTTTTAGACAAAAATAATAGTGGAATAAGGAGATGATTAGTAATGAGTATACTAGCTGCTTCAGTTAAAACAAAGAATCTGCCACAACAAGTGTTACGTTGGCAATCAATGGTAGAAAGTGAATGTGCTGCACAAGGTGTTTCTGAGTTAGTTCCTTACGTACTTGGAATTATTATGGTGGAAAGTGGAGGGAACTCTGAAACAACACCGGATATTATGCAGTCAAGTGAATCACAAGGGTGGGCGATGAATACAATCAAGAATCCTAAAGATTCAGTGTATTACGGGGTAAAGCATTTAAAAGGAGCCTTTGATGATGCAAAGAAGAATGGTATTACAGATTTAAGTGCTATTGTTCAATCATATAATTTTGGACGAGCTTACCTTCGTTGGTTAGCTTCTAACAATAAACAACATTCATTACCGGTGGCAGATCAATATTCTAAAACAGTGGTTGCACCATCGCTTGGAAATAAAACTGGTGCTATGGTTAAATATAGTCATCCTATCGCAGTTGCGTACAATGGTGGTTATCGATATAAAAATGGCGGTAATTTTTTCTACGCTGAAATTGTTAAACAATATGTAGATTTTAATGCAGGCGGTGTTCCACAACCAGAAGGAATTGGGTTCGCGAAGTCAATATACTGGGAAGGCTATGGTATTAACTATCATGATAGACCACATGGCAACTATCAGGGAAACTTTACAACAGCAGCAGAAGTATTATACTGGGGTGCGTACTGGGGAGAAGATAATGATGTGTGGTTAGATTTAGGTAGAAGCCGTTGGGTAAAAGCGGAGCATTATTATTGGAGACCTTTCAAAGCAATATCAAAATACCCAGAAGGATATGGAGTAAACTTTTACGATGGAATTAACGGTTCATATAAAGGCCGTATCACTTCAAAAGAACCCCTTACAGTATTCTTCCGTAAAGAAGGCTGGATTGATATTGGTGGGAATAGTTGGGCACCTGAGGAACACTTTGATATTGTAGATATTCGATAAAAAAACAACTCTACCAAGAGTTGTTTTTTATACGTAAACTGTAATGTAGGAAAGAAGAATTAGTCATATAAAATAATAGTTTTTCAAGAGTCTTTGGTAATCTTAATAATATTTAACTTATGGTTAAAAGAATAATATTTTGATGGTAGATAACAATGGAGAAATTCTCTGTTTTGTTCGTTTTAAGGTTGGAAAACCTACAATATATCTAAAAATAATAAATATAGACAATATAAAATAGAAAGGAAGATTCATATGGCAACATTTATTTATCCAACAAATACAACGAGAGTAACAAGTGGTTTTAGAGGTGACAGACCAGATCATCATGGGGTAGATCTTGCTGAAGCAGGCTATCATCCGATTTATGCAGCGGCTAGTGGGAAAGTTAGTCGTTCGTATTTTTCATCTAGTTACGGTGAATGTATTATGATTGTTCATAATATTAATGGAGTTACATGGGAAACTGTATACGCTCACATGCGAAGTGGTTCTCGTACAGTTAAAGAAGGCGATTCTGTTACACAAGGACAAACAATTGGGGTTATGGGAGAAACGGGACAGGCTTATGGTCAGCACTTACATTTTGAAATGCATAAAGGCGGCTGGAATATTAATAAGAGTAATGCTGTGAATCCATTAGACTACTTGGGGAAAGGTGGCGCTGTTGGTACACCGCAACCAGAAGGAATTGGGTTCGCAAAGTCAATATACTGGGAAGGTTATGGTATTAACTATCATGATAGACCACATGGCAACTATCAGGGAAGCTTTACAACAGCAGCAGAAGTATTATACTGGGGTGCGTACTGGGGAGAAGATAATGATGTGTGGTTAGATTTAGGTAGAAGCCGTTGGGTAAAAGCGGAGCATTATTATTGGAGACCTTTCAAAGCAATATCAAAATATCCAGAAGGATATGGAGTAAACTTTTATGATGGAATTAACGGCTCATACAAAGGACGTATTACTTCAAAAGAACCTCTTACAGTATTCTTCCGTAAAGAAGGCTGGATTGATATCGGTGGGAATAGTTGGGCACCTGAGGAACACTTTGACATTGTAGATATTCGATAAAAAAACAACTCTATTAAGAGTTGTTTTTTATTCATAAATTTTGATATAGGAAAGAAGAGGAATAGAAATGAAGAAAATTGCAGATTTATCTCATCACAATGGTTCAATAAATTGGGCGGCAGCTAGTAAAGAGCTTGAACTTGCTATTATACGTGTACAGTATGGATCAAGGACAATTGATACACGTTATAAAGAGTATGTACAAGGTTGTAAAGACTATGGTGTCCCATTTGCACACTATGCTTATGGATGTTATGTAAGTGTTCAGGATGCTATTGTAGAAGCGAATGATTTTATGGCGCGCGCTGACAAAGAAGCGAAATTTTTAGTATTAGATGTGGAAGATGATACATTAGCAAGTTGTGGAGCAGTTAACTTAGCGAAAGCTTCACAGGCATTTATTGATACATGCCGTGCAGCTGGCTGGAAAATAGGTCTATATGTATCACATCACATGTATACAAGCTATGGACTAAATACTGTGAATGCGGATTTCCTTTGGATTCCACGTTATGGAAATAAACCAGCCTATAACTGTGATTTATGGCAGTATACGGAAAGTGGTAGTCTTGCGGGCGTATCTGGTAATGTAGATTTAAATTACTTAAACGGAGAAAAATCTCTTGAATGGTTTACAGGTAAAGGTGGCGTTGTTGGTACACCGCAACCAGAAGGGATTGGGTTCGCAAAGTCAATATACTGGGAAGGTTATGGTATTAACTATCATGATAGACCACATGGCAACTATCAGGGGAACTTTACAACAGCAGCAGAAGTATTGTACTGGAATGCGTACTGGGGAGAAGATAATGATGTGTGGTTAGATTTAGGTAGAAGCCGTTGGGTAAAAGCGGAGCATTATTATTGGAGACCTTTCAAAGCAATATCAAAATACCCAGAAGGATATGGAGTAAACTTTTATGATGGAATTAACGGCTCATACAAAGGACGTATTACTTCAAAAGAACCCCTTACAGTATTCTTCCGTAAAGAAGGCTGGATTGATATTGGTGGGAACCGTTGGACACCTGAGGAACACTTTGACATTGTAGATATTCGATAAAAATTCCAGTAGTAACTGTTTTTGTATTTTATAAAGTTATGACATAAAAGATAGCTTTAGCAAGAATTATAAGACAGAGATAGCTATAAGGACATATTGGTGTTAAAAGATGATAAAAGATTAGAGTCACTCGAATGAGTAATTATTTAGATTAGAAAAGGAGTGAGAATAATAGAAGAGCAGATCTTAAATTCAATGATTCAACAAGGAGCATTCGCAGCGTTATTTGTGTGGATGCTTATTACTACACAAAAAAAGAATGAACAGCGCGAAGAACAATATCAAAAAGTTATTGAAAAAAACCAACAAGTCATTGAAGAACAAGCAAAAGCGTTTAGTTCGTTGGCGAAGGATTTATCAGATGTTAAACAAAAAATTTTGGGACATGGTGATATGAAATAAAGCATCATGTTAAACTATTTATTCCGCAAGCAAGTTCACTAATGAGAACGTAATCGAAATACATCTCTATACTAAGAAAAAAAGCCCTGATACTACGATATCAGGGCTTTTTCGTCATTTATCTACAATGAATTGCAGTGAATATTGTCGTAATTTATGAGGTGTAATTAAGAAGTCATTTAACAAGAATAATTTATGTTGACTCGTTCTGTATAAAGAACTAAAATGGCATTAATTAGAAATGTTTGTATATTTAAAAAATAAAACATATTACTTTTATTTCTGTTTTTTATGGGAATGTCAACTGGAATCTCATTGGTATTAAATGAGGGGGAGAAGTAATGAATAAGGAAATAAATTTAAAAAATCTATTTACTGTTATATGGAAAAGGGTATGGATACTACTGTTGTTTACGACTCTCACAACCGTAGGAGGAGCGATGTATAGTATGTATATGAAAACACCTTTGTATGCCTCCTCAGCAAGGGTTATTGTTCAAGCTAATGCTGAAACGATGAATACATTAAAAGCGATGGTAAATGAGCCTGTAATATTAGAAAAAGTAGCGGCTGAATTAAATATTAACAGATCTGCAGGTGCATTAAGTGGACAAATAAGTATAGAAAGTGTACAAGGCTCTCAGATTATGAGAATAAATGTAGTGGATATTGATCCTGTACTTGCACATAAAATTGCAAATACGACAGCGGCTGTTTATAAGAAAGAAGTAGCAAATATACTAAATTTTAATAATGTGAGTATATTACCAGAAGACCCAGTTCAAAAACATTCGATGCCTATAAATATAAATCACCTTAAGACGATACTAATTGCGTTCTCTGTAGGTATGGTGCTCAGTATCGGTTTTATTTTTTTATTGGATTCATTTGATGATAGAATCAAATCGGAACGACGAATTGAGCAATTGTTAGATGTCCCTGTTTTGGGCGGGATTTCTAAAATGAATAGGAAAAATACGGAAGACAAATTCAGTAAAAAAAATACAGTGGTACTGGGGGATGGAACGGAGTGGCCTACAAAAATAGACGAAAAACAAATAAAGTTAAAGGAGAAAGTATAATTGCTTATACAGCTCCAAGATCGAAAATTTCGGAGCAGTATCGTTCGCTTCGAACAAACCTTCAATTATCTTCGTCTATTCATAAAAGCAGAACTATAGTTATTACTTCTCCAAGGTATGGTGAAGGAAAATCAACGATTACAGTTAATTTAGCAGTCTCAATAGCACAAAAAGGTGAAAAAGTATTGATAGTAGATGCAAATTTACGAAAACCCACGATTCAGGAAATGTTTGGAGTAGAAAATACAGTTGGATTAACTGATATATTGAACGGAAAAACAAATTTAGAAGGCGCTGTAAAAAAAACAGAGATGGAACGTCTTGATATATTAACTAGCGGTCCAGTACCATTCAATCCATCTGAAGTACTTGGTTCAGGTGAGATGGATATGTTAATTCAAAAGGCAATGGAACGGTATGACATCATATTATTTGATTCTTCCCCTGTATTAGAAGTAACAGATACGAGTGTATTAGTTGATAAGTGTGAAGGAGTACTTTTGGTGATCCGATATAATCGTACTGTGAGCGAAGATGCGCTTGAAACGAAAAGAGCGCTAAGTTTTACGAAAAGCAGAATATTGGGTGCAATTTTGAATGGGAAAGTATAAAGGGGATTAGAATAATAAATTTAACCTTCTTACATAAAAATGTTCGTTATAAAGAAAGAATAATAGAATTGTGATGTGGTGATGTCTCCTGACCGCTATCAATGGAGGCACTCGATTATGCTGTGGGTTGTGAAAGCAACCTTAGATGCGAGTCATCAAAAGTGTAATGTGAGGGAGGGTTAGATGCCCATATTTTATTAAAGTTTCTAGCTATGTACTTTTAATAAAGAGTATATAGTTAGAAACTTTAACTTTGAAAGAGTTCAGTAAGGAATTGATTAAAGGAGGAAGTTATATGACGTATCGCCGGAGGATATCGTTATTGCTTTTAATGGATTCACTGATTGTATTAAGTGCAGTTTTTTTTAGTTATTTTTTTGTAAATGCTAGCTTTAGTGTTATCACTTTATCATCAGTTATTAGCTCTATCACTCTATTAGTTAGTCATCATTTATTTGCTTTTGTTTATAAATTGTATAAAAAAGCTTTGGAATATGCAAGTATAGGAGAGTTGCTAATTATATGCAAGGTCGTTACATTTTCAATACTTACTACAGCGGTTGTACAGCAAATCATTATGCAAAAAATGTATTTTCGATTGTTAGTTGTAACTTGGATGATTCATATTTTATTAATTGGTGGTTCCCGCTTTATTTGGAGAATGTACAGAGATATTTATTATGTAAAGAAGGGTGATAAAAAAGAACGTTAATTGTTGGTGCTGGATCAGCTGGGACGATGGTTGCAAGGCAGTTGTTGAAGAATAATACTGCTGAATTAATGCCAGTCGCGTTTATTGATGATAATGTCAAAAAGCATAATCTTGATATTTGGGGGATTCCAGTAATAGGTGGTATGAATCAAATTGATTATGTTATTAAAAAACTGAATATTGAGATAGTTATCTTGGCAATTCCTTCGTTAAACAAGAGAGAGAGAAATGTTATTTTAAAAGATTGTTTAAAAACAAAAGTAAAAACTCAAATCCTTCCCATGTTAGAAGACTTAGTAACAGGTAAGGTTTCAGTAAATGAATTTAGAGATGTTCAAGTAGAAGATTTATTAGGGCGAGATCCTGTAGAGTTAGATGTGGAAATTATTTCAGATTATATAACGGATAAAGTCATTTTAGTTACTGGTGCAGGTGGATCAATTGGTTCGGAAATTTGTAGACAAGTTGCGAAATTTAAACCGAAAAAATTGATTTTATTAGGGCATGGAGAAAACAGTATTTATTCCATAGAAATGGAATTAAATGAAAAATATAACGATATGAGAGGCGTGTTTATTCCAGAAATCGCGGATATACAAGATGAAAAGAAGATGCATTTAATAATGAATAAACATCTTCCAAATGTTGTATATCATGCAGCCGCACATAAACATGTACCATTAATGGAGAACAATCCTGAAGAGGCTGTTAAAAATAATTTGATTGGAACTATGAATATAGCAGAGGCAGCGAGAACACATGGAGTAGGAACGTTTGTTATGATTTCTTCCGATAAAGCGGTGAACCCGACGAGTGTTATGGGTGCAACAAAGAAATTAGCTGAGATGGTCATTCAGCACAAAGATAAAATAAGTCATACAAAGTTTGTTACAGTACGTTTTGGAAATGTATTAGGTAGCCGCGGAAGCGTCATACCTTTATTTAAGAAACAAATTCAAAATGGTGGACCAATTACAGTTACTCATCCTGATATGGTTCGTTATTTTATGACAATTCCGGAGGCATCAAGACTCGTAGTGCAAGCTGGGGCGCTAGCTAAAGGAGGAGAAATTTTTGTGCTGGATATGGGAGAACCAGTAAAAATAGTTGATCTTGCTAAAAATCTCATTCGATTATCAGGAAACTCTTTGGATGAAATAGGAATAGAATTTACCGGTATACGCCCAGGAGAGAAGCTTTTTGAAGAATTACTAAAAGAAGATGAAATGAATGAGAAGCAAGTTCACCCGAGAATTTATGTAGGGCAAGAAATGAATGTTCGTATAGAAGAAATAGAAAAGTTAATTTTGGAATATACAGAGTTAGATGAGATGGAATTAAGAAAGCGATTGTTAAATTTAGTGAATCAGCGAAAAACTTTAAAACTATTAATACCAGTATCAGGTTAATAGCAAAAAATTATTATAAGACGGGTGCGTGGGATGGTGTCTAAAAAAATTCTGTTTTGTGCAACTGTGGATTATCATTTTAAAGCTTTTCATTTACCGTATTTGAAATGGTTTGCAGACCAAGGATGGGAAGTGCATGTTGCAGCGAATGGGAATATACATCTTCCGTACGTAACTCAAAAATATAATATTCCTCTTCAAAGATCACCGATTAGCGTACAAAACTTTCATGCATATAAAAAACTTACATCAATTATTCATCAAAATAAATATAATATCATTCATTGTCATACGCCTATGGGAGGAGCAATTGCTCGTCTAGCTGCTAGAAAAGTGCGGAGAGAAGGCACAAAGGTTATATATACAGCGCATGGATTTCATTTTTGTAAAGGATCATCATTCATAAATTGGCTCTTATACTATCCAATCGAAAGAATTTTAGCTACTACTACGGATTGTCTTCTAACAATTAATCAAGAAGATTACAGTTTAGCAGTAAAGCATCGATTTCAGGCGGGAAGTATTAAACTCGTTCATGGTGTAGGAGTAGATATAGAACGATATATTCCTGTTAATGAAAGTGAAAAGGAGCAATTAAGACATAAAAATGGTTATAATTCTGAAGATTTTTTAATGTTTTATGCAGCTGAATTTAATAAGAACAAAAATCAAAGCTTCTTAATTCAATCATTGGCACAATTAAAAAATGAAATTCCGCATGCGAAGCTACTACTTGCTGGTGAAGGGCCTTTAATGAAGGAGTGCAAAAATATAGCGGCTCAACTAGGTGTGAGTAGTATGGTGCATTTTCTTGGTTATAGAAATGATATAGCCCCTTTGCTGCAGATGTGTGACCTAGCTGTTGCATCGAGTTACCGGGAAGGTTTACCAGTTAATATTATGGAAGCTATGGCTTGTGGACTTCCAGTTATCGCCACTGACAATCGGGGACATAGGGAGTTAATTATTCATAATAAAAATGGTTGGATTATAGATCGTGATGATATAAAGACGATGTCTGAAAGAATAAATTCTATTTCTAAAAGTATTAAATTACAAGCTCAGTTTGGACGGTGTGGGCGTACTATTATTACAAGTAAATATTCAGTTAACGAAGTGTTAAAAGAGAAAAAAGAAATTTATACAACATATATGGATGAAATGGAGGATTTAAATTGGGCACTCCATTGAGAGTACTACATGTAGTCGTAAATATGAATAGAGGCGGAGCCGAAACTTTAATTATGAATTTGTATCGTAATATAGACCGCTCAAAAGTACAATTTGATTTTTTAACTTGTAAAGAAGGAGTGTTTGATGAAGAAATAGTAAAGTTAGGCGGGGAAATTCATAGAATTCCATATGTTACAGATGTTGGTCATAGGGGCTATATAAAGGCGCTAGATAATTTCTTTAGTACCCATACGCAATATAAAATCGTTCATTCACATATAGATAAAATGAGCGGATTTGTACTTCGTTCAGCTAAAAAAGCAAGGGTGCCAGTTAGGATTGCGCATAGTCATAATACTAGTAGTGAGGGTGGTATTGCTGCAAAAATCTATAAATGGTATGCGGGAAAATCAATAGCCATATGTGCAACACATTTGTTAGCATGTTCAAATGCTGCTGCCAGATGGCTATTTGCGGATAAAGCCGATGTAGCTAGAATCTTAAAAAATGGAATTGATTGTGATAGATTTTTGTTCTGTCCAGACATACGAAAACAAGTAAGAGAAGAATTACAAATTGAGAAAGATACTCTTGTTGTAGGTCATGTTGGAAGATTTGCTCATCAAAAAAATCATGCTTACCTTATAGAATTATTCGCGCAGTTAACTCGATTTAAGCCGGATTCAATTCTTTTATTAGCTGGCGAAGGGCCGCTTCGCGTGGGAATTGAAAATAAAGTAAGGGAATTGAATATGGAGAAGCATATACGGTTTCTCGGGATACGAGACGATATAGAAAGGATACTTCAAGCATTTGATGTATTTGTTTTTCCATCCATACATGAGGGATTGCCACTCACTCTCATAGAGGCGCAAGGAGTTGGTTTACCTTGTATTATATCTGATACTATTACGAAAGAGGTGGACTTGGGAATGAATTTAGTTGAACATGTTTCTCTAACAGATAAATTTGCTTGGATAGAAAAAATGAAAAATATAGAAACTAGTAATTTTTCGAGGAAAACACCAACTCAAGTAGTATTCGCAAAAGGATACGATATAAAACATACGGCTGAATTAACTCAAGACTATTATTCTGTACTTTCGAGGTGAGTAATTTGAAGAATTTAACGATTTTCACCCCTACTTATAATAGAGCATATTGTCTTGCAAATTGTTATGAGAGTTTAAAACATCAAACATGTAAGGATTTTGTATGGTTAATAATAGATGATGGATCTAGTGATAACACAAAAGAATTGGTGGATAGCTGGATTGCTGAAAAACATATCAAAATTAAGTATCATTGGCAACAAAATCAAGGGATGCATGGTGCTCATAATACAGCATATGAAATGATTGATACGGAGTTAAATGTTTGTATTGATTCTGATGATTATATGCCCGATGAAGCGGTAGAAAAAATCCTTTCTTTTTGGAGTAGCTATGGAAATGAAGAAGTTAGCGGGATAATTGGATTGGATTTGTATACAAATGGACAAATAATTGGCTCAAAGTTACCAGAGAACCTTAAACACTCCACGCTTTTTGATCTTTACAATAAACATGGTGTCACAGGTGATAAAAAATTGGTCTATCGCACAGAATTGACTAAGAAATATCCATACCCAATTTTTAAAAATGAAAAATATGTAGGGTTAGCATACAAATATTACATGTTAGATCAACAGTATGAGATGTTACTAATGAACGAAGCGCTTTGTTATGTGGAATACATGGCTGATGGATCATCAATGAATATGCTAAACCAATATCGTAGAAACCCAAAAGGTTTTGCTTTTTATCGCAAGGAACTTATGAAATTACCATTTACTAATCGACTATTTAAGTATAGGCAAGCTATACATTATGTATCTAGTAGTTTCATATCGAGAAATAGAAAGTTTATACAAGAATCGCCATGTAAAGGACTGACACTTTGTGCACTGCCATTTGGGGCTATCCTTTATAGTTATATTACAATGAAAACAAAAATGAAAGTAAACATGTAGAGACTTATTTAGTAATTAAATGAGAGGACAGAATAATGACCATACTTTGGATGAATCTTGCTATAGTATTCATGCTCGCATTTTTTGCAAGGTATTTTGCTATACCAGTGACTAATAGTCTTACATTGATAAAGCCCAATAGGCTGTTGATTATAATGGCGGCTTTATCTCTTGTGTTGGTGGCGGGGCTTCGAAATAATATTGGGGATACTTATTTTTATATGCATGCATATAAAATAACGGAGTTTAATTGGGAATATGTTCAAACTAATAAAGACATGGGCTTTAATATTTTTCAAATGGTTTTGAAAAAATATACGGATAATCCTCAAGTAATGGTTTTTACTACAGCATTGATAACAAATGTACTCATTGTAGCAACACTATATAAATATTCAAGACTAATTGAATTGAGTTTATATGTTTATATTACGTCGGGTATGTATTTAACATCAATGAATGGGATTAGGCAATATTTAGCCGCTGCAATTATTTTTGCTGCTACAAAATATATTTTCGAAGGAAAATGGAAAAAATATACATTAATTGTATTATGTGCATCAACATTTCATGCAAGTGCATTAGTTTTAATGCCAATATACTTTTTTGTAAGAAAAAAAGCCTGGTCAGGAACGACATATTTGCTCCTTTTTTTAGCGGTATGTGTAGTAATAGGTTTTAATCAGTTTTCGGAAATTTTATTTTCGGCTATTGGAAATACTCAATATGGTCAATATAAGGAATTTCATGAAGGTGGTGCCAATATACTTAGGGTTGCTGTGAATATAGTGCCAATTATACTGGCTTACCTTGGGAAAGATAAAATGAGGGCGTTATTCCCTGAAAGTGATTATATTGTAAATATGTCTATATTAGGTCTTGTTTTTATGATTATTTCAACACAGAATTGGATATTTGCTAGATTCTCCATATATTTTGGATTGTATCAGTTAATATTAATTTCTTGGGTTGTGAAGTCATTTACAGATAAAGATCAAAAGTTGATGTATTATGCAGTTCTAGTGTGCTATTTTATTTATTTTGTATATGAACATGTAATTACTTTGGGAATTATCTATAAGAGTAATCTACTTTGATAATAAAGTGCAAAATGCTAGGAGAGGATTGTTGAATGGGGATAGATTCTAAGCCTGAACCTATAAATAAAAAGAAGGTTTTACACATTGTCAGCGCTCTGAATCGCGGGGGAGCTGAAACATTATTAATGAATATATATAGGAAAATAGATAGGGAGCAGCTTCAGTTTGATTTTGTATCCCATCGAAATGAGAAAAATGATTACGAAGATGAAATAATGGCCTTAGGTGGGAGAATATATAAGGTACCTAGTTTAGGACAAATAGGACCTTTTGCCTATGTTAAAGAACTTGTGAAAATTATGTCGGATAATCAATATGAAGTTGTACATGCACATACGGATTATCAAGGTGGTTTCGTTGCTGTAGCGGCAAAAATAGCTGGTATAAAAAAGAGGATTTGTCATTCCCATAGTAATAATTGGCCACAAGACTCTGGAATAAAAGCAAGAGTTATCCTAAAGGTTTTGCAATCTATTATTAAATATGCTGGAACTAATTATTGTGCGTGTAGCGTTGAAGCAGCACGTTTTTTATTTGGTGAAAGGATGCTTCAAAGTCAGAGGATAGAACTGATTAAAAACGGTATAGATATTAATCAATTTACTGATATAGATGCTGGAAGTAGTGTCAGCGTAAGAAGGGAACTTAATATACCGAATACAGCAAAATTAATAGGACATATAGGAAGTTTTTCAGAGTCAAAGAATCATGTTTTTATCCTAAAAGTTTTAAAGCAAATTTTAAAAAGAGATTCAAATTTTGTTGCTATTCTAGTAGGAGATGGTCCGTTAAGGATTTCTATTGAATTAAAAGCAAAGCAATTAGGGATTTTTGAAAACATTAGATTTTTGGGCGTTAGGAAGGATATTCCACGACTCATGAAGAGCTTTGATGTTTTTATTTTTCCTTCTTTGTTTGAGGGGTTTGGTATTGTAACTTTAGAAGCGCAATCTGCAGGTGTACCATGTGTTGTAGCAGATACACTACCTAATAATACTGATATGGGGTTAGGGATAATGTCATTTGTTGACTTAGATGAAGAAATTGAAATATGGTGTAAAGAAATTTATAAAGCCTTGTTAAAAGAAAGACCAGACAGGGAATTCATAATTAACAATATATCGAAATTAGGCTTTGATATTAACGATAACATTTACGAGTGGCTATCGTTATATGGAATTGTGTGCAAGGAAGAAGTAGGGTAATCTAATTTGTTTTCATTTTATATGTCTGATGTATAAGGAAAATTGGTAAGCGTAACAGCAAAATACTAATATAAAATGAAGAAGAGAAATCAATAATAGATTTTGTGAGGTATCCTATTATGAAAAAGAAAAGAATATTAATTACATCTTTTGATATGGAAATTGGTGGAGTAGAAAGAAGTTTGATTGGTTTATTAAATACAATTGATTACAGTAAGTATGATATAGATTTAATGTTATTTAAACATGAAGGAGGATTTTTCTCTTTACTACCCAAAGAGCCGAATTTATTAGAAGAATTGCAACAATATACTACTTTTAGAAAATCAATTAAACAGATATTACAAGAAGGGCATTTCTCAATTGGAATTACTAGGATGATAGGAAAAGTTATGGGTGTTATGCATGGAAGGTTTGTAAATAGTAAAGAACCTGGATACTTTGTCATTCAATATGGATGGAGAATATCTCTTCCATTTCTTCCAAAATTGAGAGAAGAGTACGATGTTGCGATAAGTTTTTTATGGCCGCATTATTTTATAGGGGATAAAGTTCGAGCGAAAAGAAAAATTGGGTGGATTCATACTGATTATTCGAACATACAACTTAACAAAGAAATGGAATGTAAAATGTGGAGGGAAATGGATGATATCGTGGCGGTTTCTGAAAGTTGTAGAGATACATTCCTGAATAGTCTACCTTATATTAATAAAGAGGTGCAAGTGATAGAAAATATAATAGATTCTGAATTTGTTTGTGAACAATCCAATGAAGGAGATATTACTCAGGAAATATCAATAAATAGCGCGCGAATCAAGTTAATTACTGTTGCTAGACTTTCGCATGCTAAAGGAATTGATGACGCTATATATGCGCTTAGACAGTTATTAGATCAAGGGTATGATATCGAGTGGTACATAGTTGGATATGGGCCGCAAGAAGCGGAACTTAAATTGTTGATAGATAAACTAGGACTTCAAGATAAATTTGTTTTACTAGGTAAGAAGATTAATCCGTACCCGTACATAAAAGCATGTGATATTTATGTACAACCTTCTAGATACGAAGGGAAGGCAGTAACAGTTCGGGAAGCGCAAATTCTTAAGAAACCAGTATTAATAACTAATTTTTCAACTGCCAAAAGTCAGTTGGAGAACGGCGTAGATGGATATATTTGTCCAATGGGTATAAAGGGAATTGTCGAAGGAATAAAAAAAATGATTGATGATGTTGAATTCAGAAATGAAATTGTTAATAATGTAAGCCAAAAAAATTATGGTAATGAAATAGAAGTGGAAAAGATATATAGGTTAATTGAATTAGAATAGATTAAGCTATAAAACTAAAAAATCTTTTACTATTTATAAAAGATACTTGGGGGAATTATTTTTATGGATAATGTTTTAGTATTAGATACATCAGTAGGTTCTCTTAACAAGGGTGACGATATAATAATGAAGTGTGTAAAGCATCATCTTTCTGATATAACTAAAAATGCATATGTTTTAACATTACCTACTCATGTTTCACCTTTTCATTGGTACCAAGTAGCGAGAAAATCAAATAGGGTAAAGATTTATAGTGATGCGAAATATAAGTTTGTAGGTGGTTCGAATTTGCTAGCAATGGATATGTTTACTCATTTTCCACAGTGGAATATAAATATATTTAATTATGGTCCTTTAAAGGGGAGTATTCTGGTTGGAGTGGGTGCAGGCAAAGGGAATAAAATAAATCCCTATACAAAAATGTTATATAGAAAAGTTTTATCGCATGAATATATACATAGCGTTAGAGATGAAAGAACAAAAAAATTTTTAGAAGAAATGGGGTTTAAAGCTCTAAATACTGGTTGTGCAACTTTGTGGTCTTTTACGCCTGATTTTTGTAGGGGAATTCCGAGTGGAAAATCGGAATCGGTTGTTTTTACATTAACTCATCATTCTAAAGATCGTGAAAAAGATCAATTACTGATAGATATACTTAACAAAAGTTATGAAAATGTCTACTTTTGGATACAAGACGCTGATGATTTTGAATATTTAAAATCTTTAGAGGGTATACAAGGTATAAAAATTATATCTCCTACTATAGAGGCATATGAAAAAATCCTAAATACAGCCGTTGATTATATTGGAACACGTTTACATGGCGGTATATTTGCTATGCGTCATAAAAAACGTGCAATAATTATCTCTATAGATGAAAGAGCTAAGGGGATGGGGGAAACGTATAATTTAAATCTGATTGATAGAGAAGATTTAAATAATCTCGAAAAAATGATAAATGCAGAGTTTATCACGGATGTTCAAGTGAATTTTGATGTAGTAAATCAATGGTTAAAACAGTTCTCTAATTAACAAATGTATTGTGATAAAAATGGCGATTTATTAGGAGGCTCAAATGAATAGTATAATTCTCGATAAAATTGTCGTAAGAAATAATAGAGTTGATTATTATTTTAGTATTAAGGGGGATTTACAAAAGTATTTTAAGACAAGTAATCATATGTTTCTTGAATATAACTATGATGTATCTGACATCTCTTTAAGTATTTTGGCTATTCCGTTTGTTGCGAATGTAGTTCCTCTTGTATGGATTACTAATTCAACAATAGTAATAAATGAATTAGATAAATCTTTTTATATTTGTTTAAATAATATAAAAAATGCATATCAAAACATGTTTCCTGGTGTGAAATTTAAAGGATCCATGGTTGTAGGAGAAATTATTGATAATGTTTACATTCCGGAACTTGAAGCGGCATCTTTATTTAGTGGTGGATTGGATGCACTTACTACATTTATAAGAATAAAAGATAAACACCCCTTGCTAGTTACTGAATATGGATGGCATGAAAATGAAATAGAGGGTAGTAAAGTATGGGAGGCAGATAAAGAAAATGCCGTAAATTTTGTAAAGGATAATGGACTAGAAAATATTTTTATACAATCTAACTATGGGACCTTTATAATTGCAGGGAACATTGACCATGATTTTAGAGAAAAGTTAAACGATACATGGTGGCATGGATTGCATCATGGTCTAGCAATAATATCTGCAGCTATTCCAATAGCTTTTAAACTTAAGATAAAATGTATATATATTGCAAGTTCTAATTCCCCATTATATCAAGTTACTTGTGCATCTGATCCAACTGTGGATAATGAAATAAAATATGCATCTGGAACAGTCTTTCATGATGGATACGAACTTACTAGACAAGAAAAGATTAAAGTTGTTGTGGACCATTATTCAGCTAGTAAAGAACCTGTTAATATCAGGGTATGTTTTAAAAATGAAGAAAATTGTTGTAAATGTGAAAAATGTTTAAGAACAATTATGGGAATTATTGCTGAAGGGAGAGACCCTCGTGAATATGGTTTTAATATTCCAAGTAATCTTTATCAGTACGTTAAAACTTCTTTAAATAATGAGGTGAAGTTTTTTACTAATACATTCATTGAAATGTATTGGAATTTAATCCAAGTGCGAATGAAACAAAATTGTGATTGTATTACAGATAAAAATTTACTAAATTGGTTTCTAGATTATGATTTCAAGGCGCAACGAAGAAAAGCGTTATTAAAATACAGGATAACAAAGTTTTTCCCGATTTTAAAGAGGAAGATTAGTGCCAAATTTAGTAGAGTGGGTACGCAAAACAATTAAAATATAGAAGGTATTACGATGAGAATACAAAACTCCTTAAAAAATATTTTATTCGGTTTGTCTGGACAAATAATTAGTATTGGTATGGGATTTGTTGTTCGAACTGTTTTTATTTTTACACTCGGTATAGAATATTTAGGTGTGGATGGGCTTTTTACAAGTATACTATTGATGTTTTCCCTAGCTAATTTAGGATTTGATACAGCTATAATATATAGTTTATATAGGCCATTAGCTGAGAAGGATATTTATAAAATACAGGCATTAATGAATTTATATCAAAAAGCATACAGATTAATAGGAGTAGTAGTTTTATTAATAGGGTTATCTCTATTGCCATTTCTTGATCATTTAGTGAATGCAGATACTACGATTAAAGACATTAACATTATCTATCTTTTATTTTTAATAAGTTCAGTGTCATCATATTATTTTGTATATAAGCAATCTATTATTATTGCTGATCAAAGTAACTATATTATTTCTAAAATACACACTTTGTTCATGATTATATCTAATGCATTACAAATTGTTTTATTAATAATTATTAGTGATTACATTGTAGTACTGGTAGCTCAATTAACATTAAAAGTAATTGAGAATGTATATATTGCAAATAAGGCAAATAAATTATATCCATTTTTAAAAGAAAAAAATAATGCGAAATTATCTAAGACAGACAGACGTGAGTTTTTTGAGAATTTGTATTCCTTGTTGCTATATAAAATTAGTGGTGTAGTAATTAATGCAACAGATAATATAGTTATATCGAAATTTATTGGGGTTATTTGGGTTGGGGTTTATTCAAATTATTTGTTGATCTTAAATACATTAAATACCTTATTAGGCTATTTGTTTTATTCTATCACTGCTAGTGTTGGAAATTTGAATGTGAAAGAAAATGCAGAAAAAAAATATTTTATTTTTCGTGTAATTAACTTTTTAAATTTTTGGATATATGGATTTTGTACAGTTTGCCTTTGGAATTTGATAAATCCTTTTATAACAATCTGGTTAGGTGAGGAATATGTGTTTAATAAGTATGTATTATTTTTCATATTACTTAATTTTTTCACTTCAGGAATGCAAAATACAACTACAATGTTTAGAGAAACCACAGGTTTATTTAAAAAAGGGAAGTACAGACCTATTATAGCGGCAATTATAAATATTGTAGTTTCTATAATTCTTGCGAAACAAATAGGAATAGCAGGAGTGCTTTTAGGGACTGTTATTAGTAGATTATGTACTTACTTTTGGTATGACCCTTATATTATATTTAAAATGATTTTCAAAAAATCTGTAAAAGTATATTTTATTAGATATATTTTGTTTGTAGTGCTTGTATTATTTTCTATTATAGCAACGGATTTTATTGGTTATATTTTTCACATAAATATATTTATGGACATGGCAATACGTAGTATTTTGTGTCTGATTATTCCGAATCTGATCTTTTGGATGGTATTTAAAGAGGCGGAAGAGTATAGATATTTCCTTAATTTAACCCGGATATTAATAAAAAAAATAAAGCCGAAAATATTAACTCGGAAATTTCCGAATGATAATTATCCATAAATTATAATTTTATTTTTTCCATATCACAGTAAAAAATGCTTTATTTACGGAAGAGATTTTAGGTTGTTCTGAAAATAATAGTAGGTAATAATAGGGGCGTTAGGTATAAAGAGTATAGTGTCTTTTTAATAATATTGTAAGTTTAAATAGTTATAAATAAAAGAGTATTGAAATGAAAACAGCTAGTAAGAATAGACCTTTTTAGAAAGGAATTGTAAAAAGACTTTCTAAATAATGGATCTCTAAAAACAATAAAAAGTGATATTACTTCTCTTATATCCAATCAATTTACCTTATGAAACATAAGATGTAGAAAAGCAAAAAAGAGGTGTGAATTGATGTGGAGAAGAAGGGATAATCTTGGGAATTTGAATGATTTAGATTTGGTGTCCAAGCCTCCTTTTCATAATGACATTTTAACTTATGATAGTACGCAATTAAAATGGATTCCAAAATCATTTGAAGCTACAAATTCTACAAGTATATATGTATTAGAATTAGATAGATGGGATGTTAAGAATGATGGGACTGATGCTATCAATACTTCCCAAGGTATTAATAATGCTCTAGTATGGGCGGCTCAACAAGGTTATACGGAAGTTGTGTTACCTAGAGGAATATATTTGATTGATAAACAAACACCCATCGAACCACCAAGTCATTTAACTTTGAATCTAAACGGTTCGACATTAAAAATGGAAACAAATAATTTGACTGGATATGCAATTATAAGTTTTCGTAGAAATCAAGTATATTCTAGGATAACAAATGGTATTATCCAAGGAGATAGATATACACATGATTACTCTAGTGGGGGAACACATGAGGCAGGGTACGGCATTGAATTGGGGAGTTTTACTCCACCTGCTGATGGGGGGAACAATACACGGTTTGTATCTTTAGATAATCTAGATATTTTAGATTGTACAGGAGATGCCATTACACTGAACAGTACTTTTGGGCAGATTTCACCTTTTCCTACAGCATTAGCAAGTTCATTTGAACAGGGAGCAATTAATACAACAGATGGTTCATTGGTAAGTAGTACAACAAAGATACGTTCCAATTTGCAAATTGATATGAACCAAGTGGCTATTGTAAAGTATGGTTACTTTGGATTATATGGAAATGGATTTGGAGCATTGGGTTCTGAAATAAAATGCGATTATTATGATGTCATTTTTTACACTTCAAACAATATATTTTTATCTTCAAAAACCAATGTACAATTCTTTGATGAAGTAGAAGTCCCTAATGGAGCAAGTTATGCTAAAGTTGTTTTGCATCAAGGGAATGTTCCTGCTCCTGCAAATTGTTTAATAAATGTTCGGGTACCTTCTTTTTCGCAATATACTTATATAGAAAAATGTAATTTACATGATTGCCGTAGACAAGGGATTAGTGTATGTGGGGCAAAGAATGTATATATTCGAGATAATGATATTCATCACATCGCAGGTACCAATCCACAAAGTGGACTAGATATTGAAGATGGATATGATTTAAATCAATATATATATATTGAAAGAAATAATTTTCATGATAATAAAAATTATAATATTATTGTTGTAAATGGGAAATTTATCTATATATCGAATAATTCTATTATGAATACCATTACAAATGCTTATGTTGGGTTGTCTATTAATGGTGGTGCAGATAGGGTAATCGTAACAGGGAATAATATCCGATTAACCAAGGTCTCTTTGTTAGGAGATGTTATTTTTTCCAATAATTATGTATACGGAGCGCAAGTAAATGTTCAAGGTGTATATGTAAATCGATCTATTAATATATCGGATAATGTTTTTTCTAATAGTAAAATGATTATTGATACTCCCTTTCCATATGCGGTTAAAGTTGATTCCTGTCGTTTTATAAACGATACAGATAAACTTAATTCCTTGTCATCATTGTATCAGTGGACATTAGAGCTGAAAAATGAACCGCAAACTATCTCAAATTGTATATTTGAAGGACAAGACGTTTTGTATTTAAATTATGTACCAGTAGGAACAGTTAAATCAGGATGGATATTTGAAAATATTATATTTAATAATGTTAAACCCCCAACCCTAGTTGCAGGGACGTATACAAATTGCTTTTTTAAGGATGTAATCTTTTTGGGGATAGCAAGTACAGGAAGCACTTTAGAATTAAAAGGTTGCAAGTTCTTTAGTATAGATAGAAATAACACGTTATTTACAGTGAATAACCTCAAAGCATTCAAGATGATAGATTGTCATATAGAAAAACCAAATGGTACGGTCTTGAATATTCAAAATGTATCTGATGAAATAGTGTTAAGGGGAAATACTATAAAAATTACAAATGATACTCTTCAGAGAGCTATTATTGTTTTGGATGCAGCGTTTACTGGTAAGCAAGTGATAATTCAAAATAATATTATAAATTCCACAAATTTGATGCAAGTTGGGATAGATAATAGAACAACGAGTAGTACACCTCAAGTAGTAATTCAAAATAACGTGTTAAATAATGCGAAAATTACAATTACGGGGAGGGAATTTTTACAAGGAAATATTGTTAATGGTGTAATCGATTCAAATTAATGCATGGTGATAATTAAATTTGAATAGTTTCAAAAAGTTATGAGAAATGAAGTAGAGTGGCTCTTAATAAATATGTCTATAAAGTATTATATAATGGTACATGGAAGGGTTTTGTCCAATGTAATCATTCGAAATAGTCTAATTCCTAATAGATAATATGCTTATTGACTTTTAGTTACTACTATAGAAAAGAGAAAAGCTATTATGTTTTTTATAAACATAATAGCTTTTTGTTATTACGTTAACTGCATACTAAAAAATAGTGAGTAGGAGAATGTTTTAATAATAAATGTTTTTTTATACTATTAAGCGTTGTTTATAAAATTGTTTTTGTGAATATACTTTTTGAGATTTTTACAGTGTGTAATAGTCTCTTGGATAAGCATTTGGAAAATATATTTTGCACCTATGTGTATTGCTTTCTTCTACTTATTAAGTTTTAAAGTTGTGTACTAAAGAAAATGTTTGCAGGTGATAAGTAAAGAAAAATTGAATACAATTCTTTACTTACAACTTGAAAATACTTGATTTCAATCCGTAATGAATACTTTATATATTATTTCACTTTGGAAAAGCATTTGTAATAATTTAAGATGGGGGAATGATTGGTAATGAAGAGACTGTTGGATATCTTTATTTCTTTATTATTATTAATTTGCTTTTTTTTCATTATTCTTTTAGTAGCAATTATAGTTAAAACCCAGATAGGATCACCTATTTTATTTAGACAACAACGTCCAGGGTTACATGGAAAACCCTTTTATCTTTATAAATTTCGTACGATGACCAATGAGCGAGATAATAGCGGGGAGCTCTTACCAGATTACGCTAGATTAACTAAAGTTGGAAAATTCCTGAGGAAATATAGTTTGGACGAATTACCACAATTAATAAATGTGCTAAAAGGTCAATTAAGTTTGGTGGGCCCTCGACCATTATTAATGGAATATATGCCTTTATATTCGCAAGAGCAAGCTAAAAGGCATAATGTTAAACCCGGAATCACTGGATGGGCTCAAATTAATGGAAGAAATAGTATCTCATGGGATGAGAAATTTAAATTAGATGTATGGTATGTTGAGAATCAAAGTTTTCTTTTAGATTTGAAAATTTTATATCTAACTTTTAGTAAGGTTTTAAAATCGGAAGGGATAACAAATAATAAGCATGTGACTATGCCAGTTTTTAAGGGGGGAATCGAGCATGGGGGGGAATAAAATGAACATTTTGTTTACTAGCTCTGGTAGGAGGGTCACTTTAATTAAAAAATTTAAGGAGGTATTTGAACAAGTAGGAATCAAAGGGAAAATCTTTACTGCAGACTTAAAAGAAACTGCTCCTACCATTTACTTTAGCGATAAGCATTTTATTGTTCCGCGTGTAAATGAAGAAGGATATATAAATGAATTGTTAAAAATATGTAGATCTGAAATGATAAATCTAATAATTCCGTTAATTGATACGGAATTAATCCTTATGGCTAATAATTCGGAGGTTTTTGAAGGTATTGGTGTAAAAGTACTAGTTTCTAGTATGGAATTAAATAAAATTGCTAATAACAAAAAATACACATATAACTTTTTTGTCTCTAATAATATACCAACTCCTAGAGTGTATAGTGATGAAGAGATTGGAAGAAAGGAATATCAATTTCCACTATTAATTAAACCTTTTGATGGCAGTTCTAGTAAAGGTGTAACAAAAATAATGAATGAAAAGGAATTGGAATTTTTTAAGGAGTATATACCTAACGCTATGATACAAGAGTACGTTTCAGGAGAGGAATACACTATAGATGTCATGGTAGATTTCTATGGGAATATAAAAACGATCGTTCCTAGATTGCGTATAGAGACACGAGCAGGTGAGGTAAGTAAAGGTGTGACCAAGAAAGATTTTGACATCATCCAAGCAGCAGAAACTGTAATAAAAGCTCTTCCTAATCCTATTGGATGTATTACTTTACAATGTTTTAAAAAGGAGGATGGGCAAATTACGTTTATTGAAATAAACCCTCGTTTTGGAGGAGGAATACCACTATCAATAGAAGCAGGAGCGAATTTTCCACTTTGGACAATTAAAATGTGTCAGGGGGAAGTCTTTATAGATAAAGACTTTAATTGGAGAGAAAATTTAACAATGCTTAGATATGACGAAGCGGTTTTTATGGAGAGTATTTAATATGGTGATTCAAGCAATTGTTTTTGATATGGATGATACTTTATATAAAGAGAAAGATTATGTCGTAAGTGGCTTTAAAGCAGTGGATGATTGGATTAAAGATAACTATGGAAAAATTGGTTTTTATAATATCGCAATTCGATTATTCAATTCAGGTGAAAGAAAGTTTGTGTTTAATAAAACACTTAAAAAGTTAGACATTGATTATGATGAAAAATTGATTAGTAATTTGATAGAACAGTATAGGTTCCATAAACCAGATATTCAATTGTTGGATGAAGCGGATTGGGTACTAAATAATTTGGTTAATACCGTTAAAATAGGACTTATTTCAGATGGATATTTAGTTGCTCAAAAAAGAAAAATAAATGCATTAAAGTTAAAAGAGAGGGTTCATTCAATAATTCTCACTGATAAGCTAGGAAAAGAATGTTGGAAACCAAGCAAAATTCCTTATGAAAAAATAAGTAAGGAATTACAGGTGCCTCATGAGCAATGTGTCTATATAGGAGATAATTTAAGTAAGGATTTTATAACGGCCAAGAAATTGAAATGGTTAACGATCCATATTAGTAGAGAAGATGGAATTTACCATAATCTTATAGTTGAGCAAGCTTATAAAGCACATTATACAATTGATAATTTAAGGAGATTATCTGATATATCTGTATTAAAGCATATGTTTTTAGATACATAGTATTTAAATATGTATAAAGGATGTGTTTACATGCACACAGTTCAGCATAAAAAGCGAATTTACCTTTCCTCTCCGCACATGAGTGGGAATGAACAAAAATATATCCAAAATGCATTTGATACAAACTGGGTTGCTCCTCTTGGGCCAAATGTCGATGGGTTTGAACGAGAACTTGCATCTTTTGTAGGAGTTAGAGGAGGTACTGCAGTTAGTTCAGGTACTGCTGCTATTCATTTAGCTTTGCAGTTATTAGGTATTCAAAAGGGAGATACAGTATTTTGTTCCAGTTTTACTTTTGTAGCGAGTGCAAATCCGATTGTTTATTTGGGAGCGGAACCGGTATTTATTGACTCAGAACCGGAAACCTGGAATATGTCACCGAGTGCATTGGCACATGCATTATATGAAGCTAATAAAATGGGGAATTTGCCTAAGGCTATCATTCTTGTTCATTTATATGGTCAGAGTGCTAAACTAGATGAAATTCTCTCACTTTGTCATCAATATAATGTTCCTATAGTTGAGGATGCAGCAGAATCTCTTGGTTCTACATATAAAGGAAAAGCAAGCGGTACATTCGGGAAATTTGGTGTTTATTCATTTAATGGAAATAAAATTATTACAACTTCAGGTGGTGGAATGCTAGTTTCTAATGATGTAGAAGCATTGGAAAGAGCGAGATTTTTAGCGACACAAGCAAAGGATCCAGCTCCACATTATGAGCATAGTGAGATAGGGTATAATTATCGACTGAGTAATATTTTAGCTGGTATTGGTAGAGGACAATTAGAAGTGTTAGAAGATAGGGTGAGAGCTAGAAGATTTGTATATAAACGGTATTACGAAGCGCTATCTAACATGCCAGGGTTTTATTTTATGCCTGAATTAGAACATACTCGCCCAAATCGTTGGCTTACTACATTGACAATTGATGAAAAGGAATCTGGGATTTCTATTGGGAAATTGTTGAGAATTTTAGCAGAAGAGAACATTGAAGCGCGTCCTATGTGGAAGCCACTTCATATGCAGTCGCTCTTTAAAGAGATGAAGTATTATCCGCATAGCAAAAATGAAGATGTGTCGCAGTACCTATTTCAAAGTGGAATTTGTTTGCCTTCAGGATCTAATATGTTAGCAGAAGATCAACAAAGGGTAATTCAAAGCATTTTAAAAGCTGTAGAATGGAAGAATTAAAAGAAAAGTAAGTGAAAATGGAATTTGAATTAGATTTGTATACGTACCACTAATTGTTCTTTATAATGAATCTTTTCTAGTGTTCAGTTTCAATTTACATAAAAAAAGGGAGGAGTATAGATTTGGAAATGTCTATAATATATAAGTCTGAGAGTAAATTAAAGCATGTAATTGAGAAAGTAATAAAAATAAAAAATTTCGTTCTTTAAAAAGAATGATAAAGGGGTATGTTTAACGAATTTAATATGTAAATAGTAATTGTAGTAACTTTTCATATATTAGGAGGAAGAAATGAGCGCTATAACTGGCATTATTCACTTTAATAATGAACCTATATCAATTGAACATGGCACACGATTAATGAGTGAATTACAAAAGTACCCTGCTGACGATATTCAAATATGGCACAAAGAAAATGCTTTTCTAGGATGTCATGCACAATGGATTACACCAGAGTCAGTTGGTGAACAATTACCCTTTTATAATTATGAAAAGCAATTGGCAATTACAGCAGATGCTATTATTGATAATCGTAATGAGTTATTTGAAAAATTACAAGTGGATTATTCGGATAGAAAAAACATGACAGATAGTGAGTTGATTTTACTCTCTTATCAGAAATGGGGGGAAGCGGCTCCAAAATATTTGGTAGGCGATTTTGCCTTTATGATTTGGGATGAGAAAAAACAAATTCTTTTTGGTGCCAGAGATTTTTCAGGAAGTCGGACCCTTTATTTTTATCGTGGTGAGGAAAAACTTGCTTTTTGTACCATTATAAATCCGTTATTTACTCTACCGTATATTGAGAAAAAATTGAATGAGCAGTGGCTTGCTGAATTTTTAGCTATACCTGTAAATTTCGAATCGGTAGATCCACAGTTAACAGTTTACAAATATATAGAACAAGTGCCTCCATCACACACTATTTTGGTAAAGGAAGGCGAAGTGAAGTTTTCACGATACTATACACCAACTGTTGGGAAAATGCTTAATTTAAAATCAAATGAAGAGTATGAAGAGGCGTTTCGAGAGGTGTATAAAAGTGCAGTGAAGGCACGTTTGCGAACACACCACCAAGTCGGAGCCCATTTGAGTGGAGGGTTAGACTCAGGTTCTGTCGTTAGTTTTGCTGCAAGGGATTTACGGACTGAAAATAAAAAATTACATACGTATAGTTATGTTCCAGTAGAAGGATTTGAAGATTGGACACACAAAGGTAGGATAGCTGACGAAAGACCATTTATTCAATCGACTGTAGAGCATGTAGGGAATATACAGGATTATTATTTAGAATTGCCAGAGAGAAGCCCACTATCGGAAATTGATGATTGGCTGGAAACAATGGAGATGCCATATAAATTTTTTGAGAATACTTTTTGGTTGAGTGGAGTTTATGAAAAAGCATCTCAGCAGGGAATAGGAGTACTTCTTAGTGGTCAAAGAGGTAATTGGACAGTATCATGGGGACCTATTTTAGATTACCAGGCAATGTTATTGAAAAAGCTACATTGGATTCGTTTTTATCGTGAACTATATTTATATAGTAGAAATATAGGAGTAAAAAAGTCACGTGTTTTTGAAGTGGTAAGACGAAAGGCATTTCCATTTTTGCATCAGTTACTTTTTTCAGGAAAACAAGATGCAAATTCCGTAATAATTAATCCGGAATTTGCAAGGGAAATGAATGTTTTTGACAGACTTAGAGAACAAGAAATCGATATAACAGGCACCGCTATTTCTAATGCATATGAAATGAAAAGAGAACAGTTTGAAAAACCATATTATTGGAGCATAAATGGCACGTATGAAACGAAATTATCATTACGTTATGCCTTATGGGATCGTGATCCCACAAATGACTTACGATTGATTCAATTTTGTTTGTCAGTCCCAGAAGAACAGTATGTTCAAAATGGTTTAGATAGAGCCCTGATCCGGAGAGCCACAAAGAGCTTCCTTCCTGATAAAGTACGATTGAATCAACGGGTTCGCGGTATTCAAGGTGCAGATGGTGTTTACCGTATGGCTCCTTTTTGGAATGAATTTATTGAGGAAGTTGAAGAACTTAGTGTAGATCCAGTAATCTCTGAATTTCTAAATGTAGAGGTAATTAAGAAAGCTATCTCAAAAATTTGTAAAGAACCTCGACCAGAATATGCATTTGATTTAGATTTTAGAGTTTTAATGCGCAGCTTAATCTTCTATCGATTTATAAAAAAAGCAATATGAAAGGAGGTGATACGTATGAAAAAGGAATGGAAACAACCTGTATTAGAAGTACTTAATATTAATATGACTATGGCTGGGCCTGGGCATAAATATCCAGATGCTGTTCAACCTGACCCAGATGATCCAGTTAAGTACAGTTAAGTCATTGGAAAAATAAAGCTCTTATATAGCTTTATTATATAAGAGCTTTCAAAAAATTGACAATGTGGGGGATAGGATGTTTGATTCTATGGGGAATGTGTTATATCAAGCTTTCGGGTTAAAAATAGTAAGTGAAATTCCATTACCCGAATTGTCTCAGCTGAATGAAAAAAAAGAGGTGGCAGATGTTCAAGTTGAAATAACGGATTTGTCAGAACAGTGGTGTAAATATAGCGCGGAAAAGCAAAAAACAATTGTAGTGGAGGATAATGTAGTTATGTTTCATGTTCCTCAAACTGCAATATTTTCTATACAGGCCGGCGAGAAAATCACCTTTTCACCTATGGCAGACGCAGAAGAAGATAAAATTCGCTTATATATTCTAGGAACTTGTATGGGGGCGCTTTTAATGCAACGTAAAACACTCCCATTGCATGGGAGTGTAATTGCCATAGATGGAAAAGCATACGCATTAATTGGTGATTCAGGAGCTGGAAAATCAACGTTAGCCTCGGCTTTTTTGAATAAAGGATATCAGCTTTTAAGTGATGATGTAGTTGCTGTGTCTCGTTTGAATAAAAATACTGCAATAGTTCATCCTTCTTACGCACAACAAAAATTATGGCAAGAGAGCATAAATGAGTTGGGGATGGAAGTAGCGCAATTGAGCCCTTTGTTTGAAAGAGAAACGAAGTATGCTGTTCCTGTGAATTCTCAATTCTTTCCAGATCCATTACCTCTTGCTGGTGTTATTGAATTAGTAAAAACACAGGGAGAAGATATTGAGACGACCCGTATAGAAGGGCTCGCACGCTTGTATAAATTATACCGTCATACTTTTAGGAGTTCTTTGATTTCTAAATTAGGATTAATGGAATGGCATTTTGAAACTTCAACTCATATTGCAAGTGGAATGGAAATGTTTCAAGTAAGTCGCCCGACTTCAAGATTTACAGCTCATGAGCTTGTGGAAGTTATTTTAAATACTATACAGAAAGGGAGTATGGTTGATGGTTGTCCACTCGAGAAAAATATCATTAAAACATAACGTTGTCCAAAGTAAAGGTAATATAGTAAGCGATATGGATGGAGAAAAAGTTATGTTAAATGTCCAGAAAGGAAAGTACTATAACTTAGGTGAAATAGGCGGAGAAATATGGGAGCTTATTGAAAAGCCAATAATAATTAATCAGCTTGTTACTATGCTAGTATCCAACTATGATATTGAACGAAAAGATTGTGAAGAGCAAGTTCTTTCCTTTTTAGAGTGTTTATTTCAAGAAGGGTTAATTCAAATAAAAGATCAGCCTAATAGATAGATTTGTAATTTCAAAAGAACTGTTAGGAAGGGATTAATGAATATTGTGAAAAGGTTAAGGGTATTTTTATTGCTGAACATGGAAACAAAGCTTTTATTTTTAGAGGCTTTTATTTTTTTAGGATGGGCGCGTGTACTAAAAAGTATTACCTTTTCCAAAGTTGCACCTTCTTTAGGGGATTACATGAACGAAACATCAGTTGCTCAAATTCAGCAACACGAGGATACACTAAAGGAGGTGTCCGAAGCAATTTCTATTATGAGTCGTTATACTTTTTGGGAAAGTCAATGTCTCGTTAAAGCGATAGCTGGGATGAAAATGCTTGAAAAACGTGACATTGAGAGTACTCTTTATTTAGGAACTGCTAAGGATAATAGTGGGGCACTAATTGCACATGCATGGTTACGTAGCGGTTCTTTTTATGTTACTGGATCGGAAGGAATGGAGAAATTCACTGTCGTTGGATCATTTGCAAAGAGGCTAAGTGAGAACACTATTAAAGGAGAGTAAAATGGAGAAAGATTTTGGTCTTAATGTAGAGTTCATGTCTAAGGAATTGAAACTTCTTTTTGCAATTTTGAAGTTAAAAGATGATGAAACAATGCAAACTTACAGCAATGAATGGTTTTCGGATATTGATTGGGAATTATTTCTTGAACAGGTTGTGCATCATCGCGTTTATCCGGTGATATATCAAAAACTTAAACAGGTAGATGAGGAAATAATTCCTTCACATATTGTACAATCCTTGAATAGAAAATATAAAAAAAATACATTTCAAATGCTTTATTTAAGTGCTGAAATGGAACGAATAAATAAAATATGTAATGAAAATGAGATTCGTATGATTTTTCTAAAAGGGCCTGTACTATCTCAGGATTTATATGGAGATATTTCTTTACGAACATCCTGTGATTTGGACGTTCTTATTCCAATTCAAAATTTAGAAAAAGTAGAAATGCTACTTTTAGAGCAGGGGTATGTAAAAGACGATTATATTCAAACGATATTAAATGATTGGAAATGGAGGCATCATCATATAACATTTTTTCATCCGACAAAACAGATTAAGCTTGAGATTCATTGGCGGTTAAATCCCGGACCTAGTAAGGAACCTGGGTTTGAAGAGCTTTGGAAGCGAAAGAGAAAAAGCACCCTTACGAGTAATTCCGTATATATGCTAGGGAAGGAAGATTTATTTTTATTTCTTGTATCTCATGGTGCTAGACATGGTTGGTCCAGATTACGCTGGTTAGTAGATATAAAAAAAATTGTCAATCAAGATCTTAATTGGAGTGAGATTCATAAACTAATGAAAACATATCAAATGCTACATTTAGGAGGACAAGCATTAATTTTGTCATCTCAATTGCTAGGTGTACGGATGGATGAAAGAATGATGGAATTAGTAGCTAAAAAACATTCAAAACAGTTAGCGCAAGAAGCCTTGTTTTATTTCAAGCAAATGATAAACTTGCATACCGATCCGGTTCCTGAAGAAGTACTTGCTTATCATAGTCGACATTTATTTTCGTTAATGTCTAATCAGCAAAAAACTTTATTTATTATGAGCCAACTATATCCTTATCCAATTGATGCGAAAACATTGCCGTTACCTAAATTTCTTCATTTTTTATATTTTCCTTTACGTCCGTTTCTATGTATTTGGAGAAAAACGAAGAAGTTTGCTTTGTTATTGGGGGAACATCGATGAATTATATTATATATTTTATGAAGAAATTATATTCTTCAGCAGGAAAAATACTGTATGTGAATTTATTTGGTATGGTGTTAATCAGTTTACTTGAAGGGATAGGTATTATTTTATTACTTCCTATGATAAGTATGACTGGAATAATTAATACAGGTGAGGAGACTTCTTTTATTGCACCTGTCTATAGAATTTTGCAGAATTTCCCTAAAACAACAAGTTTAATTTCTATTTTAGGTATATATGTATTAATAGTGTTAAGTCAAAATATACTGCAAAGAAATATAACGTTAAGAGATGCGAGAACGCAACAAGTTTTTGTACGAAAGTTAAGAGTAGAAACATATAGTATGATTTTAAAAGCAAAGTGGAGATTTTTTTTAGAAAAAAGGAAAACAAATCTAATTAATATATTAACTACAGAATTAGCTCGTGTTAGTTATGGGATTAATTTAATTTTACAATTGCTAGCTACTATTCTATTTACATTCATACAGGTAGGGCTTGCGTTTTTATTATCTCCCCAAGTCACTGTATTTGTTTTGGGCTTTGGCTTATTGTTCTTGGTAGCTTCTCGTGTTTTTATAAAAAAAGCACGGATACTAGGCGGTAAGACCTCAGAATTGGCAAAAGACTATCTTTCTGGTATAACAGATCATTTCAATGGAATTAAAGATATAAAGAGCAATACTTTGGAAGGATCACGTTTGGATTGGTTTCAATCTATAACAAAAAAGATGAGTAGCGAACAAATGGAGTATATGAGAATAAGGTCAAACTCTCAATTGTTTTATAAAATTTCAATGGCTATATTAATTGCATTTTTTATATTTTTGTCAGTAAATATGTTTCAAGCGCAAACGGCCCAGTTACTATTAATCATTCTCATTTTTTCAAGATTATGGCCAAGGTTCATGACGATTCAGTCAAATTTAGAACAACTGGCTGCAAGCATTCCTGCCTTTAAGTCATTATGGGAATTGCAACAGGAGTGTAATGAAGCGGTTGAAATGCAGGATATATACATGCAAAAACATATAAAGCCGATTTGTATAAAACAAGGTATTGAGTGTAAGGATGTTTCTTTTCGTTATAATAAGCAAGAAGCTTTATATGCACTTCAAAACATTAATGTACAAATTCCAATAAATAGTATGACGGCAATTGTAGGACATTCTGGTGCTGGGAAAAGTACATTAATTGATGTGTTAATGGGGTTAATCCAACCAGAAAAAGGTCAAGTGTTAATAGATGGTACCCCTCTTACAACTGATAATTTATTATCATTAAGACAGGCTATTAGCTATGTACCACAAGATCCGTTCTTATTTAATGCTAGTATAAGAGAGAATTTAATGATGATTGACTCGAATGTAAATGAAGAACAAATTTGGGCTGCATTAGAATTTGCGGCAGCAACTGAATTTGTACGAATGCTTCCAAATGGACTTGATACACTGATTGGAGATCGTGGGGTGAGGCTTTCAGGTGGTGAACGTCAGCGACTTGTATTGGCTCGAGCTATTTTAAGAAAACCGTCGATTTTAGTATTAGATGAGGCTACGAGTGCGTTAGATACTGAAAATGAAGTGAAAATCCAATCAGCAATAGAAAGATTGAAAGGAACAATGACTATTGTTGTTATTGCACATCGCTTATCTACTATACGCAATGCAGATCAAGTTATTGTTTTAGGAAAAGGTGAAATTGTTCAAAAAGGTGAATTTAATCAACTAGCTAAAGAAAGAAAAGGTGTATTTCGAAATTTACTAGGGTCACAAATGGAAGTTGGTTCTTAGAGGAGAAAAATTGAATGAAGCTTTGTATGAATGCAGTTCGAATCGAATAAAATCTCGAATAATGGTGAACTACAACAGAATCTTATTCGGGATTTTATTTGCGCGTTTTTAAAGTCAGTGAATACATATAAACAAGTACCTTGCAATAAATAGTACCAAGTGGTATATTATGGATATATCTAGTACCGTGTATTGAACAGTACTAAACTAAGAAAGGAGGATTACATTTGAACGTTCAGTTTAAAAAAGGTGTGTTAGAGCTATGTGTTTTGGCACTTGTGAAACGTAAAGATAGTTACGGTTATGAACTTGTACAGCAAATTTCAAATAAATTTTTAATATCGGAAGGTTCAGTATATCCATTATTACGTCGTTTAACGAAAGAGGGATATTTTCAAACGTATTTAAAAGAGTCCACGGAAGGACCGCCTCGTAAATATTATCAGCTAACAGAGCAAGGAGAGACGCAACTTCATTTGTTAGTAACAGAGTGGAGTGATTTTGCGAAAGGGGTACAAGAAATTATTGAAGGGGTGAATTGGGATGAATAAAGAACAATTCCTTAGAGAATTATCGAATCAGCTTAGAAAGTTACCGGAAGAAGAGAGGAAAGATATTTTATTTGATTATGAAGAGCACTTTCAGTTTGGGATAGAAGAAGGGAAAACTGAATTAGAAATAATAAAAGGACTTGGTTCTCCTAAAGTAATTGCAAAAGAATTACTTGCGATGTATCGTTTCGATGAAATGAAAAAAGATCCATCGACTTCAAATGTTACAAGAGCTGTCATGGCGGCGATTGGACTTAGTTTATTTAATTTTATTATCGTGTTAGGCCCTTTAGTTGCAATTATCGGTTTTATATTTTCTTTTTGGGTCGGTGGGATTGCTAGTGTAGTGACACCATTTTTCGTTATCGTAAAAGTATTTATGGGCACTTTTATATGGTTGGATCTTTTCGTTAGTATAACATTTGTTGGAGTAGGTTTGTTGTTATGTATGATAGCGTATTATAGTACGAAGTGGTTTAAAAGATTGTGCGTACGTTATGTGATATGGAACTTCAAAATGATAAAAGGGGAGTAGATGATGAAAAAAATATTGTTAGTAGCTATCGCTTGTATCATTATTGGAGTAATAGGGATTTCACAAACATATGAAAAAGCAGTACAAACTGCAGAAAAAGGCGATAAAGAAGACGTAATTAAAAACGAAACGTTAAAAAATATAGAAGTTAAGTTAGGTGCTGGGGATATTGTCGTCCAAAAATCTCCGGATGCCTCTTTTTATGTAAAGCAAACAGGAGATGTAAGTAAACAAGAAATTCGTATTACTGAAGATGGTGACACATTAAAAGTTATTGGGGAAAGAAAAAAAGATGTTTCGTTTGATTTTTCCTTTTACAATTTCGGATTTCAAACGTCTACATTGACTATATTTGTACCAGAACGTTCTTACCAAGAGATCAAAGTAAATTCAGCAGCTGGACAAATAGAAATAAGTGATGTGAAAAGTGACCGCGTAAATGTTGGAACGCTGGCAGGAGAAGTGGATTTGAAGTATGTAACAGCTAAGAACGTAGAGGGATCTACAAAAGCTGGTGAGGTGAACTTTAAAAAGGTTATGGGGAAAGTAACAGCAAAAACGACTAGTGGGGATGTATATATTATGGATCATGATCCTAAGTATGATGTAGAGGCAAGCTCAACTGCTGGAGATGTAACTATTACTTTATCGGAAAAACCAAAAGATGCAGTAATAACTGGGCAAACTCCTGGTGGAGATGTGACAATTTTTAATGAGGAAAATAAAAACGTAACAATTGGTAATGGGAGTAAAAAGATTAGCGGCAAAACGGCTGCTGGAGATGTTACTATAGAAACACGTTAATAATAGATGAGAAGATAGATTCATTCGAGTTTTTTGGAATGAATTAAAATCTACCAATATATAAAAGAAGATAATTCCCTATATAAATAAGGGAATTATCTTCTTTTATTATTTTTAATGTAAATCACGATATACGCCAATTACTTTTCCAATAACTGACACTTGTTTTAAAATGATAGGTTCTAATGAAGAGTTTTCCGGCTGTAGACGGAAGTGGTCTTTTTCTTTATAGAAACGTTTAACAGTTGCTTCGTTATCCTCTGTTAAGGCAACGACAATTTCACCGTTGTATGCAGATTGTTGTTGGCGGACAACAACTAAATCTCCATCAAAGATACCAGCTTCAATCATGCTATCTCCAGAAATACGTAACATAAATACTTGATCTGATCCAGAAACGATACTAGCTGGAAGTGGGAAGTGCTCTTCTACACTTTCGACTGCTGTAATCGGTAAACCGGCAGTAACTTTTCCGACGATTGGAACTTGAATAACAGATTGTGTTTCTGTATCCATTCGGTCATCGCCTAAAATTTCGATTGCTCGTGGTTTTGTTGGATCGCGTCGGATATAGCCCTTTTCTTCTAGTCGTGATAAATGTCCGTGCACTGTAGAACTAGAAGCGAGGCCGACTGCTTGACCGATTTCACGTACGGAAGGTGGATATCCTTTTTCTTGTACTTTTAGCTTAATAAAGTCGAGAATGTCTTGCTGGCGTTTCGTTAACTTTTCCATGTTTTCTAACACCTCGTTTTCTTTCGTTTTTCTTATTAATAAGTATAACATGCGAAAAAACATTCTACAAACATAAGTTCGAACAAAAGGGAGATTTATGATACACTAGAGAGAAAATATAGCGAGAAAGAAGGGTTCAAAATGAATGCAATTGTTTATGCACGTGTGAGTACAACAAAAGAAGCACAAGAAACATCGTTATTGCGTCAAAAGGATGAATTATTGCATTTAGCTGAGCGCTATGAAATGAATGTGACAAAAGTGATTGAGGAACAGGCTAGTGGCTATACAATTGAACGTGATGGCATATTAGAAGTATTAGATACAATTCGAGATGAACAAGTTGATGCACTTCTAATACAAGATGAAACACGTCTTGGTAGAGGGAATGCGAAGATTGCGTTAATGCATTGTTTACATAAAGAGGGAATAAAAGTATATACACATACGCATAATGGTGAATTACAATTGTCGGATTCTGATTCGATGGTATTAGATATAATTAGTATTGTTGAAGAATATCAAAGAAAGATTCATAACTTGAAAATTAAACGTGGTATGCAACGCGCGGTAGAAAAAGGCTATCGGCCAGAAAATAATTTGAAAAATCGTCATTTAAGCGTAGGGCGAGAGAAAAAAGAAGTGCCAATTGAGGAAATTGTACGTTTGCGCAAGAGTGAACTCACTTTCGAAGAAATTGCGGCAACGCTTCGTGGATTTGGTCATAATGTTTCAAAAGCGACTGTACATCGTAGATACGTAGAGTATACAAAGCAATTGCTTGATAAAGAAGAGTAACTATTGTATGATAATAATCAGTTTTGATTAGAAGGGGGATTCGAGATGCTTAATCACGAACTCGTTGAACGCATTAACTTCTTAGCGAAAAAAGCAAAAGCTGAAGGTTTAACTGAAGAAGAACAACGTGAGCGTCAATCGCTACGAGAACAATATTTAAAAGGATTTCGTCAAAATATGTTAAACGAACTTAAAGGAATTAAAGTCGTTAACGAAGAAGGTACAGATGTTACACCAGCGAAATTAAAAGCTTTAAAAAAGCAAGATAATGCAAAATTAAATTAAAAGATGGGCGAAGCCCATCTTTTTTATTTGTTATTTAATAACTTTCCAGTTGTTATTTCTCGTTGCTTCTATTCTTTTATGCTTCAATATATAGTTAGCAATAAGTTCAGACATATCTGTTGGAATATCTTTTATTACTGGTTTATTTTGAAACATGAAGAAGTTCCCTCCGCCGTTTGCTCGATAATTATTCATAACAACGTCATATTCTTCATTTATATCGAGTGTAGCGCCTTTATACTGTAAAGACTCTACTCTTTCACCAATTGGTTTTGAAATGTTTAATACATACGAAATCCCTTCCCACATATCGTAATTATAATGCGCAGGTTTTGGTTCTATGAATGCAGGATTAACAATTATATCTCCAACTTTATTTAATGTGAAATAAGAAGCAGAAAGTTCGAGAGCATCTTTTATATCGGCTCCAGTCACTCGAATAACTTTTAATGTGTTTGGGTAAATATAATTGGAAACGATATCCCGCATTGTGACATGTTTCGGGAATCCTGGAGATGTATTATGAAACAAACTTGTACAAGAAATAGAAACGTTAGCTATATCCATCTGGATTTTATTTATGAATTCAATAAAAGGATGGTCTTGCAAACGAGTTTGCATAGCATCTGAAATTCGCATGTCTCCATGAATGATGCCAATAGGCTGATCAAGCCATTTTTGTGTTTTCTCTTCATAATCGGCGACCAAGGAAAGAACATCTTTGTCGGCCTCGATTCCTTGCACAGGCAATAATTGTGCGTAACTATTTTTCTTTACCCATTTTTGTTCTGTTTTTTCGAATATTACTTTTACCTTTCCAACGGAGTGTCCATTGCATCCGGTCTGTAAAATTGTTACACCATTATCTAAAGTTTGAGCAATTTCTCGGTGTTGGTGGCCTGTTAGTAAAATATCTATACCATCAATTTCATCATACATTGCGTATCCTTGGTTTTCACCTGTTAAAACTTCAGTCGGTACTCCTGTTTGAAAATCGCGTTCAAATCCTCCGTGATAGGCTACGACTAGTAAATCGGGCTGCTCATGTTTACGGATGTAAGGAACCCACTTTTTTATTGTTTCTAATGCATCTTCAAATAGTAAATCTTTAATATGATGGGCCTGTTCCCAATTCGGGATGTAATGTGTTGTTGCCCCTAAAATAGCAATTTTTATATTTGATTCAATATGTTTTATTATATAGGGTTTCCCGAAATAAGGTTCTTTTATGTTTTTATCTAAAATGTTTGCTGATAAGTACGGGAAGTTTGCAGTTTCTACAGCATGATTTAATATATCCATTCCATAATTAAATTCATGATTGCCGATAATTGCAGCATCATAATTTAAATAGTTGGCCAATAAGGACATTGGATTTTTCTTATCTTTTTCGTATGTAGCGTAATGATAAGTTAAAGGTGTTCCTTGTATGAAATCACCGTTATCAACTAAAAGAACGTTTGTATTTTTGGAACGTTCTTTTTTATAAGAGTAGAAATTTTAGCTAAACCAATTTCTGCTTTGGAGTTATCTTGGTAGTGAATTGGATACACAGTACCATGTACATCGCTTGTTAATAAAATATTTAAAGTTACAATTTGATTTTGATTCAATACCATTCACCTTTTCTATTGTTATCTTTCAATTAATCATATCAAATATATGAAAAGAATTTTAATCAGAATGTATAGAATGTGTAAAGATTCTGTAAATAAGTAATTGTTTGTAAAAATATGTGATATATTTCTTCATGTTTACGGAAGGTTATTTTATAACAACGAAAAATGGAGGCATTCACATGTTGAAAAAAGTTTTTGCAATGAGCACAACAGTTGTACTAGCAGCGGGGTTATTAAGTGGCTGTGGAACGAAGGAATCAAGTGCAAGTAAAAATGAGGATACGAAAAAAGGTTATGTACCGAAGACGTTAAATGTTCAATTTGTTCCTTCTCAAAATGCAGATACGTTAGAGGCAAAAGCAAAACCATTGGAAAATCTATTAAGTGATAAATTAAACATTCCGGTAAAAGTTAGTATTTCAACGAATTACAATACAATTGTAGAAGCTATGGCATCAAAACAAGTAGATGTAGGATTTTTACCTCCAACAGCGTATGTGTTAGCGCATGAGAAAAAGGCTGCAAACGTAATATTACAGGCGCAACGTTTTGGGGTAGATGATGAAACTGGAGCTCCCACAAAGGACTTAGTAGATTTTTATAAATCAGAGTTTGTTGTTAAGAAAGATTCTAATATTAACAGTGTAAAAGAATTAAAGGGTAAAAAAATTGGTTATCAAGATGTAACATCATCAGCAGGGTATGTATGGCCTGCAGCTGTATTGTTAAAAGAGGGAGTCGATCCGCTAAAGGATGTGAAACCTGTTACATTAAAAGGTCATGATCAGTCACTTATTGCTCTTTTAAATGGTGATGTTGATGCAGCTGTTGTATTCCAAGATGCTCGTAATATTGTAAAAAAAGATTATCCGAATATATTCGATCAAACGAAAATAGTAAAATTTACGGAGAAAATTCCAAACGATACGATTTCTGTACGTTCTGATTTAGATGCGGAGTGGAGCAAGAAATTACAAGATGCTTTCATTGAAATAGGAAAGAATGAAGAAGGGCACAAAATCATTAAAGAGGTATACTCACACGAAGGATATGTGAAATCTGATGATAGTAAATTTGATATCGTTCGTGACTATGGAAAGAAAGTGAAAACACAATAATACATATGGAAATGGCGACTAACTGGAAAGTGTGTGATTTCAGTTAGTTTGCCGTTTTTCAGTTATTGATAATACATAGAAGGTAGGTAAGATGTGTGATAGAGTTTCAAAATGTCTCCAAAGTGTATCCAAATGGTACGAAAGGATTGAAAAACATAAATTTAAAAATTCAAAAAGGTGAATTTGTTGTAATGGTCGGGCTATCTGGGGCTGGAAAATCTACACTCCTCAGATCAGTAAATCGCCTTCATGAGATTACAGAAGGAGAAATTATTATTGAAGGTGAGTCTATTACTGCTGCAAAAGGCAAAGAGTTACGACGCATGCGCCGAGATATTGGTATGATTTTTCAAAGCTTTAACCTTGTAAAGCGATCCACGGTACTGAAGAATGTATTAGCCGGGCGTGTTGGATATCATTCGACATTACGTACAACGTTAGGCTTGTTTCCGAAGGAAGATTTGGAACTTGCATTTCAGGCTTTGAACAGGGTAAATATTTTAGAAAAAGCATATGCACGAGCAGATGAATTATCAGGAGGACAACAGCAACGTGTATCGATTGCTAGAGCATTGGCACAAGAAGCGAAAATTATATTGGCAGATGAGCCTGTTGCTTCGTTAGACCCACTGACAACAAAGCAAGTAATGGATGATTTGAAAAAAATTAATGAAGATTTTGGAATTACGACAATTGTAAACTTACATTCTATTGATTTAGCGAGGCAATATGCTACACGCATTATTGGATTACATGCAGGTGAAATTGTTTTTGATGGTGTAGTAGATGAGGCAACGGATGAAAAATTTGCTGAAATTTATGGGGACGTAGCTCAGAAAAGCTCACTATTAGAGGTGGCAGCTAAATGAATGACGTGACGATATATTCGAAATCGATACCGAAGCCGCCGAGTAAATTGAAACATATGTTAACGGTTATTCTAGTTATTTTACTGTTGTGGGGTAGTAGTGTACAGGTCGACGCATCATTTTCAAAACTAGTAGTTGGTTTTCCAAATATGATGGATTTATTGAAGGAAATGGTGCCACCAGATTGGAGTTATTTTCAAGTTATTACAACAGCAATGTTAGATACAATACGCATGGCGATTATTGGAACGACTTTAGGAGCGATTTTAGCCATTCCACTTGCACTATTTGCAGCAAGTAATGTATTTACTAGTGTATTTTTGTACGGTCCAGCTCGATTGATTTTAAATTTTATACGAACGATACCAGATTTATTATTAGCGGCTATTTTTGTAGCGATTTTTGGAATAGGACCACTTCCAGGTATTTTGGCTCTTACTTGTTTCTCGGTTGGGCTCGTAGCGAAATTATTGTATGAGTCAATTGAATCAATTGATCCAGGTCCATTAGAAGCGATGACAGCTGTAGGAGCGAATAAGGTGCAATGGATTGTTTATGGGGTCATTCCGCAAGTGAAAGCGCACTTTGTTTCCTACGTACTTTATACATTTGAGGTGAATGTACGTGCCGCAGCCGTTCTAGGTTTAGTAGGAGCAGGTGGCATTGGTTTATATTATGATCGTACACTTGGATTTTTACAATATCAACAAACTGCTTCCATTATTATTTATACCCTTGTTGTTGTATTGTTAATTGATTATATAAGTACATTGTTGCGGGAGAAATTATAATGAGTAAAACGACGATAATCGTACCAAAACCGAAGAAACCGAGTGTAAATCGCTGGATTATTTTTATAGCACTAACAGTTATATATGTATGGGCCTTTTCAGGTGTCCCACTCGAGGGAATAAAAAATACAGCGGGAGAAATTACAAAAGCAATTATGACAGGCGTGTTGAACCCAGATTGGTCGTATGTATCTTTGCCTGATGGTGAAGATTTATTACATGGTTTGATTGATACGTTGGCAATTGCAATATTAGGTACATTTATTTCTGCCTTTTTATCTGTTCCATTTGCTTTTTGGGCGGCAACGAATATGAGTAGTGGAAAATTAACTTCAGGTGCTGGGAAATTTGTACTTAGTTTTGTTCGTACATTTCCTGAATTAGTTATGGCTCTTTTATTTATAAAAGCTGTTGGGCCAGGCTCTTTTGCCGGAGTTCTAGCTTTAGGGTTACACTCTATCGGAATGTTAGGGAAACTATATTCGGAAGGAATTGAAAATATAGATAAGGGACCGACCGAGGCGTTAATATCAACAGGTGCAAATCGGTTTCAAATACTTTGGTATGCGGTATTACCACAAGTGTTACCAGATTTTCTATCGTATACGTTATACAGGTTCGAAATTAATGTGCGATCCGCTGCGATTTTAGGTGTAATTGGAGCAGGTGGTATTGGTACGCCATTAATTTTTGCATTAAGTTCACGGAATTGGTCTCGTGTGGGAATTATTTTATTGGGCATCATTCTAATGGTAATTATAATCGATTTTATTTCAAGTTCGATTCGAAAACGGATTGTTTAACGGATTTTAAAAGCATCGAAGTCAGATGCTTTTTTGTCTTTTTAAGTGTTTATTAAAAGAAGTCTGTACGTTTGTATAAATATACAGATAATTCCCTTTCTTTTTAAAATAAAAACAATAAAAAAGTATGTCATATTGAATACCCATACATTCCCGAAATCATTGGTTTTTTTATAAAAAATCAAAAAAACATCAACATATTTGTCGATACATGTTGTATAATCTTGCGTGGGAAGCTATCATATAAATGTATAAAACGTTTACTAATATAAGCGAAGGGAAGAATAGCATGTCACATTCAATCGAACAACTTTCTATCAACACGATTCGCACATTATCCATCGATGCGATTGAAAAAGCAAACTCTGGTCACCCAGGAATGCCAATGGGTGCAGCACCAATGGCTTATACATTATGGACTCAATTTATGAAACATAATCCAAATAACCCAACGTGGTTTAACCGCGATCGTTTCGTATTATCTGCAGGTCATGGTTCAATGTTATTATACAGCCTACTTCACCTATCTGGTTATGATGTAACAATGGATGACTTAAAGAACTTCCGTCAATGGGGAAGTAAAACTCCAGGACATCCTGAGTACGGTCATACTGCAGGTGTAGACGCAACTACTGGTCCACTTGGACAAGGTATTGCAACTGCTGTAGGTATGGCAATGGCTGAAAGACATTTAGCGGCTAAATATAACCGTGATGCGTATAATGTAGTAGATCATCATACATACGCTATTTGTGGTGATGGAGATTTAATGGAAGGCGTTTCTGCTGAAGCATCTTCATTAGCTGCTCATTTACAATTAGGTCGTCTTGTTGTGCTTTACGATTCAAACGATATTTCATTAGATGGCGATTTAAATCGTTCATTCTCTGAAAGTGTAGAAGATCGTTACAAAGCATACGGATGGCAAGTAATCCGTGTTGAGGATGGAAACGATATTGAAGCAATCGCGAAAGCAATTGAAGAAGCGAAAGCTGACGAAAAACGCCCAACGCTAATTGAAGTAAGAACGACAATTGGTTTCGGTTCTCCAAACAAATCAGGAAAATCAGCTTCACACGGTTCTCCACTTGGTGTAGACGAAACAAAATTAACGAAAGAAGCATACGCTTGGACTGCTGAACAAGACTTCCATGTAGCAGAAGAAGTATATGACAACTTCCGTAAAACAGTACAAGATGTTGGTGAAACAGCGCAAGCAGCTTGGAACACGATGTTAGGTGAATATGCACAAGCATATCCAGAATTAGCAAACGAACTGCAAGCAGCAATGAACGGTCTTCTTCCAGAAGGTTGGGAACAAAGCTTACCAACTTATGAATTAGGATCAAAAGCAGCAACACGTAATTCTTCAGGTGCTGTAATTAATGCAATTGCAGAGTCTGTACCATCATTCTTCGGTGGATCTGCTGACCTTGCTGGTTCTAACAAAACATATATGAATAACGAAAAAGACTTTACAAGAGAAGATTACAGCGGTAAAAACATTTGGTACGGTGTACGTGAATTCGCAATGGGTGCAGCAATGAACGGTATTGCACTACATGGTGGTTTAAAAACTTACGGTGGTACGTTCTTCGTATTCTCTGACTACTTACGTCCAGCAATTCGTCTTGCAGCATTAATGCAATTGCCAGTAACGTATGTATTCACACACGACAGTATCGCTGTTGGTGAAGACGGTCCAACACATGAGCCAGTTGAGCAATTAGCAGCGCTTCGTGCAATGCCAAATGTATCTGTTATTCGTCCAGCTGACGGTAACGAATCTGTTGCGGCTTGGAGATTAGCTTTAGAATCTACAAAAACACCAACTGCTTTAGTATTAACTCGTCAAGATCTTCCAACATTAGAAGGCGCAAAAGAAGATACGTATGAAAAAGTTGCAAAAGGTGCATATGTAGTTTCTGCAAGCAAGAAAGAAACAGCTGATGTAATTTTACTTGCATCTGGATCTGAAGTAAGTCTAGCTGTTGAAGCACAAAAAGCGTTAGCAGTAGACGGCGTTGACGCAGCTGTTGTCAGCATGCCATCTATGGATCGCTTTGAAGCTCAAACTGCTGAGTACAAAGAATCTGTATTACCAAAAGCAGTAACAAAACGTTTCGCAATCGAAATGGGTGCTACATTCGGATGGCACCGTTACGTAGGTCTTGAAGGAGATGTGTTAGGTATCGATACATTCGGTGCTTCTGCTCCTGGTGAGAAGATTATGGAAGAGTATGGATTTACTGTAGAGAACGTTGTTCGTAAAGTAAAAGAAATGCTTTAATGATTTTAGAAAAATCTCTCCGGCATGGAGAGGTTTTTCTATGTAAATGAGTTTTTTCGACAGAAAAAGTTTTTTATCTCTCCGCAGTCAGACAATCATTGCAAATTTTCTTCTATATAATGAAGAGAAAAGGTTGTCCAGATTGGGAGGCTGAAAATGAAAACGTATGAATTGTATTTAATTCAAGAGGATATTGCGAAAGCTTATTTTGGTCGTGAATATTTGTTTTTTGATTTATTTGCTCGATTTTCAGAATCTGGGTCCCTTTCGGAGAAAAAAGTGTTATATAAACAAATGATGTATATAACGATGCCATTACAAGTAATGAAAATTCATCATAAATTAGAGCAAGCTTTGCGTGTTCTTGGTAAATATGATAGAACACATCATACGCATACACTTTTTACGGGAGCGGAATATGGCGAAATAATAGTGAAACCACACTATATTCGCATGAATACCTCTGGAAATGTCTCTATGGAAACGACTTTCTTTGAGGTGTTAAGAAAGTGTGAACTAACATTTTTAGCTATGGATTATGAAAATACAAAGTACGGATGGTTGAATCCTTTAAAACAAGTACGAACATATGTGTAAAAAATGTCGAATTCTATCTTGTCTTATTGAAAAGGTTTTAGTACACTGTAAGGTAGACAACATGAAGGAGGAAAATATATGCCAATTTGGTTAGGTATTCTAGTGGGCGTAGTAGCACTAGTAGCAGGCGTGGCGTTAGGATTTTTCATTGCCCGCAAATACATGATGAACTACTTAGAAAAAAATCCACCAATTAATGAACAAATGTTAAAAATGATGATGATGCAAATGGGACAAAAACCTTCCCAAAAGAAAATCAATCAAATGATGAGCGCGATGAGCAAGCAACAAACAAAATAAGCGCTAAAGGGCACTCGATAAGAGTGCCCTTTCCTATTGGATTTTGAAAGTATTTAAAACTTTTAAAAATTCTGTATTTTTGTTAAACTGAAAACATCGCTCATTTTAAGGGAGGAGGATAAATATGAAAGTATTTTTTAATTTAGCTTGGTTTTTTAAACAAGAAAAACGAGCGTACATAATTGGGATTATTATGTTATTTGGTGTCGCGCTTCTTGAACTTGTAGCCCCGAAAGTACTAGGTATTGTAGTAGATGAAATTAATAATGGAACATTAACATCTGAAAAATTGTTGAAGTGGGTTATTCTGTTAGTTGTTGTAGGAATTACTATGTACATATTGCGTTATTTGTGGCGTATTATGATTTTTGGATCTTCTTTAAAATTAGCCCGTCAATTACGAAAGAATTTATATGAACATTTTACAAAGATGAGTCCAACTTTCTATCAATCACGTCGTACAGGCGATTTGATGGCGCATGCGACCAATGATATTCAGGCAATTCAGCAAACTGCTGGATCGGGTGTTTTAACACTTGTTGACTCATTAGCAGTTGGAGGATGTGTACTTGTGGCGATGGGGTTTACAATTAGTTGGAAGTTGACATTATTAAGTTTAATTCCGATGCCAATTGTAGCGATTTCTACAAATTATTATGGAACTTTATTGCATAGAAGATTTCATAAAGCGCAGCAATCGTTTTCTGAAATCAATGATAAAGTACAAGAAAGTATGAGTGGGATGAAGGTGATTCGCTCGCTTGGACAAGAGAAAGAGGATTTGGAAGCATTTCGGAAGAAATCAGAAGATGTCGTACATAAAAATATGTTAGTCGCACGTATTGACTCGTTATTCGATCCAACGATTGCACTTATTGTCGGGTTTTCGTTTTTAATCGCAGTTTGTTACGGATCTTTATTAGTAGTACGGGGCGAATTAACTGTAGGAGAGCTAGTAACGTTTACAACATACTTAGGGACTCTTGTATGGCCAATGTTAGCTTTTGGATGGTTGTTTAATATTATGGAACGTGGACGCGCTTCGTATGATCGTGTGGAGAAAATACTTTCACAAACTTCAGATGTAGTAAATAAGGAAAACGCTATAAATACTATAGCAAGTGGTGATGTTTCATTTGCTATTGATTCATTTTCTTATAAGAAAAATGAACTATTAAACTTAAAAGATATTTATGTTAATTTAAGAAAAGGTGAAACGCTAGGTATTGTGGGACGTACCGGTGCAGGGAAGACGACGTTGTTAAAATGTTTAATTCGAGAATATGATCATTTTAATGGTGAATTAAAAGTTGGTGAGCGGGATATTCGAGATGTAACACTTCATGGTGTACGTTCTGCAATTTCATACGTGCCGCAAGATCATTTTTTATTTTCAGCGAGTATTGGAGAGAACATTGCATTCGGAAAGGTCGATGCTACATATAAAGAAATTGCGCGTGCTGCTGAAATTGCTTGTATTCATAATGATATCGTTCAATTTTCAGAAGGGTATGATACGGTAGTAGGTGAAAGAGGTGTTTCACTATCGGGAGGTCAAAAACAGCGGATTTCAATTGCGCGTGCTTTATTAACGAATGCTGAAATTTTAATTTTAGATGATTGTTTATCAGCTGTCGATGCAAAAACAGAAGAAACTATATTATCCGCATTGAAACGGGAAAGAGCAGAAAAAACGACGATTATTACTGCACACCGTTTAAGTGCAATTCAGCATGCAAACATTATTCTTGTGATTGATGAAGGAGCGGTAGTGCAACGAGGAACACATGAACAATTGATGGGAGAAAATGGTTGGTATAAAGAAATGTACGAAAGCCAGCAACTAGAGGCGTTAGTAGAGAAAGGAGGCGTATGATGGCTGAGAAAAAGCGGAGTGATTTAAGAAGATTACTTTCTTATCTGAGACCATATAAAAGGTTATTAGCATTAGCATTTTTATTCCTAGTTGGTGCAACTGTAACTGAAATGATGGGTCCTTTTTTAATTAAACAATTTCTTGATGAACATTTAGTACCGCGTAACTTTGATCAATCAGCACTTGTTACTCTATTTGTAGTGTATATAATTGCACATTTATTAAAAGTATTATTTACGTATTTAGATTTATTGTACTTTCAAAATATAGCTTTTAAGATTGTTCAAGATATGCGAGTTGAAGTGTATGAACACGTTCAAAAATTGTCATTAAGTTTCTTTGATCGTACGCCGATAGGTACACTCGTATCTCGCATAACAAATGATACGGAAGCGATTAAGGATTTTTATGTAAGTGTACTATCAACATTCGTAAAAAATGTAGTGTTTTTAGTAGGGATTTTAGTGGCGATGTTTTTATTAGATGTAAAATTAGCACTATTTTCTCTTATATTAATTCCAATTATGTTTGCTATTATGGTGCTATATCGCCGGAAAAGTGCAGCTTTTTATTTAGAAGTACGTAATCAATTAAGCGTATTAAATGCGAAGTTAAATGAGTCCATTCAAGGAATGAATATTGTTCAAGTATTCAGACAAGAAAAACGTATGAGAAAAGAATTTGAAGAGGTGAATAATAAACATTATAGTGCAGGACGACGCACGTTAAAGTTAGACGCATTACTTTTACGTCCAGCAACGGATTTAGTTCATATTGTAGCAATTGCATTAGTACTTGGTTTATTCGGAATTGACGCTTTAAAGAGTCCCGTTGAAGTAGGAGTTTTATATGCGTTTGTTAACTATATTCATCGTTTCTTCCAACCTGTAAATGAGATGATGATGAAATTATCATTTTTCCAACAGGCACTTGTTTCATCATCACGTGTATTTCATTTAATAGATGAGAAAGATTTAGCGCCGGTTCAAAAAGGGGATGGGAATCCTCAAGTAGTTAATGGAGATATTGAATTTAAAAATGTTACTTTTTCGTATGATGGAAAGCGTGATGTTTTAAAAAATGTATCTTTTCATGTGAAACAAGGGCAAACGGTTGCTTTTGTTGGGCATACTGGTAGCGGAAAAAGTACCATTATGAATTTACTAATGCGATTTTATAATATTAAGTCGGGAAACATTGTAATAGACGGTGTAGATTTAGAGAAATTTGAAGAACGAGAAATTAGAAAGAGAATAGGACTCGTATTGCAAGATGCATTTTTATTTGCAGGAAATGTAAAGCAAAATATTCGTATGTACAATGAAGAAATTACAGATGAAGAAGTAAAAGAAGCTGCGCAATTTGTGCAAGCCAATACGTTTATTGAAAAATTACCAAAGCAGTATGAAACAGAAGTAGTAGAAAGAGGAGCTGCATTTTCTAGTGGTCAACGACAATTAATTGCTTTTGCTAGAACGATAGCAACTAATCCGAAAGTGTTAGTATTAGATGAGGCAACAGCTAATATCGATACAGAAACAGAAGAGGCTATTCAAACAGCGTTGCAGCAAATGAGAAAAGGTAGAACGACGATAGCGATTGCTCACAGGTTATCTACAATTCAAGATGCAGATCAAATATTCGTTATGCATGATGGAGAGATAGTAGAAAGGGGAACACATCAAGAGTTACTGAGTGAGCAAGGGTTGTATTATAATATGTATTTACTACAAAATAAAGGAAGCTTGCAAAAGGCCTTGTAATATACAAGGTCTTTTTTACTTTGTATATAAAATATATTTACTCTTTGTTTTTATAGCATACATGTCGTGTCCATTTAGTAAAGTTGTACATATTGTATGTATACGGAATGAAAAAATTTGATAGGAGATTTTATATGCAAAACAGATCGAGTTCAAATGTTACGTTTATCGATGTGTCTCATTGGGAAGGGAGTATTGATTGGAATGCAGTGAAGGCATCTGGCATTCCAGCAGCATATGCAAAAGCGACAGAAGGTGTAAATTATCTTGATCCTACTTTTGTTCAAAATGTACAAGCGGCACGAAATGCGAATGTATTAATCGGTGCATACCATTTTGCACATCCAGAACAAAATGATGCAATTTCAGAAGCGAAATATTTTGTGAGTATATTACAAAGCAATCAAACAGACTTAATGCCAGTTCTAGATTTAGAGTCACCAACAGATCCGAGTAATAGTAATTTAACTGGTACCGCTATATCTAATTGGGCAAGAAGTTTCATAAATTATGTGAAACAGGCTACTGGAAAAAATGTAATGTTATATACAGGAGTTTGGTATATTAATGAGTTTGGAATTAACGGGTTAAGTGATATTCCACTTTGGATTGCTAGATATTCTAGTACACCGCCTGCTGATGCTGGTGGATGGACAGAGTGGACAGCGTGGCAATACACTGATTCTGGCCAAATTTCAGGTGTAGGAAATTGTGATGTATCAGCAGCAGTTTCATTAGAAGCTTTGCAAGGGAATGGATCGAGTGGTGGAGGGAATGTTTCTCCGCCTAATAATGCAACTCCAGTTTACGGTGTTGCTGTAATTAATGGCGATAATGTAAATTTACGGACTGGACCATCTTTACAATCTAGTGTAATTCGCCAGCTAAATCGAGGTGAATCATATGAAGTTTTGAGCGAACAAGATGGTTGGCTTGCTTTGGGTGGAAATGAATGGATATACTATGATTCGAGTTATATTCAGTATAAACATTATGTGGCGACTATTACTGGTGACAATGTGAATCTACGGGATGCTCCATCATTAAGTGGAAATGTTATAAGACAGTTACATCATGGTGAGGCATATCGAGTATGGTGTAAGCAAGATGGCTGGCTCGGATTAGGTGGAAATGAATGGATATATTATGATTCGAGTTATATTCAGTATGGTGTATAATAAAGTCAACGTAAAAGGTATCTCGCCTGAGATACCTTTTATCCCGCGATTTGCAGGCAGTAAGAATCTCGGCGAATGCGAGGAAGATAGGTGGGAGTTGCCCGTAAAAGGCCGATTGGTGAGGGCTAATAATGAGTGGGTGATAGAACAAAACACTGATTAAAGTGTCACTCTATGAAAAAATTAATTTTCACAAGTTGTATATTAAAAGCATAGTATAATACAATGGGGATATTTATAAAAAATAATCAAAAATTGAAATAAAGGAGTAAAAATATGGATTATGTGCTAATAGGTGTAATTTTAATATTATTAGCTGCAGTATTCGTACTGTTTTATAAAAATAAACAGTTGGAATCAGAGAGCCAGCAGGTGGAATTTGAAAAAAAGCAAGCGATTGAAACGTATGAAAGTGAAATTGCAGCCACGGTTACAGAACATAAAGAGCAACAAAATACGTTAAAAAATATGGAACAGAAAAAGTATAATGATTTACAAGTTAGTACAGCTAGAGAACTTGAAAATATGCGTATGATGAAAAATCAATTAGCTATGCAACATAGTAAAGAACGTAGTGAAATGCAAGATAAACATAGTAATGAAATACATATGTTTCAAAAGTTAATTGCAGATTTACGAGAGTATACTAAAAATAGCGCTGAAGTAAATACGCATGAAACATTACATTATATGAAGCAAGGATTTTTAGAACAAGAAATCATACAAGAAGATGAATTTCATATTATGCCGAATGTTTTTATTAGAGATAAACTTGGAATAAACGATATTCGAATCCATCATCTTATCTTATATAAAACTGGTATGTATTTACTTGAGACGAGAGAGTGGACAGGAAAATTAATTCATGGTGTAACGAAAGAGAATGCTAGTATATATTCATTTATGCTTGATGAAATAGGTAAGTATCAACAAGAAATTAAAAAAGAAGAGACGCTTGAATGTATTACAGGTGAAGATTCGTTAACTATACAAGTGAAAAATGAAGGGAATCCAGTATATAAAGCGAAGAAACAATCTCAAATTTTATACAATTGTTTGAAAGAATTGCAAGTTGATATTGTAAAAGAAAACGTAAAGCCAATTGTATATTTTTATAATGAGAGTGGTAAAGAAGTACTAGATCTTTCTAATGAGGACACACCTAGATTAAAAGATAGGGAGCAAATCGTAGCGTTTTTCAAAAATGAAGTTTTAACAGGGGAAGTAATATATACAGCGCAAGAGTTACAAAAGATAAGAGAAATGCTTTGCCAGGTGAATTAAAAAGGGGGAGATTTTTCTGGGTGCTCTATTACATGGGATTTTGTATGTTTATTTTTGTTTGTATATAGTCATGTACATTGCGTTTATTTTCGTTATCGATATAGTTCATATGTCATTAAGTGTAAAGAGTATTTTTGTAGTAGTTATGCCATTTATTTTATTAGTCATGATTCAAAGAGTCATCTTACGTGCTTCTACAAGTCGTAATAAAGAAAAGAAACAAATGTTACGTGTAATGATAGTAGGGATCATTCCATTAATAGTGTGTGCTGTACAATTAAGTATGAATGAGTACACTTCCAATTTTAATCGAGATCGGTGGTTAAATGACGAAGAGAAACGGGTACATATGGTAGATGATTTCATGCGAAAATATAAATTAATAGGGAAATCAAATGAAGAAATTACACAATTGTTAGGAACGCCTACTGAAACGAGAAATGAGGAAGAAGGGGTCATCACTTTGTACTATCTTGGGACAGAACGTGGCTTCATTCCAATAGATAGTGAACAGCTTATTTTCCAATTTGATAGAGATGGTAGAGTTTTGACATATAAGGTACAGAGAGGGTAAAGAAACTTAGAGAGAAGCTATATGTTATAGCTTCTTTTTATTTTTCAATATGTTATAGAAAGGGAATATGAATTTTGGATGGAATAAGGAATGAAAGTGGAGGTGATGCATATATATGGATGTATTGGGTTGTTTTTATCTCGCAAAAGCCTGGTTGATGAGGGCTAATAATCAGTGGGGGTGGCCAAAACCCCCACTGATTAAAGTGTCGCTTTATCATATTGTATAAATGAAAAGGAGGTAAGACGGTGAAGACGATACCGACTGAAGTCCTGAGTAAAGAATTGATGGAAAGAGAAGGTGTTATATCTATTACAGTAAAGGAATTTGAAAAGATAGAAGTAGCTGGAGTAGTCGTTGCTGGTCCTGCTGTTATTTTAATTAATCAAGATTGATTACATATTTTCAATATAGAAAAGTAGTGAAAGCATCCGGATAGGATGCTTTTTATTTGTATGGAAGAGGGCGTATAGTAGATAATTGGGATACTGGAGGGAGAGTATGTGGCAATTATTATAACGATGTTATTAATGGGTATTTTATTAGGATTTGTTGGAGCAGGGGGAGCTGGATTTATTATCGCGATACTCACTTTAGTATTTCATATTCCTATTCACGTTGCACTTGCAACATCTTTAACTGCTATGGCATTTACGACGTTATCTGGAGTTATAAGTCATTATCGTGAAGGAAATGTTGTACTTATGATAGGCGGGATTGTTGGTGGATTTGGAGCGCTTGGTTCTTATATCGGTTCAAAGTTTGGTTCGCTTATACCAGCACATCTTCTCCATTGGTTTACAGCTGGGATGTTATTTTTATCAGCAATTTTTATGTTTATTAAATTGATTATGTCTCTAAATAAGCAACAGCCACCCTTATGTGGACAGAAAAAACTTTCAAAAAACAACTTGATGAAATGTATATGTTTAGGATTAGTTACTGGAATGTTGGCTGGTTCATTCGGGATTGGTTCAGCCCCTTTTATACAACTTGGACTAATGGTTCTTTTAGGATTAACGATACAGCAATCTGTAGGAACGACTATGCTTGTTATATTACCCATTGCAATTGGAGGCGGGATTGGATATAGTTCGGAAGGGTATTTAGATTATATATTGTTATTGCAAGTATTAATTGGGACGATGTTAGGAGCATATATCGGTGCGAAGTTTACAAATTATGCACCACGCATGCTGTTGAGATTTTCAATGATTATGACGCCAGTTTTAGCCGGATGTATGTTATTGATGGAATAAAACTACTATAGCAAGGTATTAATATATTTTACGAATGAATTATATAAGTAATTCATATTTCCCATATAAAAGAATTTGCATTAATATTATGAGTATAAAGTTCGAGTATTCGAAGTACTACTTGAATTATATCCCTATCCCTTTTCTAAAAATGCGAACAAGTTTTGCCCTATTCTATTCAATACTTAATTGCATAGAAATATATTGTTCGATGACCATTATGGAACGTACATAATGGGAAAATCCCGATCCTTAAAGAGGATGCCCCTAATCTTCATGTGAAAATATGATCGGACAAGAAAGCTGGCCAATTGATGGTCAGCTTTCTTTTTGTTCCAAAACTATTTCTTCTTTAACCTCTGTTTGCAATAATAACGTTTTTCCAAAGCGACGTTTACATTCAGCCCGAACTTTTTGAATAGCTAGTAGTTGAGAAGTGGCGGGAACTGTGACGGTAGCTTGGCGAGGTTTTCGATTTTCTTCACAAAAGACACATTCCACAACATATTTAGAAATCATAATTTCATCCTTCCGTTTTTAATTTCTAAGAAGGGACTGCCTATGAAGTTGATGTATTCTTTCGTCACCGTTTATTTTTTTCCTCTTTTTTCAAGGGGAAAATAAAAAAGAAGGCGAATTTTAGTAGGGGAGGGATGTTTATGGAGAGATGGATAGGTACGGCAGCTATATGTATGAATGACAGAAATGAAATTTTAATGGTGCTGCAAGGCAAAGAAGGGGAAGAAAAAAGGTGGTCTGTACCAAGTGGAGGACTTGAAAAGGGAGAAACACTAGAAGAATGTTGTATCAGGGAAGTTTGGGAGGAAACAGGCTACAATGTGGAAGTTGTAAATAAAATATACGAAAAAGAAGGTATTACATACGGAATTCCAGTGTATGTTCATTATTACTTTGTTAAAAAAATAGGCGGTAGTATGAAAATTCAAGATCCTGATGAGTTAATACATGAAATTGACTGGAAAGGGATACAGGAAGTTGAAAAATTATCGCTAGCTTTTCCGGAGGATTACGAGTTAATATGTCAATATATAAATGAAAAAGCAAGTATGTAAATACTTGCTTTTTAATGTATCCAAGATAAGAAAAGCGGAACGATAACTAAACTAGCACCCGCTGTTAAAAGCATGGATAAACTTGCGATTGTTCCTTCAACAGGGCCGATTTCGAATGCTTTTGATGTACCAGTTCCATTTGCGCTCGTTCCTAACATAATACCTTTTGCGAGCGCGGTTTTAATGCGGCAAATACGTATAAGGGAAGGGCCGAGTAATGCTCCTGTTAAGGCAGTTAAAACGACAAATACAGCTGTTAATTGTGACATGCCACCAATCATTTCTGAAATAGCCATTGCGATTGGTGTCGTTACAATATGCGGTGCTAAACTATGTTCTAGTGACGAATCAATTTGAAAATAATTTGCTAGTAGTGCCGAAGTAATAACTGATAAAAATGAACCAACGATGACGTTAAGTAAGATGGCGATTCCGTGTTTCTTTAATAAATCAAAGTATTTATAGATTGGCCATGCAAAAGCAACTGTTGCAGGTTTTAATAATTCTGTTAGCCATTGACCACCAGATTCATATGTTTCATAAGGTGTGTCTAGTCCAAGCAATAAAGCGATTAAAATAATGGGACAGACAAGGAGAGGAGAAAGTAAGCTCCAATTCCAACGTTGATATATTTTTTTAGATATCCAATATGTCAATAGTGTTAATAGTAAACAAAGAAAGCCGATCATTGCGTTGATCCTTTCCGCTTAAGTAGCAATTCTGTTAATAGTCCTGTTACGAGAGTAACACAAAGTGTACTAATCATAATAATTAAAATGAGATCGATTCCATATTGTGATAGTGTATCTTTGTAACGAATAACAGCGACTGCAGAAGGAATAAAAAATAAAATAAGTTCTTTTAATAAAAAGTCTGCTCCGTCCTGTATCCACTCTTTTTTAACTAGGTTAAATTTTAATGAAATTAATAATAAAAAAATACCGATTATACTTCCTGGAACTGGGAGGTGTGCCTGTTTTGCGATCCATTCACCTGTCCAAGCGAAACAAAATAATAATAAAATTTGTCCACTTAACTTCCACCATTTCATACAGTAACCACCTCTTTCTTTTTTTACATAAAAATTGTAAAAAAGAATTAACAATTTCTACTATACGTTCATTCAAAATATTTGTCTAATATATAAATTATATGTTATTAATATATTAGACGTATTAATTGAAATTGAAAAGGGTGTCCAAAATGGAATTACGGCATTTGCAATATTTTGTTGTTGTGGCAGAAGAGTTACACTTTGGACGAGCGGCTGCTCGTTTACAAATGACACAACCGCCACTTAGTCAACAAATTCAGCAATTAGAAAAAGAAATGGGAGTTCTGTTATTTTCAAGAACGAAGAGAAAGGTTGAATTAACAGAAGCAGGAGAAATGTTTTTAAAAGAAGTAAAAAAAGCGTTTGAGCAAATTGAAAAAGCAGTAGAAGTTGCACAAAGTGCGCAAAGGGGAGAAGTTGGATCACTCTCAATTGGTTTTGTAGGTGCGGCGATATATGATATTTTACCGTCTATCGTCAGGGAGTATAGAAAGAAATTTCCGAGAGTGTCTGTCGCATTACATGAATTATCTACACCAGATCAAGTGCATGCACTTCATGATAATCGTATTGATATTGGATTTTTACGGCCGCCAATTTCAACACAATTATTAGAGTTAGAACCAATTCAAAGGTTATCTTGTACTTTATGTTTGCCAAAGGCACATCCACTTGCAGAGAAAGATGAAATACATATAGAAGATTTACGCGATGAACCGTTTGTTTTTATTACGAGACCAGTATGGCCGGCGTTGTATGATACAATTTTATCTCTTTGTCGAGAGGTTGGCTTTAGTCCTCAAATTGTACAAGAAGCAACAGAATATCAAACAGTTATGGGGCTTGTAGCAGCAGGGATTGGGATTACAGTAATCCCTGTATCGGCAAATAAATTATATAAAACAGAAGTTGTATATAAAGAGTTATATGATTCTAATTTTGTTGCAGAAATGTCGGTAGCTTATAAAAAAATGAATAGTAATCCAGAGCTGTTAGAGTTTTTAAAAATTGCAAGAGAGAAGAAACGAATAGAAGTAGAAGATGAGTAATATTAGTAACGGTAAATAGATTTAATTCGAATATATAAAAGTACACCTTATTAAACAATAAAGCGGAAATGCAGCTTAAGTGCATTTCTGTTTTATTTTTCTTTTTTTAGCTCGATACTGAAAAGATAAACGTGTTCATTTTCTTTTAAGAGTAGATCAATACCTGTTTCTTCATCAATTGTAGGGACGCTTACAGTTTCTTTACTTGTTTGGATTACAGCAGCTAAAATTGTTTTCTGATTATATCTTAAATTTTTTGCAGATTGAATTGTAATAGTTGCAGAACTATTTACACCTAGAGGTGCTTCTTCAGGAGCAAGCGTTGAACCACCGTCAATATTAATATACCATTGACCTTTTTCTTTTACATCTTTATCAAATTGGAAATGTGGTGGTATGAAAGAGAGTTTTATTTTCTTTTCTAGAAAATGTGATGAAGCGATGTTAGTAATCTCTTTTACTTTTTTACCATTTTGATAATAATCAATCGTAGCATTTATTTCATCTTTATCATTATTAAGTGTAACGTTATAAAACATACTATTTCCTTCTTGAATAGGCGTCATTTGTAAAATAGAAGACTGTTCTTTTGTTAACTTGTAAGCTTCTACAGAAGCAACTTCATTATTTTGTATTTGGTTACAACTAGTAAAGAAAAGTAAAGATAAGATAAATAATACGTTTATACGCATAGTATAAACCCTCCTCTTTTTACAATTATAATTTAAATATGAATAAATTCCCATTTTCCTTTCTAGGACTAAAGACTTAGAAAAGATTCAGATTGTAGTGCGATGTTTGTAATGTCATATTTTTATACACTAGTAGTATAGAATGCGTATGTTATAAGGTAGGGGAAGAAATTTATGTCTTTATGTCGGTTAGCGAGAAAAAATATAAGAACATTTGCTGTCAAAAGGATGAAGCAATTCATGTGGATTGCCATGTGTACTGCAATTTTGTTTTTTATGATGTCGCTACAATTTAATGAACTAGCGACTGGGAAAGTAGGGGCAACATTTTTGTTTCAAATGTGTTTTTACACGCTGTTTATTTTATTGATTTTTATATGTATTTTTATTGCGTATAAAATGACGAATTCTCTTCTGCAAGTGAGGAGAGAGGAATTTAAATCTTATGTAGTAGGGAATATGAAAAAAAATGAAATACTATGTTTATTATGTCAGGAGCAATTATTCATTTATGGAGCAGCGTCTGTTTTCGGTCTAGTTCATGGGATGTTATTTTTGAAATTATTCACGATTATCTTTATGAAAATAGCAGGGATACAAGGGATAAATAGTGCACCAATTACAATATATGCAATAGCAGTTGTTAGTATAATTATGATGGCTGTCGTCGTATTATCGATGATGCAATGTTGTCGATTTGTTCGAAGTTTAAAAGACGGAAATTTGTTTCAGTTTGAGAAAAAGGCATGAGAAATCATGCCTTTTTCTATTTTACACATGAAAATAATCGTGTTAGAGTGAAAAGACCTGACAAAGAATGGGAAGGAAAGGTTGTATAGAATGACAAATGAACAATCAATTGTAAAAGTTGAGCGGTTAACGAAGCGAATCGGTTCAAAGACACTTGTAGAAAATATTAGTTTCGAAGTTAAAAAAGGTGAAGTTGTTGGCCTGCTAGGACCAAATGGTGCTGGAAAAACGACTTTAATGAGAATGATGGTCGGTATGATCCGTATGACAGAAGGTGAAGTATGGATTGATGGTCAATCTGTAAAACAGCAATTTGAAAAAACTGCTGCGAAAATTGGTGCAGTAATTGAGACACCGGAATTTTATCCTTTTTTGAGCGGCTACGAAAATTTAACATATTTCGGCCGAATGAATGGGAATGTGACAGAAGAACGTATCGATGAAGTAGTGAAATTGTTAGGAATGGGACAAGTAATTGACCGTAAAGTAAAAGCATATTCACTCGGTATGAGACAACGTTTAGGGATTGCTCAGGCGCTTATTCATAATCCAGATGTATTGGTACTAGATGAACCAACGAATGGACTAGATCCAAGTGGAATACATGAAATGAGAATGTACATAAAGAAAATTGCACATGAACAAGGAAAAGCAGTACTTGTATCTAGTCACTTACTTTCAGAAGTTGAATTAATGTGTGACAGAGTTATTATTATTCAACACGGAGAATATGTAGCGACGCAAAATATTCAGCATAGTCATAGTGAAGAGATGGAGACGATCCGTATACGTGTAGATGATGCAAATAAAGCAGCGGAAATGTTAGAATGTGATGTTGTAATAAAAGGTAATGATCTACTTATCAATGTAAAAGATGAAGAAATCCCAAATGTTATTCGTACTTTGCTTGAGAAAAATATTCAAGTTTATCGTGTATATGAAGAAAGAAAAACGTTAGAAGAGCAATTTTTAGAATTAACAGGGGGAAAAGATATTGTTTAATTTAGTGTATAACGAGCTGTATAAAATATTTAAGCGTAAAAGAACGATTATTCCTTTTGCGGTTATTGCAGTATTAATAATTGGATTAGGATGGGTTACGGTAAAGTATTTAGAACCAGAAACAAAGGGTTGGAAAGCAGATTATACAGAACGTACGGTAGAAATTGAGAAAAAGCTTGGTATGAAAAAAGAAGCTATTTTAGCAGAAAGGTCGGGGGACGAGCTTGTAAAGGAATATCAGCTTAAAATGAAGCATTTAGATACGGATATAGCACCAGCAAGCAGTTCTCCACTTTCTTTCATGAGAGATACAGGTTTTATCGTATTTCCAATTTTGCTTCCATTTATCCTCGTGTATGCAAGTACAATTTTTGCGAATGAATATAGCTGGGGAACATATAAATTTTTAACAATCCGTCCGGCAAGTCGATTTAAAATTTTAACAGCAAAATTTTTAGCAATCGTTATATTTGCAGCTTTATTGTTTATATTTAATATGATTTTCTCCGCTTTAAGTGGACTTGTTATTTATAAATTCCAACAGCCTGCATGGAGTGAATTTATTTTTCAAGATGGAAATATTATAAAACAAAATATTTTTGTGGAAGTAAGTAAATATTACATTTTATCGTGGTTGCCAACTCTTGTGTACGCAGCGTTTGCATTTATGATTTCTGTGTTAACAAGATCTAGTGGGGGCGCAATCGGTATTTCACTGTTTCTTGCTTTATCAGGAAATATTGCGTTACTAGCAGCAACTAGATATAATTGGGTGAAATATTTATTGCCGGCAAACACAGATTTATACGGTATTGCCAAGAATGGAAGTTTTATTGAAGGAGTAACCTTCCCATTTGCTTCATGTATGTTATTGCTGTATTTATTTGTATTTTTAAGTATTTCCTATACAGTATTTTTAAAACGCGATTTAACTTAATAAGAAAAGCCGTTAAGTACCCCTTAACGGCTTTTTTCTATGAGAATTGTTTAAGAGCTTTTTCAGCTAGCAAAGCAAAGTATTTTGCACTTATAGGGAGTGCTCGTTCATCAATTGTAAAAGAAGGATGATGCCACTCATGTGTACCGCTCGTTCCCATAAAGACGAATGAACCTGGTATTTCTTGTTGGTAAAAGGAGAAGTCTTCTCCGGCCATTGATGGGTTAGGAGAAATAATATTTAAATTCATTTTTTCGGCAACTTGAGTAGATAAGTCGGTTAGAGATGTATCGTTATGAACAGCAGGAGGACCTGAATAAAAACGGAATTCTGTTTTTACGCCTAATGCATCAGAAACTCTTTTAATAATAAGTTCCATTAAAGCTGGTATCTTTTCTCGTGTTTCATTTTGGAATGTACGAACTGTTCCTTCTAATGTTGCTTTTTCAGGAATAACGTTCCACGTATTTCCTGAATGAATGTTTGTAACACTTACAACGGCATTATGTGAAGAGCTAATATTTCGACTTACAATTGTTTGTAGTGCCATAACAATTTGAGAGGATGCGACGATAGGGTCAACACCAGCATCTGGTACAGCTACGTGCGTCCCGACACCGTGAATTTCAATTTCAAATCGATCTACTCCAGCCATTAGTGGACCATCTTTAATGCCAATTGTACCTACTGGTAAATCAGGTTTATTATGCATACCGAAAATAGCTTGTACATCATGTAAATGTCCAGCTTCAATAACTTTGCAAGCACCGTTGCTACTTTCTTCAGCTGGTTGGAATATAAAGCGAACCGTTCCATTTAGGGAAGATTCCTTTTCTTTTAATAAGAAAGCTGTACCTAAAATAGCTGCTGTATGAAAATCATGTCCGCAAGCATGCATTTTACCTTGAATTTTTGAAGTGTATGGTAAGTTTGTTTCTTCTTGAATAGGAAGGGCATCAATATCAGCACGAATTGCTATAATTGGACCATTTTGATTACCAGAAATTTCTGCGATAATTCCTGTTTCTAAATTGGAATCAATAATAGTAATATTTGCTTCTTCTAACCAAGTTTTTATCGCTTTTGTTGTTTCAAACTCTTCATATGATAGTTCTGGATACTCATGTAAATGTCGGCGAATGGAAATAAGTTTTTCTGTTAGTTGATTTGGAATAGATGCCACGTATTATGCCCTCTTTCTTAAGCGAAGTATTTACTATAAGTATACAACAATAAAAGAGAGGATTCTCAAATGAAAATCCTCTCTCGTTAATGCCCGAGTGGTGTGAGCTAATAATCAGTGGGGATGAACAAAATCCCCACTGATTAAAGTTTTACTTTATGCTGCCACTTTTTTATGTGTATGATGTTTTTGATAACGTCCACGCCTTGCATATGCAATTTGCGGAATTGCAATACCGATTAAAATAAGTGATACACCTATCCACTGTGAAGATAGTACAGCTTCTTTTAAAACGAATACAGACATAATTGTTGTAACTGGTAGCTCTGCTGCACCAAGAATAGTCGCTAAGCCAGAACCGATTTTTGGAATACCAATTGTAAAGGCAATAGACGGAATAACGATACTAAATATTCCTAATCCTAAGCCGTATTTCCAAAGTCCTTGAGAAATGGCACCGTTCATAATAAATGTTGGTGGGAATACGATCATAACTAAAGTTAAAGCGCCAGCCATTAACAGGACACCACGTGGTAATGAAGGTACTTCAACAGCAACTTTTCCGCTCACAAAAATGTATGTTGCAAATGTAATAGCAGATAATAGCCCTAAAATGATTCCTGTTGTATCGAAAGTACCTGCCGATTTTTCCAGTAAACCACTTGATAAAAATGTACCTACAAGTAAGAAAATAACCGAAATAACTTTTTCCCTTGAAGGTAATGTTTTTGTTACAATAGCTTCAATAATAATACCGACCCAAACGAATTGGAACAAAAGAATAATTGCGATAGAAGCTGGTACAGTTTTTAATGAAGCATAATAAAAAATTCCAGTAAAACTTGCAGATGTTCCTGCAACGAATAAAATTAATGCTTGTTTTAATGGAACGCGGTGTCTAGAAAATAGAAGTGTAATAGCCAGCAAAATAATCCAACCGAACAAATATTGGCTGCCAATTACCTCTCCAAGTGAAAATCCTTCTGCATATGCAAGTTTAACAAAAATAGCTAAAATTCCATAACTACACGCTCCTAATAAAACTAAAAGAGAATAACGAAGCATGAAAAATTCCTCCCATCTATGTGAAGTTGTTCCGTAACGAAAATATATCTAGAGGGAAGTATACAAAATTAAAAATGTAGGGTCAAATAAAAGAAAAGTGCGACATTTTATAGAATAATAATAAAAGTATGATATTTATGCATAATCTTGAAATTGTTAATTATAAAAGTATTGTAAAATCAGCTTTGTATTGTATAAAGACAGCATTTGAAAAAATATTTTTTAAATCAATATGTATATAAACGTACGTATACGTGCTAATCATTTGAGAAACTATGTTACCTTTGTTATGTTAATAACAATTAAAGGGTTTCCTAATCCAATTGAGGTTTTTCTATATAATAGAAGGAAATGAAAACGTTTTATTAGAAACTGTGAGAAAGAGTGGTTTTTCTTATTACCACGTTGTAAAAGTGAGTTCACGAATTGTTCATAGTATTTTTATGTGTTTTTGCTACAATATGTAAGGAGAGGAGTGGAATTATGCAAGATATTAGTATTTTTTTAGCGTTTGGCGCTGGGTTCTTATCATTTATTTCCCCATGTTGCTTACCGCTTTATCCGGCATTTTTATCGTACATAACAGGTATGTCGGTTTCTGAATTGAAAGAAGAAAATGCAATGCTTCGCAAAAGAAGTATGATACATACAGCGTTTTTCTTACTTGGATTTTCAATTATATTTATTGCAATTGGATTTGGTACAAGTTTTATTGGAGGAATCTTTACAGATTATAAAGATTTAATTAGACAGCTAGGTGGTATATTTATCATCGTGTTCGGTCTTATTATTGTTGGGGTATTTAAACCGAAGTTTTTAATGCAAGATCGCAAATTTACATTTAAAAATCGTCCGAGTGGCTATTTTGGATCAGTTCTAATTGGATTGGCCTTTGCTGCAGGATGGACGCCATGTACTGGACCTATTTTAGTGTCCGTAATTGGATTAGCAGCAACAAACCCAGAATCAGCAATGATTTATATGATTGCTTACATACTTGGATTTGCTATCCCATTTTTCGTGCTTTCATTCTTTATTACGAAAATGTCTTGGATTAAAAGAAATAGTATGGCCTTTATGAAAGTCGGAGGATACATTATGATTGTCATGGGTATCTTCTTATACTTTAATTGGATGACGAAAATTATCGTATATTTCTCAAGTTTATTTGGTGGTTTTACCGGTTTTTAGTATTATTCTGTGAAAATGTTGGAAATACTAACGGAAAAGCATATAATGAAAGTATATTTTGCATATAGCCACAAAAAAGGATGAGAAAATATGAACATAGTTCTTTTATCAAGTATCGTTGCTGTTTGTATGGCTGTCGGTGCGATGTTTATTCGTTTAAAAGCAGCTAAGAAACCTGCAACATTGAAAAAAATTATACTTCCGCCATTTTTTATGAGTACGGGAGCATTGATGTATGTTTTTCCTGAATTTCGATTAACTCCAGCAGAAATGTTAGAAGCAATTGGTGTTGGTTTGATTTTCTCTATTTTTCTTATTAAAACATCTAAATTTGAAATTAGAGGACAAGAGATTTACTTGAAGCGTTCAAAAGCATTTGTTTTTATATTAATTGGATTACTTGTAGTACGGATTGTATTTAAAACATACTTAAGTCAATCTCTTGATTTAGGACAACTTAGCGGCATGTTCTTCTTACTTGCGTTTGCGATGATTGTATCATGGAGAATTGCGATGTACCGTTCCTTTACGAAATTACAGAAGGAAATGGAAAAAGAAGATGGTTTTTATAATGAAAAAGATATGAAGCTAACTTAAAACTGTATATGTATAAAATAAAAAAGACAGCGTCAAAGGCGCTGTCTTTTTTATCGAAAATAATGTGAAGTTATTTTGCGAGTAAAGACTTGTAGTTTGAATAATCAATCTCTTTTTCTTGTAGTTTTTTTACTAAAAATTTATGATCACGCTTTGGTGTGGCAATAATATATCCTTTAATAATTAAGTCTTGTGTAATTTGAGAGGCATTTTCTTGTAATGCAAGTTCTCCAATTTTACCAGCGATTTTGGATTTGGCAACGTCGCGAAATAGTTCTGGAACAGGACTTACAAGCTCTTCTAGCAATTGTTTTTGTTCGTCAGCCCATAAATGTCTCGTTTTATTTATGTAGTGTTCTTCCCAATCTAAAATGGACATACCATCTTCTTTTGGTAATCGTTTTAAAAATTTTCTGAACATAAAGTATCCACCGATAGACATAAGTCCTAATAAAATGACAGTCCATAATACAATGAACCAACTGAACCATCCTTCGAGCAAGTATATCCCCCCCCTTAAATGATTTCGATTTTCTTTTATTCATATTATAAACATTGAGATTCATAGAAAGCAAGAACGCTTGGTCATTTTGACCAAGCGTAATCATTTAAACAAAGTATAGTTGTTCAACACATAAATTATTATTATCGTCTTCAACATACTCAATAATAAGTGTGCCAACTTTACGATCTTTATCTTCAGTTGTGAAAATAGAGTAAGAAGTAAAACGTGCTGTTGATAGGCCGCTTATATGTGTAGGTAAAGAAATGTAGTCGTTATCGCGGAAGAATTCCATTAGTTCAATATCTTCAAATTCTTTTCGGTCAACTTGTTTGTTTGTATAGCGGCGTTGAAGTTGTTTTAAAGATTCATTCCAAGAAATTGCTTTTGTGTCGTATACCATTGTTCTATCTCCTTACTGTATGTAATCGTTAAGAACATACGTTCTAATTTAGTATACTCTTTTTATTAGAAAAGGGAAAGCAAAAAATAATGTAAGCTTGGATTTCCAAGCTTACATTATTTTTGCGTTCGTCATAATCTCTATCTTTTATTATAAGTTACATAAGAATAAGAAACAAGATGATATATATTTTGTTGATAGTTTTCAAAATTATGTATATTATCAATATATTATATGGAAAGGGAATGAGTGGGATGGCATATGTAATTTCACTACAAGGACCGATGGCAAGTGGGAAAACAACAGTAGCTAAAAGGCTAGAGCAACATGGGTTATCGGTTATATATGAAAATCCATATCGAATTGTAGAAAAGCGAATAGAATTAAATTTAGATATGAATTCAAAAGATGGTTTTATAACAAATCAAAAAATGTTCATTGGAGCAAAAATAAAAGAGTTTCAAAATATCCAGGAATCAACGGTGATTTTTGATCGTGGGCCAGAAGATATTGAGTTCTATACACTTTTTTATCCGAAATTAATAGGAAAAGAGTGGGATATAGAAACAGAATTGCAAGATGATTTATGTGAACTAAGAAAATGCCGTTCGGATGCAATTTTTTATTTAGACGTTTCGAAAGAGAATGTATATGATAGAAAAAATAATGATAGGGTAAGAAACCGAAGTACATTTGAAGAACAACTTAAATTAGTAGAAACTGAAAAAGAATGGTATAAACAATTTCCTGTAACTTATGTGGACACGAATGCATTATCAGTGGACGAATTAGAAGCATATTTTATACGATGGCTAAAGGAGAGAGGGCTATGAAGAAAATAGTATTATTCGTATACCCAACATTTGCGGAGTTTGAAATAACGGTAGCAACGGCATTGCTGAGAAATAAATATGAAATCATTACAGCAGGTTTAACTAAGGAATTGGTTATAAGTGAAACGGGGTTGCAAGTGCAGCCGCATATAGAATTAAGTGAAGTGCGTGTAGATGAGTATGAAGGGATACTTATTCCAGGTGGAGAAGAAGTACAGTTGAAAGATGCAAAACCTCTTTTTTCAATCATTCATCAATTTTATGAACAAGAAAAATTAGTGGCAGCAATTTGTGCTGGACCGTATGCGTTGGCAAAGGCAGGCTTATTGAAAGGGGGATCTTATACAGCGACCATAGATTATAAAAGATTCGATTGTTTTCCAGTAGAAAATTTCGTGTATAAAGAAGTTGTGCAGCACTCAAATATAATTACAGCACAAGGGCATGCATTTGTACCATTCGGAATAGCGATTGCTTCTTATTTTGGAGTAGCAGACGAACATAATACAAATTTTTATTGTGGTAAAGGCAATGTAGTGATGGAGAAACTTTTATGAGAAAACGTGTAAAAGCTAGCATTTGCTAGCTTTTTTCTTTTTTACATCGATAAATCGCTACCGTTTTCGGATCATGCCATATACCGTTATGAAGTGATAATTCATTTTCTATTTCTTTTTGTAGCCATTCCTTCATTTCGGCGTGAAGATACATATTGTCTGGTATATTCAGTGATGGGAACATGCTAGAAATATAGTTTACGATCGGAGTAGCGTGATGAAAAACGAGTGCATTATGAATAACTGTTTCTGCAACAGTTGGAAAAACAGATTGTAATATCTCCTTACCATTTTCTAAACAAAATGGAGCAACCGCTGCTGATGTTTGCGGTAAATCAAATGCGGCTAACATCTTGTTACACATTTCAACTATACGAGGTAATGAAACGTTAGAATTTGTTGTAGCTAAAAGTGTACCGCCAGGACGAATGACTTTATAAAAGTCTTGAATGGTTCTTTTTACATCTTTCACGTGGTATAACATATGTCTTGCGATTATCCAGTCATAACAATTATCTTCGAATGGAAGTTTACTAGCATCACCCTGTTTCCATTCAATTCTATTACTTTTTTTAGCGGCTTCAGAAAGCATGGCTTTCGATTGATCAAATCCGGTTAATTGGCCTTTATGACCGTTAGTTTGTAAAAGGGAAAGGAATTTTCCACTCGCGCACCCAACTTCTAATATGTTTTCTTTTCCTTGAAGTTGTAAATGTTCAAGGACGACTTCATCTAAATTCACTTGTTTCTCTTCGAAACGTTTATGCGTATGGATACGTGTTTGTAAATGGTTGCTGACGCTGTATTGGCGTTTTACATCATTCATTTTTTCGGATTCCACCTTCGTGCAAAATTGCTGAATCGCATGTGTTAATACATCTGTCTTCTTTAAGCCTTCGTAATGGAGTGCTGCTTCAAACCTTTCAAGTAAATTTTCTTCAATTCGAAAATGAATATCTTTTCGTTTCGCCACTGAAAACTCGCCTCTTTTCATCTGTTAGTGAAAATATAGCATGCCTGGAAATTTTGTGTAAATAATTTGTGTACACAAAATTAGGGTAGGTGAAAAAATGTTTGAATATGAGTTTAAACTATTGACGATTTAACCGTTTTCATTTATTCTTAAATTAAGAAATATTCAAATAATTAAAAGAAATGAGAGAGTCACATGCTTCTTCAAGGAACACATCGAATTGGTCGTATGGCCATGCTGTTGGCACTTGCGGATGAGAATGAAAGCCCTGTATTATCTATTCCAAAAGGTTGGAAATATTGTACAGGGAAAGTGGGTTCTATGAATTCGCAAAAGGTCGTAGCGGCAATGGAAACAGCGGCTAAAAGCAACCGAGTTATTGAAACGGATGTTTACAGAGAAACACATGCACTTTATCATGCAATAATGGAAGCTTTGTACGGAGTGACGAGAGGTCAAATTCAGTTAGCAGACGTTCTTCGTACAGTAGGACTTCGTTTTGCAATTGTGCGCGGTACACCATACGACGGAAAAAAAGAAGGCGAATGGGTTGCTGTTGCACTTTATGGAACGATTGGTGCACCTGTAAAAGGATCTGAGCATGAGGCGATTGGTTTAGGAATTAATCACATATGATTTGCCCATAGTCTATTAGTTAGAAGGGGGCCTTACTTTTTAGGACAGAAGTCTGTCTTAAAAAGATAAGGTCCCCTTTTGCCTTTTTAAGGAGGAAAAAAGAATGATTACGTTAACAGGACATACATTGACAGTTGAAGAAATGAAGAAGTTATTACTTGAAGGGGAAGGTGTAACAGCTTGCCCAACTAGTATGCAAAAGGTGGCGGAGTGCCGCGAAGTAGTTGAGAAAATCGTAGAAGACGGGAAAGTTGTTTACGGTATTACAACTGGATTTGGAAAGTTTAGTGATGTGTTTATTCAAAAGGAGGATGTAAAGGCACTTCAACACAATTTAATTCAGTCACATGCATGCGGGATAGGCGATCCATTCCCTGAAGAAGTATCACGCGGTATGTTAATTTTACGAGCGAACACGATGCTTAAAGGAGTATCTGGCGTTAGACCGCTTGTTGTAAATATGCTTCTTGAGTTTGTAAATCGCAAAATTCACCCAGTCGTTCCGCAACAAGGTTCACTTGGTGCGAGTGGAGACTTAGCACCTTTATCTCATCTTGCGCTCGTATTATTAGGCGAAGGTGAAGTGTTCTATAAAGGGAAAAGAGTCCATGCAATGGTTGCTCTTACAGAAGAAGGTCTTGAACCGATTGAACTTGAAGCGAAAGAAGGGCTTGCATTAATCAATGGTACACAGGCGATGACAGCGCAAGGAGTTCTTTCTTATATAGAAGCAGAAGCAACTGCATATCAAGCGGAATTAATTGCTTCGATGACAATTGAAGGATTACAAGGCATTATTGATGCATTTGATGAAAATGTTCATAAAGCACGTGGTTATAAAGAGCAAGTGGAAGTCGCGAGCAGAATTCGTGACATCCTTCAAGATAGTAAGTTAACAACAAAACAAGGAGAACTACGTGTACAGGATGCATATTCACTTCGCTGTATCCCGCAAGTACACGGTGCTTCTTGGCAAGTTTTAAATTATGTGAAAGAAAAATTAGAAATTGAAATGAATGCAGCAACAGATAATCCGCTTATCTTTGATGGCGGAGAAAAAGTAATTTCGGGTGGTAATTTCCATGGTCAACCGATTGCGTTTGCGATGGACTTCTTAAAAGTAGGAATGGCGGAACTTGCAAATATTTCAGAACGTCGTATTGAGCGTTTAGTAAATCCGCAATTAAATGATTTACCTCCATTTTTAAGTCCAGAACCAGGACTGCAGTCTGGTGCAATGATTATGCAATACGCAGCTGCGTCACTTGTTTCTGAAAATAAAACGTTAGCACATCCGGCGAGTGTTGATTCAATCCCGTCATCAGCTAACCAAGAAGATCACGTAAGTATGGGAACAATCGCTTCACGCCATGCACATCAAATTATTCAAAATGTAAGACGTGTTCTTTCAATTGAGATGATTTGTGCGATGCAAGCAGCGGAATATCGCGGAATTGAAAACATGAGTACAGTGACGAAGAGCTTCTACCATCAAGGCCGTCAGCAAGTACCTTCTATTACAAATGACCGTATATTCTCAACAGATATTGAAAATATTACGCATTGGTTAAAAACGAATGATTTGATAAAAGAAAGATTAGATGTAAACGCAGCACTATAAAATGAGAAAAGGGAGAGATTGAAATGGAAAAAGTAAAACAAACAATTCGCGCGCCAAGAGGTACGGAGTTACAAGCGAAAGGGTGGGTTCAAGAAGCTGCACTTCGTATGTTAATGAACAATTTAGATCCTGAAGTTGCTGAAAAACCAGAAGAATTAGTTGTATATGGCGGAATTGGCCGTGCAGCTCGTAACTGGGAAAGCTATCAGGCAATTGTAGATTCATTAAAAACGTTAGAAAGCGATGAAACGTTACTTGTTCAATCAGGGAAACCAGTAGCAATCTTCAAATCACATGAAGATGCACCTCGCGTTCTGTTAGCGAACTCAAACTTAGTACCAAAATGGGCGAACTGGGATCACTTCCGTGAATTAGAGAAAAAAGGTCTTATGATGTACGGACAAATGACAGCGGGTAGTTGGATTTACATTGGAACTCAAGGGATTTTACAAGGAACATATGAAACGTTTGGTGAAGCGGCTCGTCAACATTTCGGTGGTTCATTAAAAGGTACATTAACACTTACTGCTGGTTTAGGTGGGATGGGTGGTGCACAGCCTCTTGCTGTAACGATGAACGGCGGTGTTGTCATTGCTATTGATGTTGATAAGCGCAGCATTGATCGTCGTATTGAAAAGAGATACTGTGATATGTATACAGAATCATTAGAAGAAGCGTTAACTGTTGCGAACGAGTATAAAGAGAAGAAAGAACCGATTTCTATTGGTTTATTAGGAAATGCGGCAGAAATTTTACCAGAACTAGTGAAGCGTAATATTACGCCAGATTTAGTTACGGATCAAACATCTGCTCATGATCCATTAAACGGTTATATTCCAGTAGGTTACACATTAGAAGAAGCAGCGAAACTTCGTGAAGAAGATCCAGAACGTTACGTACAATTATCAAAAGAAAGCATGACAAAACATGTGGAAGCAATGCTTGCGATGCAAGAAAAAGGCGCAATTACATTTGATTATGGAAATAACATTCGCCAAGTTGCTTTCGATGAAGGTTTGAAAAATGCTTTTGATTTCCCGGGATTCGTTCCAGCATTTATTCGTCCATTATTCTGTGAAGGAAAAGGACCATTCCGCTGGGTAGCACTTTCTGGTGATCCAGAAGATATTTATAAAACAGACGAAGTAATTTTACGTGAGTTCGCTGATAATGAACATTTATGTAACTGGATTCGTATGGCTCGTCAGCAAGTTGAGTTCCAAGGTCTTCCATCACGTATTTGTTGGTTAGGTTACGGTGAGCGTGCGAAGTTTGGCCGCATTATTAATGAAATGGTGGCGAATGGTGAATTATCAGCACCGATCGTTATCGGCCGTGACCATTTAGATTGCGGATCAGTAGCATCTCCAAACCGTGAAACGGAATCGATGAAAGACGGTAGTGATGCAGTAGCAGATTGGCCAATTTTAAATGCATTAATTAACAGTGTAAACGGTGCAAGCTGGGTATCTGTTCACCACGGTGGTGGCGTTGGCATGGGGTATTCACTTCACGCTGGAATGGTTATCGTTGCAGATGGAACAGAGGCGGCAGCAAAACGTATTGAGCGCGTATTAACTTCTGACCCTGGAATGGGTGTTGTTCGTCACGTAGATGCTGGATATGACTTAGCTGTTGAAACAGCGAAAGAAAAAGGCGTTAACATTCCAATGATGAAATAAGGAGGAGAAAACATGCTGGACACTTTACTAATAAATATCGGTCAATTACTAACAATGGATCAAGAAGATGGCTTGTTAAGACGGGAAGCGATGAACACGCTTCCTGTTATTGAAAACGGTGTGGTTGGAATTGAAAATGGCGTAATCACTTTCGTTGGAACAGCGGAAGAAGCAAAAGGAATACAAGCGAAAGAAGTTATTGATTGCGGCGGTAAAATGGTTTCTCCTGGTCTTGTTGACCCGCATACTCATCTTGTATTTGGTGGATCTCGTGAAAATGAAATCGCGCTAAAATTACAAGGAGTTCCGTACTTAGAAATTTTAGAACAAGGTGGAGGCATTCTTTCGACTGTAAATGCAACGAAACAAGCATCGAAAGAAGAACTTGTTCAAAAAGCGAAATTCCATTTAGACCGTATGCTATCTTTCGGTGTGACAACTGTAGAAGCGAAGAGTGGTTACGGATTAGATGATGAGACGGAATGGAAACAATTAGAGGCAACTGCACAATTACAAAAAGAGCATCCAATCGATTTAGTTTCAACATTTTTAGGTGCCCATGCAGTTCCGAAAGAGTATAAAGGAAGATCAAAAGAATTTTTACAATGGATGCTAGACCTACTGCCAGAAATGAAAGAGAAGCAATTAGCGGAATTCGTTGATATTTTCTGCGAAACAGGTGTGTTCTCTGTAGAAGAATCAAAAGAGTTTTTATTAAAAGCGAAAGAACTTGGCTTTGACGTGAAAATTCATGCAGATGAAATCGACCCTCTTGGTGGTGCGGAAGCATCAGCTGAAATTGGTGCAGCATCAGCGGACCATTTAGTTGGCGCTTCTGATAAAGGAATTGAAATGCTTGCAAACTCTAATACAGTAGCAACGCTATTACCAGGAACAACTTTCTATTTAAATAAAGAAAGCTTTGCTCGCGGTCGTAAAATGATTGATGAAGGTGTTGCAGTTGCGTTAGCTACAGACTTTAATCCAGGCAGCTGTCCAACTGAAAACATTCAGCTTATTATGAGCATCGCAATGCTCAAACTGAAAATGACACCAGAAGAAGTTTGGAACGCGGTAACAGTTAACTCTTCGTATGCTATTAATCGAGGTGATGTAGCTGGGAAAATTAGAGTTGGTCGCAAGGCAGATTTAGTTTTATGGGATGCTTACAATTTTGCTTACGTACCGTATCATTACGGCGTAAGTCATGTGAATACAGTATGGAAGAATGGTAATATCGCATATACAAGAGGTGAACAATCGTGGAGCACGGCCACTATTTAAAGAAAAATGCAAAGTTTATTGATCGTGAAGTGACGAAATGGAGTGAGATGATTAAAGATTGGGAGGAAGGCGTGGAAATATTCGGTGCTGCCTTAATTGGAGCACCCCTTTCTAAACCATCTATTAGTCATTCAGGAGCAAGTTTTGCTCCAAAAACAATTCGTGCGATGTTAGATGCATATAGCACGTATGCAATTACAGAAGAACACGATATGAAAGAAAGTGTTTTATATGATTGCGGTGATATTACGATGCATGTGACAAATATAAAAGAAAGTCATGACCGAATTGCGAAAACGGTTGGGCATCTAACGAAAGTAAATCCAAACATGATACCAATCGTTCTTGGTGGGGACCATTCGATTAGTTTTCCGAGTATAACAGGATTTGCAAATAGTAAAGGAAAGATCGGTATTATTCAATTTGATGCTCATCATGATTTGCGTAATTTAGATGATGGTGGTCCATCAAATGGTACACCGTTCCGTAGTTTACTAGAAAATGGTGTCATTACAGGAAAACAACTCGTTCAAATTGGAATTCGTAATTTTTCTAATGCACGTGCGTACCATGAATATGCAAAAGAGCACGGTGTGACAGTGTATACAATGAAAGATGTACGAGAGCGAGAAATAAAAGATATTATGACAGAAAGCATTGAAGTATTAAGAAAACAAGGTGTGACTTCTATTTACATTTCTCTTGATATGGATGTACTAGATCAAGCATTCGCGCCAGGTTGTCCAGCAATTGGCCCTGGAGGAATGGATAGCTCAACTTTACTTGATGCGATTGAATTTATTGGCAAAGAACCCCTCGTGCAAGGGATGGATATAGTAGAAATTGATCCAACTCTTGATTTCAGGGATATGACGAGCAGAGTAGCTGCGCAAGTAATTATGAGTTTTCTTTTAGCGCGAGAAACGATTCGTAAGCAAGTTAGTATATAGGTTGGAAATTAAAAGTGAATCTTTAGCTATGTCTTATAAAAACACATTACTACTTATATTGTAGTAATGTGTTTTTGTATTGTAAGAGGTTTGTAAAATTAAAATGGGTGCTTATGAAAAAGTTGGAGGAATTGCGGTTTTGTAGTGTTATTTTGTGGATTAATTAAATTGTTTTGAATGAATTGACACGGGAAATAATTTTATGATAAAATAAAAATTTTGCTAAAAAAATGAATATATGTTAAGCTTGAGAAGGTTACCATATATGGAGGTGGATTATTTGTTTCAAATTGGCGATAACATTGTGTATCCAATGCAGGGAGCAGGTATAATTAAAGCCATAGAAGAGAAAGAAATCGCAGGAAAAAAACAACAATATTATGTTATAAAAATGTCGGCTAATAATATGGAAATAATGATTCCTGAAGGGAAAATATTGAATTCAAATATACGACCAGTTACGGATATCACGGCATTAATACACATAATAGATATTTTTCAGCATGGGGAATCAGATAGATTACTTACGTGGAAACAAAGGTATAAAGTGAACACTGATAAAATAAAAACGGGTAAAATGCAAGAAGGTGCTGAAGTTGTGCGTGATTTAATGCGTATACAAAAAGAAAAAGCACTTAATGCAAGCGAAAAGAAAATGTTAGATAACGCACATGAATTTTTGATTAGTGAACTTGGATTAATTGAAGGTATCACAGAAAATCAAATAAAAAGCTTTTGTTAAGGTTCATTACAAATAATGTATTGCATCCCAAAAAAGGTCTTGAATTTTTTGGGAACATAATTATAGGCAATTAATCATTTCAAAGACATTCAACTCTTTCAAACCACTTTTAAAGCATTAACCTCTTTTGTTATTACTACAATCAAATCCATTTTTATTTTAAATTTCTTTTACGAATGTTCGAAGTTTAATTCAATACTTCGATAAAATAGTTACTTGATTTTTGCAATCCTGATTCACACTGGCACGGACGAGGAGCCGTAAGGATGAAAGAGAGGTAGGGCTTTCATTGTTTTAGGTATATAAGTTATTATTTTTAGAAGAATACGGAACCATTTTCACTTCTATTGATAAGGGATTCTTTATGTTAAAGAGATAGACGAATTGACAGCCATATATGGTCAACTAAAAAGGTTTCCTACTAAGGAAACCTTTTTAATTTTATTTAGAGCATTCTATTTTTTTGATATTCGAATGTTTTGTGGCAAAGTCGTATAAATTGACGCTACTATTTAAAAGTAAGTATGATGCAATTATAGTAAGAATTTTTTAGGGGGAAGAAAAATGACAAGTTCAAATAATAAAACGGCAAGTATTTATGAAGGAACGAATATAAACGCTGGTGGAACTTTTGAAAACGTTGAAGAAACGAAGTTATTTAATCCGATACAAATTGGGTCTTGGTCTCTTCGTAATCGCATAGCGATGGCACCGATGACGAGATGCTTTGCAGACAGTGAAACGGGTGTAGTTGGTGCTGACGTAGTTGAGTATTATCGCAAGCGTGCTGCTGATAGCATTGGGTTAATTATTACAGAAGGAATTGTCATTAGCCCAAGAGCAAAAGGGAACCCAGGGGTACCAGGTATGTATACACAAGCACAAATAGATTCTTGGAAACCTGTTACGGAAGCAGTACATAAAGAAGGCGGGACTATTATTGCTCAAATATGGCATGTTGGACGTATGAGCCATCACGAAATAATTGGCGGTCAATTACCACAAGCACCGTCAGCAATCGCTGCAGAGGGAAATGTTCCGCGTTTCCGTAAACCGTTTGATACACCAGAAGCAATGACAATAGAAGAAATAAAAGAGGTTATTGGTCAATACGCACAAGCAGCGAAAAATGCGATTGAAGCAGGATTCGATGGTGTAGAGATTCACGGTGCGCACGGATATTTAATAGATCAATTTACTTATGAATTTGCGAATAAGCGAACAGATAAATATGGCGGCGATTTAAAGAAAAGGTTAACATTTATGAAAGAAGTAACTGAGGCTGTAATAGAAGCAGTTGGAGCTGATAAAACACTTCTGCGCTTCTCTGCTTTCAAAGGTGATAATCCTACTTATATGTGGGAAAATCCAGAACTTGCAATTGAAACGTTTGTAAATATGTTCAAAGAAGTTGGATTAACGATGATTCACCCTTCAACGATGAATTATACGCAAGTGATTGCTGATGGCAAAAATTTTCATCAATTAGTAAGAAAATATTGGGATGGCACGATTGTTGGGGTTGGTAATTTAAATCCGAAAGAGGCTGAAGAAGCGTTGCAAGAAGGAACGATTGATGTAGCGGCATTCGGAAGACCATTGATCGCTAATCCAGATTTTGTTCATCGAATTAAACATGCTGAAAGTTTAGTTGAATATGACGCGAAAGAGCATCTTGCTACATTAGTGTGAATAAAGATAAAAGGAGAACATATAAAGTGTTCTCCTTTTATTATGGAATTTCATAGGGGGAAGCGGGATGAGTGAAACGCTACTCGTTATTATTAGTATATTGCTTTTTTTGATGTTGCTTTTAATCGTATTTTTTATTATTACATTTTTTATAAAAAAAAGAACGCATCACTCTATATTAAAACTTCATCCATACTTAGGGAGAATGCGCTATTTACTTGAAAAAATAGGGCCGGAATTTCGGCAATATTGGTTTGATCATGATACGGATGGAAAACCTTTTTCACGTTACGATTTTCAAAGTGTTATGTTTTTAGCGAAATATCGTTCTGAAATACTTGGTTTTGGATCGAAACGAGATTTTGGTGCATCGGGCTATTATATTGCGAATACATTGTTTCCAATTTTAACAGATGAATTAAGTGTGAATCTTAGGCAAGAACGTGAGGGGAAAAAATATGTGATTCATAAAGAAGGGTTATTTTCAAGAAGAGAGAAATTGACAGCGGATACAACAAATCTTTGGTTATATGAAGATGACGATGCAATTATAGTCGGTGAAAATCGCAAATACCAATGGGAATTACATGGAATGTTTGGAGCATCAGCGACATCTTACGGTGCGATTGGAGAGAATTATATTTTAGCGAGTGGTTTTGGTGCGAAAATGGCAGGCGGATCGTGGATTAATACTGGAGAAGGTGGCGTAATTCCAGAACATTTACATACAGGTGCGAATATCGTTGCACAAATTGGCCCTGGATTATTTGGATACCGTGATGAGAATGGCAATTTTTCAATGGAGAAATTTATGGAGAAAGCGAAAGAAAATAATATCAAGGCATTCGAATTAAAATTTGGGCAAGGTGCGAAAATACGTGGTGGTCATCTAGAGGGACAAAAAGTAAATGAGAAAATTGCCTTTGTTAGGAATGTACGAGAAGGAGAGACAATTAATTCGCCGAATCGATTTTCATTTTTAAATAATGCAGTGGATACACTTTCTTTTATTCAGCAGTTGCAAGAAAGTGGTGGTAAACCAGTCGGGATGAAAATTGTAATTGGTCAGCAGGAGCCTTTGGAAGATTTAATAAAAACAATGAAAGAATTAAACATTTATCCAGATTTTATTACAATAGACGGTTCAGAAGGCGGATCAGGGGCAACGTATAAATCGATGGCAGATAGTATGGGACTGCCGCTTATTCCAGCATTACTTACATTTATTGATACAGCGAATCATTATAGTGTCCGTGATAAATTCAAAGTGTTTGCTTCTGGGAAGTTAATAACACCGGATAAGGTGGCAATTGCTTTAGCAATTGGAGCGGATGCTGTAAATTCAGCCCGCGGATTTATGATGGCGAGCGGCTGTATTATGGCGCTTCAATGTAATTCCGGACAGTGTCCATCTGGGGTTGCAACGACGAATCCGCACTACCAAAAAGCGTTAGATCCGTATGAGAAGAAATGGCGAGTGATGAATTACATTATTAGTATGAGATATAGTCTGTTTTCATTAGCGGCAGCAGCGGGGGTGAAAAGCCCGCGCCATTTAACGAGGGAGCATATTATATTTAAGGATGAAAGAGGAGGAATTGTACCGCTGTCAGAATTGTTCCCTATAGTAAATAGGAGATAAAATATATGTGTTAAAAGTCATACATTTGTATGACTTTTTTATTCGATAATAAAGTTAATCAAGAGAACAATAATTTAAATAAGGAACTGATTGACAATGAAAAATAAGTAACTTATAATAAATCTTGAGTTCGAGATAAATCGTATTCTAAATAAAGACTTATTATGATTATAAATCGAACAAATATATTTTTGTGAATTATCTCGAATTCGAGATAATTCCAGTGGATCGAATGTTAATGTGTAATTTTAAAGTGTTTATCTCGGATTCGAGATAAAATTATAATAGCGGATTTTACTTTGCAGTATGGACAAAATGAATAATGAATTTGAATGTAAAACAAATTTTTATAATGAAATAAAAAAGGAGTGGCAGAAATGGAAAAGAAAACAATGGGGATTCATCATATTACAGCAATTGTAGGGCATCCACAAGAAAATGTAGACTTTTATGCTGGTGTATTAGGATTACGTTTAGTGAAACAAACAGTGAATTTTGATGATCCAGGTACGTACCATCTTTATTTTGGTAATGAAGGAGGAAAACCTGGAACAATTATTACGTTTTTCCCATGGGCAGGTGCTCGCCAAGGAATTATTGGAGACGGTCAAGTAGGCATTACTTCATATGTCGTACCAAAAGGTGCAATGGAGTTTTGGGAAAGTAGACTAGAAAAGTTTGATGTTTCATATACAAAGATGACTCGATTTGGGGAGCAATATTTAGAATTTGATGATCCACATGGTTTGCATATAGAATTAGTTGAAAGAGAAGAAGGCGAATTAAATAATTGGACTTTTGGAGAAGTTACGCCAGAAGTAGCAATTAAAGGATTTGGCGGTGCTGTTCTTTTATCTGCACAACCTCAAAAAACAGCTGAATTGTTAGAACACGTTATGGGTCTTGAGAAAATTGGAGAAGAGGGTGAATTTGTCCGATTCCGTTCTTCTGCTGATATTGGAAATATTATTGATTTAAAATTATCAACAATTGGACGCGGTCAGATGGGCGTTGGTACAGTTCATCATATTGCTTGGAGAGCGAGCGACGATGCTGATCAACTAGATTGGAGAGAACATGTATCTCGCTTTGGGTACGGTGTAACTCCTGTACAAGATCGAAATTATTTTAATGCAATTTATTTTAGAGAACACGGTGAAATTTTATTTGAAATTGCAACAGATCCTCCTGGTTTTGCTCATGACGAATCGTTAGAGACGATGGGTGAGGAATTAAAGTTACCGGAGCGATATGAACCAAATAGAAAACAGATTGAACAAACACTTTTACCATTTGAAGTGAGAAATTTAGATTAAAGTAATTGAAAGGGGAAAAGGATTATGATGAAACATGTTTTTCAAAAAGGAAAAGATACTTCAAAACCAGTGTTGTTATTACTTCATGGTACGGGCGGTAATGAACTAGATTTATTACCACTTGCAGAAATAATTGATCCGGGAGCTTCGGTATTAAGTGTTCGTGGAAATGTATTAGAGAATGGGATGCCACGTTTCTTCCGTAGATTAGCAGAAGGTATTTTTGATGAAGAAGATTTAATTTTCCGTACGAAGGAGTTAAATGAATTTTTAAACGAAGCGGCAAAAACATATGAATTTGATAGAAATAACATTATAGCTATCGGTTATTCAAATGGAGCGAACATTGCAGCGAGCTTATTATTCCATTATGAAGATGCGTTAAAAGCTGCTGTTCTTCATCATCCAATGGTGCCTAGAAGAGGAATCCAATTGCCTAATTTAGCAGAAACAGCGGTATTTATCGCAGCTGGGACAAATGATCCAATTTGTGCGCCTTCTGAGTCAGAAGAATTGAAGACGTTATTAGAAAATGCAAACGCTAATGTAACAATGCATTGGGAAAATAGAGGGCATCAATTAACAATGGGTGAAGTAGAAAAAGCAAAAGAATGGTATGACAATACAGTATTATAGAAGGAAATAAAAAAGAAGCATTTGCTAATCGTTAGCAGATGCTTCTTTTTTATTTAAGACTGGATTGCAAGATGGGATGAAGAAAGTGGTAATTGAATATCAACGATGGTACCTTTGTTTAGTTCACTTGAAATGTGTAATTTACCATGGTGCTCTTCAATTATTTTGTAACACATCATGAGTCCTAGGCCGGTACCTTTTTCTTTTAAACTATAAAACGGTTCACCTAAACGTGATATACGATCTTCTGGAATGCCACAGCCTTCGTCAATTATACGAATTACGATGAAATTATTGTCTAACGATTTGATTTGAATGAAAATATTACCGCCATTTGGCATCGCTTCTATTGCGTTTTTTAATATGTTAATAAAAACTTGTTTTAATTGATTACCGTCGCATTGAATGTCATGTTTATGGTTAAAATGATCCATAATAATATGGACGCTATGCATGATGGCAGTCGGTAAAAGAAATGTGACTACCTCTTCAATTAAAGTTTGTATGTTGTAAGTTTGAACGGATAAAACTTGAGGTTTAGACATCGCCATAAATTGACTCGTAATGGATTCCATTTGTGATATTTCACTTAGCATCACATCTACATACCATTTATTCTCCTCATTTATTTCAGGCAGTAGCAATGTTAAAAAACCTTTTAGAGAAGTGAGTGGATTTCGAATTTCATGGGCAATTCCAGCTGTCAGTTGTCCAACTACGGCGAGCTTTTCTGATTTCCGTAATAATTTTTCAGTCTCTTTTAGCTCGGTAACGTCCCTTCCCATCACGATAAGGCCTTTACGGGAACCGTCAGGATGATAAAGAGGGACTTTTGATATACTTAAGATGAGGTCGAAATCATCTCTGTGTATAATAAATTCCTCCCCGTGAAGAATTTGTCTTTGTTGCCATGCTAGTTCATCTACTTCTTCACAGTGTAAAAAAGCTTCTCGGTACGCTGCATTATATTGAATGAGTTCACTGTCCTTTTTCCCGTGATAAGGTACATGATGGAAATTAAAGCAGGAAAGTGCATAGTCATTTGCTTCAAGCCAGCGACCTTCATGATCTTTAAATATAACAAACGCAGGCATTGCATTCATTAATGTACGTAATCTTTTCTCGCTTTCTTGTAACATTTTTTCGATTCTTTCTGATTTTTCAAGAGGTTTCATAATCGCATAGACACCTGTTAGACGATGTTGGACAAAAATAGGAACTAGTTTTGTTACGACGTCTAATAAATAGCCCTCTTTATGATAAATAGATAGGATATACTCTTGCTGATTGTCTGCTTCGGTATTCTTTATATACTGTAATACTTGCTCAGAAATATGAGCTTCTAAAATAGAGATAATGTTTTTCCGTTCTAATTCTAAAGAAGTGTAGCCTAGTATTCTTTCTGCAGAAGGATTGATATGTAGAATAGTTCCCTCTAAATTCAATGAAATAATACTATCAGGATTATGTTCGAACAGAGATGCGTACATTTCTGCTAAAGAACGATCTTGTATATGGTTTCGCAAACGTCCAGAAATGTTCGGATGACGTTTTCTTAGAGTTGATGAATATTTTTTACGACTCATAATATTTCCTCCGTACAACTAGCATCTAAAAGATTTGTCTAATAATAACTATAATATAGATGTAATGTGTATTTCTATAAAAAATGGAAGTTACAGAAAAAAATTTGTTTTCTTTATTTTTTGCAAAAGGAATATAAGGTGGTAATAAGGGAAGCTTATATTGTTTTATAAAGTTTTTGTAAGTTACAGGGGTGTGTTTTCTTTATAATATTAGAATAGAAGAGGGGGAGAGAAAATGAAAAGTTATATTCAAGGAATCGATCATGTACAAGTAGCTGCACCTGTAGGGTGTGAAGAAGAGGCACGTGCATTCTATGGTAAAAAAATTGGTATGGAAGAAATTCCAAAGCCAGAAGAGTTAAAAAAACGAGGTGGATGTTGGTTTAAGTGTGGGAATCAAGAAATCCATATTGGTGTGGAACAGAATTTTACACCAGCTAAAAAGGCACATCCAGCTTTTTATGTGACTCAAATTAATGAATTTAAGCAAATGCTTATAGAACAAGGGATTGAAGTGATTGATGATCATGCCCGGCCAGATGTGATTAGATTTTATGTGTCTGATCCATTTGGAAATCGAATTGAATTTATGCAAAATAAAGACTAGGTGGCTTCCCACCTAGTCTTTAACCTCTTCTGAAAAGCCCTAATACTTCTACAGTTTCTGTAATATTAACGAACGCATGCGGATCAATTTCAGAAATTGTTAGTTTCATACTTGCTAATTCTTCACGAGAAACGACTGTCATAAGTACACGTTTTTTCTCACTTGAATAAGCACCTTCTCCATCAAGTAATGTAATACCACGTACAACAGTTGAAAGAAGCTGTTTTTTCATTTTTTCCGCTTCATTTGTTACAATCATAAGTGTAACTTTACGATGTTTCGTATGAACAGCATCAATTACTTTACCAGTTACATAAATTGAAAGTAAACTTGTAAGTGCAACATCCCAAGTGAAGAAGAATCCTGCAATTACTACAACGACTGCATTTAAAACAATAAGGAATCCACCAAGTTTAATGTCACGCTTACGAGATAACAACATACCGATAATATCAAATCCACCAGTGGATCCATTACAATTAAAAACAAGACCAATACCAGCTCCGGCAATAACACCTCCGAAGATAGATGATAAAAGTGGATCTGTTGCTACGATTTTTACTGGAACGTAGTATAATGCAACAGATAATACAATTACAGAGATAACTGTGTTAAAAATTACTTTTTTTCCAAGACCTATGTATCCTAAAATAAGGATAGGTAAGTTTAATACGAAGTTAATAATACCTGTGTTTACAGGAGTTACAATCCCTAAAATAATAGCAATTCCGCCAATTCCACTACTTAAAATTTTGTGGGGGATAAGGAAAAGATTAAAGGCAATCGCAATAATAAAAGAACCAATAATAACACCGAGAAATCTGATCATCTTTTTCCCGTCCTTCACTAAAAAATTCATATTATTTCAAGATTATATATGATATTGAAAGTTTTGGGTAAAAACAGTTTATTTCGGAAAATTAGATTAATCGAAACAATTTGATTGTTTTGTAATTTGAAAGGGGATACAGAAATGAGGATAACGACTTATCAACAAAAAAGCCCGTTGAAGCAAGAGTGTGAGGATTCTTATTTTTGTAATGAAGACAAAAATATTTATGGTGTATGTGATGGTGCAACACCGCTCGTTCCGTTTCGTGACGAAAAGGAACATAATGGAGCATACATCGCTTCACATTTATTTGCAAGACATTTTACTTCATTACGGGAAAATCTTAGTTTACAAGTCGCAGTTGCAAGAGCAAATGAGTTATTGCAGAACAAGATGCTAGAATATAAGGTTGATACGAGAAAAAAAGAGCATTTGTGGTGTACATGTATTGCAGCAGTTCAAATAAATGGTGAGAAAATTGAATATGCGCAGTTAGGGGACTGTATGATCGTTGCAATTCTTCAAAATGGAACGATGCAAGTAGTAACGAAAGACACAGTTAAAGGAATTAGTAAACGAGCTAAAAAGAAGAGAGAAGAAGATCGTAAAAAAGGTTTATTTGTGCCAGAAGAACATGTTTTTCAAGATGTTCGAGAACAGTTAAAATACAATCGTTATCTTGCAAATATGGAGGGCGGGTATTCCGTTGCAAACGGAATGAAAGAAGCCATCCATTATTTACAACACGGTGAATTACATATAGATGAAGTGAGTGGGATTTTTATTTGTTCAGATGGGTTATTTCATCCAGATTGGTCACTCGAACAAACTGTTGCATATATAAGAAAGAATAGTATAAACGAATACGTAGCAATCATTGAAGAGTTAGAAGGGAAAAAGAGAATAAGGCCAGATGATAAGACAATTATTATGATCGATTTTTAAGAGGAGGAAGTTCATATGGAAATTAAATGTGTAAATTTAATATTTCAAGATGAGTTAGTTCCTTTAGGGAAAGTAAATAAACTTATTATTCACCATACGTCAGAAGATGGATGGGATGTGTATAAAACACATGAATTTCACCAAACTGTAAGAGGGTGGAGCGGGATTGGTTACAATTATTTTATTGAAGAGGACGGAACGGTAATTGAAGGAAGAGGGTTACATATTGGAGCACATGCGAAAGACAATAATCGAGATACAATTGGAATATGTATGACGGGTAATTTTGATAAGTATGATCCAACTACTGCACAAATGAATGCATTATATTCTTTATGTAAAATGTTTATGAAACAGTTTGCTATAAAGAAGGAAAATATACTAGGTCATAGGGAGCTAGTAGGAGTAACAAAAAGTTGTCCTGGAAATCGTTTTTCTATGGTAGAGTTAAGAAAAATAGTATCTTAAATATAGAGGAGTAACAAATGATGATGAATATAAAAATACCAAATGATAAAAAAGAAGAGCTTGTAGCACAAATTCAGCAATTCTTCATGGAAGAAGATTTAGATGAAATTGGACGTTTCCAAGCAGAACGTTTAATAGAAGAAATGATAAAATTAGTTGGTCCATTTGCCTATAATCAAGCAATTGGAGATGCAAGAAAGCTTGTAAGCGAGAAATTAACGAATATTGAAGAAGATTTGTATGTGTTAGAGAAGAATGAAGGGAAATAAAAAAAGAGCCGAATGGCTCTTTTTTTATTTGTCTTCTTTATGTTCTTTATACTCGTGTGCTTTTTCTTTTACATTACCGACAGTGCTTTTTGCATTGCCTTTTATTTTATCCCATTTTCCTTCGGCTTGTAATTTTTTGTTATCCGTTACTTTCCCGACAACTTCTTTTACTTCACCTTTTACCTTATCAATGGCACCTTCTACTTTTTCTTTTAAACCATGATCATGCTTTGTCATACATTTCTCCTCCTTGTAGTTTGATTAGAATTCTCTTTTCATATTGCAAGTTGAATGATGTATCTAATAATAGCGTAACAAATCTAGTTTGAATATTCAAATGATTAATAGGATAGAAAAGGAATTGTCAAACAATGTATAAAATTGTAATGGAAAGAGAAAGAATGTTAATTACATGTCTTTTGCAGTCCATATTGATTTTGTATAAGCGATTTTCAAATGAGCGCGTTCCATATTATTTTGACTACTACTACCGAACCTTGCTTGTCCAATTATTAAATTACAATCGGATTTAATAGCTGCCTCAATTCTTTTTTGAATTAATGTAGTGTGACAGCCTATACGCTGAAATTCTGGCAAAGTAGCAGAAGCAGCTAATGATGCAATTCCCTTATTTATATATAGGACACCAATGCCCGCAGGAATATTTTGAACTTCTGCTATGAAAAAATACCAGCCTGGTTCATTGTAAAGAATTTCGTTATTTTGACGTACACCATCCTTTGTAAAGGAAGGCATATTAAATCCGCGTACATATATGTCTGCAAAAATATCAAATTCATTTTTTTTTTAGTTGGCGCACTGAAATGTTAGAAGGAATAAGGGATGGATCTTCTTTCGGTATACTATATAAAGCGGTATGGAAGCTAGATTGATAAAAACCTTTTTTTGATAAGTATTGAAATAGTTCAGCTGTACCTTGCGCTGGTGTAATTTCAAAACGGCAAGGGATTTGTAGTGATTCATAATAAGAGATGATTTCATCTATCGCATCTGTATTTGTATATGTAATGCCTTTTACTGTATTAAAAGCAGGACCAGTAATTACTTTTGATGAAAAGGCAGTGGCACTCCCGAAATTTTTCATTTGTATTTGCATTGGATTTCCGCTTATTGCTTGTAGTAGCGCTAATCTAGAAGAGAGCATATCTATTTCTGCGTTTTCAATTTCTTGTGCTACATTGAATGTCATAATCATACTCATAAGATTCCTCCGTCAATTAATATAGTTCATAGTACATATACGATTTTTATTCTGAGATTCCTGTTGAAATGTAAGAGAATAAGAGGTTTTTTGGAAGGGAAATGGAAGTGAACTGTCGAAGGGAAGTGGAAACAGATTAAAGGTGGTGCTCTTATGAAACAGAAAGACGTGCAGACATGCCCTAATTGCGGCTCTCAAAACATAGGAGAAGGTGAGTTTATCGGTTATGCACAAATACGGAAAAAGGAAACGATGTTCACATCTTCACCAGTAGATGCTTATATTTGTACAGATTGCGGGAATATCCTTTCATTGAAGGTACGGAATTATGAAAAGTTTAAGCAGAAGCCGTTATGATTATTGAGAGGTGGTCATATCCAGCGTTGTATACGAAACATCTTATATTACGGGGAATTAATATGAGTGATATTTTACATATATATGAGTATGCCTCAGATAAAGAAATGTCAACGTATACTGTATGGGATGCTCATCAATCGTTACATGACACACAAAAATATATAGAAGAAATTGTGAGGCAATATGAAAAAGAAAAAGTAGCCCCCCTTGGAATTGTATTAAGAGAGGAACAAAAACTTATAGGGACTTGTGGATTTATAAAATATGATGTAATTGAACATAAAGCGGAAATTGCATATGCCTTATCACGAAAATATGGGGGTAGAGGATTAACTACTGAGGCGGCGTCAGCTTTTTTTAGCTATGGTTTTAATGAGTTACGTCTTAATAGTATTGAAGCAGGATGTAATTCAGAAAATGAAGCATCTGAAAAATTAATGAAACGTTTGAATATGGAATACGAATGTACAATTCAAAAGGATTTGTTCATTAAAGGTAAGTATCGTGATACGAAAAGATATTGTATATCTAGGGAAAGATATATGAATCAATGAAATATTTTATATTGAAAACTCCTTTAATTTAATAAGGGGGTTTTTATTTTTTATAACAATAATTACCTTTAATTGTTATAATTGGTTATTGAAAGGTATTGTGTTTCTTAATATCACAATTATAGAAGAAAACTAGCTAAATCGTATAGAAAACCTCTATATAACATGATCGCAACCGTAAGTTGACAAAGTGCAACCGCAGGAAGATAGAGATAAAGACAATGTTTACATACAATTTAGTTAAGAAAATAAAGGGGGACACACATATGGGATTTGGTGAAAAGCTTTTTAAATTAAGAAAGGAAAAGGGCCTTTCTCAAGAAGCGTTAGCTGAGAAACTAAACACGACAAGGCAAGCAGTTAGTAAATGGGAAAACGGTCAAGGTTTTCCTGAAACTGAAAAGTTAATAATGATTGGAAATGTATTTGAAGTCTCTCTTGATTACTTATTAAAAGAAACTGCCGAGCAAAGTAATGAAAAGGAAAATGGTTATTATGTAAGTAAGGAAATGGCGGAAGGGTATGTAGTGTATGGACAAAAAATTTCTAAATATATCGCATTAGGATTTAGCTTGCTTATTTTATCTACAATACCGTATTTATTATTTAAAGAAAATGCAACACTGTCTACATTTCTTGTCATTATCATTGCGGTCCTTGGAATTGGAGCAATGATGGTACCTGTAACACTAGAAGAGAGTCGATACAATGTATTAAAAAAGGAAGAATTACTGTTTGATCAAAACTTTCTAAAAGAATTGACAAAAAGATATGCGACTATTAAGAAGAAGTATGCAGCAGTAGTGATCGTTGGATTTTGTTTTATCGCAGCAGGAGCAATACCATTTTTATTTGAGAAAAAACGAATCACGTCAGGAGAGCTCGTGCAGTATTACCCTTATTGTGTTGTACTTATTGCTATTGGAGTTTATCTTTTTGTTCGTGTGTTAGGCGTGTTAGAGACGTATCGAATTTTAGTAGAAAATAAAGAATATAGTAATCGTTTTATCTTTAAACTCAAAAAGAAAGTAAGAAAAAAGGTAGATAGTTTATAAGCAAGAGAAAAACATGTTTTTTATTGTTCTGAATTATTTCCAAAGAAATAATTCAGAACATACAGAAAAATATCGTAATTATTTGTAGAAGTCTGTTATAATATACGAAAATGAAAACGCTTTAAAGGGAGGCTGTAAACAATATGATGATGAATGTACCGCTAACAATTAGTTCTATGATGGAAAGAGCAGAGAAACTGTTTTCGAAGAAAGAAATTGTTTCACGGACACATGATACAGTTACAACGTTAACGTATAAGCAGTTAGGGGAAAGGACGAGAAGACTTTCAAGTGCGCTAAAAAAATTAGGAATAAAAGAAGGCGAGCGTATAGGAACGTTAGCGTGGAATCATCATCGACATGTGGAGGCGTATTTTGCTATTCCAGGTATTGCTTCCGTTTTACACACAATTAATATTCGTTTATCTCCTCAACATATTTCATACATTATTCAGCACGCAGAAGATCGCATTCTACTTATAGATGAAGATCTCGTACCACTCGTTGAAAATATTCAATCACAATTATCAACTGTACAAGCCTACATTATTATGACTGATAAAGATGAACTTCCAAATACTACGCTAGAACCTGTATATCATTATGAAAAGTTATTAGAAGAAGGCGATCCAAATTTCCAATTTGTAAAAGATATTGATGAAAATACACCTGCTGGTATGTGTTATACGTCAGCGACTACAGGAAACCCAAAAGGTGTTGTATATACGCATCGTAGTACTGTATTGCATTGTATGGCACTTGGTTTAGCGGATACAGCTGCTTTATCGGAAAGTGATGCGGCGATGGCAATTGTACCGATGTTCCATGTGAACGCTTGGGGGCTTCCTTTCGCTGCTACTTGGTTTGGAACAAAACAAGTTCTCCCAGGACCGATGTTTACGCCAAAAATTTTATTAGAAATGATTCAAGCTGAAAAAGTAACGATAGCAGCAGGTGTGCCGACAATTTGGCTCGGTGTATTACAAGAGTTAGAAAATAATAGTTACGATTTATCTAGTATAACGAGAATATTATGCGGTGGTGCAGCTGCACCGAAAAGCGTTATTAAAGCATTTGAGCAAAAATATAATGTTCCTTTCGTACATGCATATGGTATGACTGAAACGAGTCCACTCGTAACGCTTGCACGTTTAAAAAGTTATGAAACAGAATTATCATATGAAGAGCAATTAGAAATCCGCTCCAAACAAGGATATCTTGTACCTGGTGTAGAGATGAAAGTAGTCGGTACAAATGGTGAAGTGAAGTGGGATGGTACGGAGATGGGAGAATTATGTTTACGAGCACCTTGGATCGCTGAAAGCTATTATAACGATGATCGTACTGTCGAAGGATTCCGTGACGGTTGGTTATATACTGGCGATGTCGTTACAGTTGATGAGGAAGGCTGCGTGAAAATTGTTGATCGTACGAAGGATGTTATTAAAAGCGGGGGCGAGTGGATTTCTTCAGTCGATCTTGAAAATGCTTTAATGGCACATGATGCTATATTTGAAGCGGCTGTCGTTGCAATTCCTCATCCGCAGTGGCAAGAACGCCCAGTTGCCTGCGTTGTTCAAAAGAAAAATAGTACGGTTACAAAAGAAGAAATATATGAGTTTTTAAAACCGCAGTTTGCGAAGTGGTGGTTACCAGATGATATTGTATTTATGGAAGAAATACCGAAAACATCTGTTGGAAAGTTTTTAAAACAGGCACTTCGAAAAGAACTTGAGCATTTGCATAAAGAGAAATAACAGAATTGTCATTTGTAAACTTATATTAATTTATGGTTGACAAAAGAAAAATAGGAAGATAATATAACTCCTATAATATGTTATCTAAAAACGATTTTAAGTTTACAAATAGGAGAAGCAAATATGAATACAAAAAATTTAGTTTTCGTCGCTTTATTTAGTTCTATTATGGGAGTGTTAGGGTTAATACCTCCAATTGCTCTTTCTATCACACCAGTTCCGATTACATTACAATCACTTGGTGTTATGCTTGCAGGTGGCCTGTTAGGATCACGTCTTGGGGCATTAAGTCAGCTCGTTTTCTTACTTATAGTTGGAGTTGGAGCACCATTACTTGCGGGTGGACGTGGGGGTCCAGGTGTATTTGTTGGACCAAGTGCAGGATATTTACTTGGTTATATCGTTGGAGCGTTTGTAATTGGATATTTAATTGAGCGTTTACGTGAAGTTTCTATTATAAAAGTATTATGTATTAATATAATTGGTGGTATTTTCGTAGTTTACGTATTTGGCATTACTGTACAAGCTTTCTTAATGGATGTTTCTGTATGGGAGACAATGAAAGTGAGTGCTGTGTTTTTACCAGGGGATTGCATAAAAGCAATTATTGCAGCAATTCTCGTGACAAAATTACATCGTTCATTGAAACACATTATTACGCCCGCTTTAAAGAATGGAAAATATACAAATGCGGGATGATAAAGAGAAGAAACACGTTCATTACGTGTTTCTTTTTGTTATTTTGTAAAGAAAGGACATCTCAAATGGGGATTATAAAAGAATATAAAAAGCATGCCTCTTTACAACCGAATAAAATAGCGATAAAGGAAAATGATAGAGCTTTAACATATAAAGAGTGGTTTGAATCAGTTTGTAAAGTAGCAAACTGGTTGCGCGTAACAGAATCGAAGAATAAAACAATAGCAATTGTATTAGAAAATCGTATGGAGTTTTTACAACTATTTGCGGGTGCTGCTATGGCTGGGTGGGTTTGTGTACCATTAGATGTGAAATGGAAAAAGGATGAGCTAAAAGAAAGACTAGCAATTAGTAATTCGGATATGGTTGTGACGGAAGGGTATAAGTTAAATGATATTTTAGATGAAGAAAGAAGAGTATTTGCAATTGATGAATGGAAACAAATAATAGAGAACTACCTTCCTAGAGATTATCTCGGAGAAAATGTACAAAATGCCCCTTTTTATATGGGGTTTACATCAGGATCGACTGGAAAGGCAAAAGCATTTTTGCGTGCACAACAATCGTGGGTTCATAGTTTTGATTGTAATGTATATGACTTTCATATGAGAAAGGAGGATTCTATTTTAATAGCTGGAACGCTCGTTCACTCTCTTTTCTTATACGGCGCAATAAGTGCATTATATGAAGGACAAACGGTGCACGTTATGAGAAAGTTTATTCCAGATCAAGTGTTGGATAAGTTAGAGACTGAAAATATTTCGGTCATGTATACAGTACCAACAATGCTGGAGTCTTTATATAAAGAAAATAGAATAATAGAAAATAAGATGAAAATTATTTCGTCAGGAGCAAAATGGGAAGCTGAAGCGAAAGAAAAAATAAAGAGTATATTTCCTTATGCAAAAAAATACGAATTTTACGGTGCATCGGAACTAAGTTTTGTAACAGCATTAGTCGATGATGAGAGTGAAAAAAAGCCAAATTCAGTAGGGAAACCCTGTCATAATGTGCAAGTTCGAATATGTAATGAAGCAGGAGAAGAAGTACAGCTAGGTGAGATAGGAACAGTTTATGTGAAAAGTGATCAGTTTTTTATGGGATACATATTAGATGGTGTTTTAGTTCCAGAGCTAACTGAAGAGGGCTGGATGACAGTACATGATGTAGGCTATCAAGATGAGGAAGGGTTTATATATATAGTTGGTAGAGAGAAAAATATGATTCTATTTGGTGGAATTAATATTTATCCAGAAGAGATAGAAAGTGTGTTATATACGCATCAAGCTGTTGAAGAAATTGTTGTTGTTGGTGTAAAAGATAGTTATTGGGGTGAAAAGCCTGTCGCTATCGTAAAAGGAAGTGCTACGAAGCAACAATTAAAGAGCTTTTGCTTACAGAGATTATCCTCTTTTAAAATACCGAAAGAATGGTATTTTGTAGATGAAATACCTTATACAAATAGCGGGAAAGTAGCCCGCATTGCAGCCGAAAGTATAGTTAGAAATCAGGAGAAGATACATGAATAGAGCAGTTATTGTAGAGGCGAAAAGAACGCCCATTGGTAAGAAGAATGGGATATTGAAAGACTATGAAGTTCAGCAATTAGTAGCACCACTTCTTTCATTTCTAGGTAAAGGAATTGAGAGGGAAATAGACGATGTTATATTAGGGAATGTTGTTGGACCAGGGGGTAATATTGCAAGATTATCTGTTTTAGAAGCAGGACTTAGTTATCATATTCCTGGTGTAACGATTGATCGGCAATGTGGTGCTGGTTTAGAAGCGATTCGTACCGCGTGTCATCTCATTCAAGGTGGGGCAGGTAAGTGCTATATCGCCGGGGGAGTAGAGAGTACAAGTACGTCACCTTTTCAAAATAGAGCGCGATTTTCACCTGAAACAATAGGTGATCCTGATATGGGAGTAGCGGCTGAATTTGTTGCAGAGCGTTATAACATAACGAGAGAAATGCAAGATGAGTACGCTTGCTTAAGTTATAAGCGGACGCTACAAGCATTAGAAAATGGATATATACAAGATGAAGTATTGTCACTTAATGGATTACTAGATGAAGTAATAAAGCGAGAAATGCAGTATGAAAGAATGATTAAGAGAACAAAACCTGCATTTTTACAAAATGGAACGGTGACGGCAGGGAATTCGTGTGGTGTAAATGATGGGGCGTGTGCTGTACTTGTAATGGAAGAGGGGCAAGCTCGAAAATTAGGATATAAGCCAGTTCTTCGTTTCGTTCGCAGTGCTGTAGTTGGAGTGGATCCAAACCTCCCGGGAACTGGTCCGATATTTGCCGTGCAAAAACTACTTAGAGAAATGAATTTAGCAATAGAAGATATTGATTGTATTGAGATGAATGAAGCGTTCGCTTCGAAAATTGTTGCTTGTGCAAAGGAATTACAAATTCCATATGAGAAGCTCAATGTGAATGGTGGTGCAATTGCGCTCGGGCATCCGTACGGTGCATCTGGCGCTATGCTTGTGACACGTTTGTTTTATCAGACAAAAAGAGATTCTATGAAATATGGAATGGCGACATTAGGAATTGGGGGCGGAATAGGACTTGCTCTATTATTTGAGAAAGTAGAAGACTAGCAAGATAACTAGTTTTCTACTTTTTGAGGAATATAAGCATTGCTACCAGGTTTTACTTTTATTTCGTTCCAAGCAACGATAACGTCAGCTTTTGATTTTCCTTTGTTATTTGGATCTTCAAAAAAATCGCGAATAAAACGATTGTATTCAAACTGTGTACCAATAGTTGTTTTATACGCAGGGTCTTTTTTACGTTCGTTTTCCTCATACCAAAACGTTATAGCGTCTTCATATGTTCTTCCGATATTTTCTTTAAAAAACTTTTGAAGAGCTACTGTAAAGCGGAAGTTTTCTCCAATTTTTTCTTTAAAAAAAGCACGTACATCTTCGCTACATCGATGATTTTCAGTGATAATCGTTTGCAGGGAAAGATCTTTATTGGATAGGGAAGCTTTACTCACCTTTTGATGAGAACTGTTTTTTAATACTTTACCTGTAGTTAAATAATGTGAGATACGACCGCTTATTTCGATCTTAGAGCCACTAGCTGGTAAATCATACTCACGACAAAATATTTGTAGTTCAGCTTTCAACCAATAATAGTTTTGGAAATCTTTAAGAGATATAGACTTTGTTAAAGGTGGACGCATGAATGTAACAACTTCTTTCTTCCATAATTTTCTTTAATTATAAAACGTACGTTCTTTTTGTGGAAGGATTAATTTGTAAATGTAATAGGAAGAGGAGATTACATATGGAAAATGTAATGCAAGTTCGTGTTACTGGAATTTTAATTGAAAGCGAAAAGGTATTGCTAGTAAAGCAAAAAGTTGCTAATCGAGATTGGTCTTTACCTGGGGGAAGGGTAGAGAATGGTGAAACGTTAGAAGAAGCGATGATTCGAGAAATGAAAGAAGAAACGGGATTAGATGTTAAGGTTAAGAATTTATTGTATGTTTGTGATAAACCAGATGCTCTCCCGTCTTTATTACATATTACATTTCTGCTTGAAAGGATGGAAGGTGAAATCACTTTACCTTCTAACGAGTTTGATCATAATCCAATTCAGGATGTACAAATGGTGCGAATAGAAGAATTAAGTAGTTATGGTTTTTCTGAGAAATTTACTAAACTTGCATCTGAAAAATTTCTGAATGCAGGAAGTTACCAAGGTTTAAAACAAAATATTGGCTTGTAAATATAAACTACTTTGAATATTGCTTTTTTCGGTAAATCGATATTTCTTGTCGAATCGTCGATATATGGTAAGTTATGATTGATAAAGTCAAAATGTCGTTCCTGAAATTTCATTTATCGTATTACTATGTATGAAGCAAAAAATAAGGAGATGTCCCTAGTTTGAAATTTCGCTAGACGACATCTCCTTAAGAAATGTTTTACACTGCAGATTGTAAAGAAGAAATAAGCTGATGTAAAAACTCATCACTGCTCATAATCGCTTTCCCACCACCGCGAGCGCTCTTTTTATTTCCGCCACCTTTTCCTTCAATTGCAGGAAGTGCATCTTTTAAAAGAGCATTCATATCGAGCGTTACTGTTTTTCCACAAGCGAGGATGCATTGTAGTTTGTCATCATTTTCAATGACGAAATATGTAATTGCATGCTCTTGTTGTTCTATAATGATAGCAGATAGTTTGGCAACTTCTTGCATAGAACGATTTGTAAATACTTTAGAAATAAGGAATCCAGCATGTATTTCTGCAGGCTGTTGTAATAGTTCATTTGCCTCTGCAAATAATAATTTTTCATTCATTGTCTGTATCGCTTTTTCGTTTTCTTTTTGAGAGATAAGAAGTTGTGCTACTTTTGCTGGAATATCAGTTTCGCTACTATTTAATTGTTTAGAAACATCTTTCATAATTTGTTGCTGTTGTCCCATTAATTTCAGTGTGCGCCAGCCAGCGATAAACGTTAATCGAATACCACCTTTATTGCGCTCCCAATTAAGTACTTGAATAAGACCTACTTCACCTGTACGTCTCGGATGAGTTCCACCACAGCCGTTATAATCAAAGTTTTCGATAATAACAACGCGTATATTTTCGGTTAAAGTCGGTTCTTTACGAAGAGGTAACGTTTTCGCTTCCTCTAAGTTCATCCACTGAATACGGATTGGGTGGTTTTCAAAAACAATATTGTTGGCAATTTGCACTGCTTTTTCAATCGTTTCTGCAGGAAGATTTTCTGTTTCTAAATCAATTGTCACCGTTTCTTTTCCAAGATGGAATCCGATAGTGGGTATGTTAAAATGATCCCAAAAAGCAGCAGATAAAATGTGCTGAGCTGCATGTTGCTGCATATGATCAAAACGGCGCTCCCAATTAATTTTACCTTCTACTTCTGCTGTTTCTAATTGTTCTGCAATGAAGTGGCGGATTTCTCCATTTACTTCTTCAACATTAGTGACTAAGGTACCATTTAGTGTGCCAGTATCATATGGTTGTCCACCGCCTGTTGGGTAAAATGCCGTTTCATTTAAAACAACATATAAGTTATCTTCTTTATCATAATCTTGCTTTATAATTTTCGTAGTAAAGTCTTTCGTATAAGCGTCGATGTAATATAATTTTTGCTCCAATTTTCTTTCCCCTTTCGTATTCACTAGTTTCATTGTAAAACAATTGAAATAAGTTTCCTAATATTTCAGAAGAAAGAAACTATTTTTAGAATTTTCTTGCTATAATAAGAAAAAGAAAATGCGGGGGTGGAATGAAATGCTATATGAAAACGGCGTAGATAAACTGCTTAGTTTAAACAGAAATATTTCTGAATTATACCGAGAATTAAATGAAATGACCCGGATTTTAACGGAGTGTAATCGAGAAAGCGTGAAATTTGATCGGTTATATGTAAAAGAGTTACTGTGGAAAAAAGAAGATGTGATAGAGAAGTATGATCAATTACTTGTGCAGCTTTGTATGAATGAATGCTTTGATTTAAAAAGTGTAATTACTGGCGAATATAAGTATACATATGAAGAAGTAGAAAGTATTGTTTTACAATTTAATGAAAAGTATAACGTAGCAATTTTAATTAAAGATATTTGTAAAGAATTACAGTTTACATATGGCATTGATATGGACATATCGAGAGCGGCTCGGGTGCAAACATCTCAAGTATAAAAAGGAAAAAGAAAGCAGATCCTTTGCTTTCTTTTTTTATGTAAGAAAAGGGAGAGTAGGTTTAAAGATGAAGGGGAAGTTACAAAATATTCATCCACTTGGCATGACAATTATAATAGGGACATTATTTGCGAGGTTTGCAACTTCAATGAGTATTCCTTTTTTAGCAATTTATTTAACAACTGTTAAAGACGTTTCAGCTGGAATGACGGGTGCTATTATTGGAACGAGTGCGCTTGTTGGAGTGTTTGCTAGTTTTATTGGGGGCAATTTATCGGATCGATTTGGTCGGAAGATGATTATAATATGGTCCATGATTGTTTGGGTGTTTGTATTTATCGGATTTTCAGTTGCAGATCATGTTTTGAGTTTCTTTTTATTAAACGCTTTGAATGGATTATGTCGTTCTTTTTTTGAACCGACATCAAGAGCGTTATTATCAGATTTAACAAAGCCAGAGTATCGGTTACTCGTCTATAACTTACGATATGGTGCAATAAATGTTGGGGTTGCGATTGGACCAATTGTTGGATTACAGCTCGGAAGTGCAAAATCAACAATTCCTTTTTTAGTAGCCGCTGGAGTTTACATTCTATATACAGCTATATTAGCACTGCAATTTAAGAAATATCCACTTAATAAAAAGAAAATGAATACAGAAAATCCTGTTACAATGCTAAATGCAATTCGTATATTGCGAAAGGATGTAGTATTTTTAGTTGCGTTAGTCGGTATTATTTTGAGTAATAGTGGTTTTTCACATTTAACGACGACAGTATCTCAATATTTTGCTAATGCACATATATTTCAGGATGGGGTAAAGTTGTTCTCATATATGCTAGCTTTAAATGCAATTGTAGTAGTGGTTATTCAATACCCTGTCATTCAAATGTGTAAAAAGTATACACCGTTAGCATCAATTATGGTTGGAACGTTATTTGTGAGTGGGGGATTATTTGGATTTGGACTAGTAGAATCTATGTTAGGAGCAGCTATTTGTACCATTATTTTCACATTTGGAGAAGTTTTAATGTTTTCAATGACAGATGTATTTATTGATGAGATCGCTGATTCCAACCTGAAAGGAACATACTTCGGAGCGATGGGCTTTTCAGGAATTGGAGGAGTAATTGGTCCTTGGTTTGGGGGAGTACTACTCGATTATTACGGGTATCAAAATGGGTTTGTAGTATTTTTAGCGCTAGCCCTATTTTCAACTGTAGCATTTCCTGTACTTTTAGTTACAAAAGGTTTATTGAAAAAAAGGTACGATAGAAATTATAATATAGAAATACAAGTGAAATAAAATAAGCCCCAGCAACTTGCTGGGGCTTATTTTTGTATTTACGTTAACTCTCAATTTGAAAAAAGAACCTTCTTTTCATGCTTATTGGCAACTTCATTTTTGGAAATATGAATGGCTAAAAATCCATTCTCTAAGCAGGCTAGCATCTTCTTATAAATGATAGTAGTAGGTAAAGAGATTGTTCGCTGTAAAGAAGTATTTTTATGAAGTATGCATATATTTAGGCCTGTCTCCATCTTTTTAATGCGTACATTTTGTTCAGTCACATTTGGTACATCTGTTTCCAAAATGTATTCTTCCTCTGTTTCACAAAGATCGATATGAATTTCATTTGGAAAACTAAAGTTGCTACAAGTATCAGAACAAAATTGATCCATCCATTCTTCGAAACCATCAACATGAAAAAGACAATCCTTCTTTTTCTTGCCCATGTAAGACACCCTCCGTAAAATATCAATTCATATCATGTTATGCATGAATGAAATAGAGGTGAAGAATAAATGGCAAAATATAAACATTTTATGTCGAATATACACAGTATGTGAATATTTTCTTATTACATATCATGATGCGCATGGTTTTTTTGGCGTGAATGGTTACGATTTTTTACTTTATGAGATCCGCTTAATGGTTCAGGTTGTCCTTTTTTTTCTTTCGATTCACGATTGTTTTTTCCCATTGTATGTGACACCTCCTCTTTCTATTTAGAATGAGAGAAGTTTGTAAATTTATACGAGAATGTTTTTAGAAAAAAGGGTAAAGATAAATGGGACTAACTATTATGGAAAGGGGATTGTATAATGCCATATCATAAAGATAAGCAACAAGCTTTTCAAGCAGCGCAGCAAGGGGTTACACAAGCAGAAAATTCATTTAACAATATCGTGAAAAATGATCCGAACTACGGTCATGATTTAAAAGAGTTACGTCAAGAGGTTCAGGAAGCGTATGAACAAATTCAAAATGCACTAGAAGTAGCTTCGGAAACACAACGTCCACAACTTGAGCAATACGAAAATAATCTTCAAAATATTATGCGAAATGTAGATCAACTAGAAAAGTAAAAGAGGTTGTTGCGTATTCGACAACCTTATTACTTTAACGAACGCTATGTTAAAACAAAAGGTTTTTCTATTAGTTTTTTCTTTACTATGTGCAGTACATATATTTCAAGTGGAAAAAGTGGAAGCGAAAATGTTGCTTAGAAAAGAGCTAGAACCAACTGGCTATGTAACGTGGGAAGTACCTAATAGTGAAAAAATTATCGCAATTACATTTGACGATGGACCTGATCCAACTTATACACCACAAATATTAAATTTATTACGTCAATATAAAGCAGAAGCGACTTTTTTTATGATTGGATTCCGTGTGCAGCGTAATCCATATTTAGTAAAGCAAGTGTTAAAAGAGGGGCATGAAATTGGAAATCATACGATGAATCATTTGTATGCGAGTAATTCATCTGATGAAAAATTAGAAAATGATATTTTAGATGGAAAGAAATACTTTAAAAAATGGGTGAAAGAACCTTTGTTGTTCCGTCCTCCAGGCGGATATATTAACGATGCTGTATTTAAAACAGCTAAAGAAGCTGGTTATCAAACTGTTCTATGGTCGTGGCATCAAGACCCTCGTGATTGGGCGAATCCAGGTACTGAGTCCATTGTAAATCATGTTGTGAAACATGCTAAAAGTGGAGATATTGTACTGTTGCACGATGGAGGAAGTGATCGTAGTCAAACAGTGGCAGCGTTATCGAAAATTTTACCTGAGCTTAAAAAGCAAGGATATCGATTTGTAACGGTTTCGGAGTTATTACGTTATAAGCATTAGAAAAAAACCAAAAGGCAGACATACCTTTGGTTTTTTTGTTACTGATTCTTTTTACGTTTCTTATTATTTTGTCGCTCTGCTGGAGTTAAAGCCTCATTTGAAAACTCTTCGTTATAACCAGCACCTTGTCCTTGTGCGGATGCAACATTCATTCCTGAAATAGTATGATTTGCTTTTTGTTTACTCATTTTTCTCACCTCTATAATGTTTTTTTATAGATAAAACATGAGTTGTTCATAACATATATGAACGTAAAGTAAAGCGCTGAAAGAGTACTTTACTTTATGGTAATAGTATTCATAAGGAGCATGAACACTATTCAAATTTAGAAATATAAAGAAAACTTATGATAATCCATAAGTTTCTTATTATTTACTTATTTAGAAAGTTGTAATAAGATATTATCGTAAGGTATTGAAAAGTTTGTCTACATTTTATATTCAGACAACTTAGTCACGTTTAACAGGGGGGAAACATAATGGTCAAACATAATCCATTTCAATCACGCGCAACTTTCGAAGTAGATGGAAAAACGTATCATTATTATCAATTGAAAGCGCTTGAAAACGCAGGGGTTGGCAACGTATCTCAATTACCATATTCCGTGAAAGTTTTACTTGAATCTGTACTTCGTCAAGTAGACGGACGCGTAATTACAGAAGAACATGTTACAAATTTAGCGAAATGGGGAACGAAAGATGTTCAAGATATCGATGTTCCATTTAAACCATCTCGTGTAATTTTACAAGACTTCACAGGTGTTCCAGCTGTTGTAGATTTGGCTTCGCTTCGTAAAGCAATGGCAGACATGGGCGGAGATCCTGATAAAATTAATCCAGAAATTACTGTAGACCTTGTAATTGATCACTCTGTACAGGTTGATAGAGCGGGTACGGCAGATGCGCTTGCATTCAACATGGACTTAGAGTTTAAACGTAATGAAGAACGTTATAAATTTTTAAGCTGGGCACAAAAATCATTTGATAACTATCGTGCAGTTCCACCAGCAACAGGTATCGTACACCAAGTAAACCTTGAATATTTAGCACCAGTTGTTCACGCGGTGAAAAATGCTGAAGGCGATTTAGTTGCATACCCAGATTCATTGGTTGGAACAGACTCACATACAACGATGATTAACGGTATCGGCGTTCTTGGATGGGGCGTTGGTGGTATTGAAGCAGAAGCAGGAATGCTTGGACAGCCTTCATACTTCCCAGTACCTGAAGTAATCGGTGTGAAATTAACTGGCACACTTCCAAGTGGTACTACAGCAACTGATGTTGCATTAAAAGTAACACAAGTATTACGTCAAAAAGGTGTAGTTGGTAAATTCGTTGAGTTCTTCGGTGATGGACTAAAGAGCATGCCTTTAGCTGACCGTGCAACAATTTCAAACATGGCACCAGAATACGGTGCAACTTGTGGATTCTTCCCAATTGACGATATTTCATTAGAATACTTACGTTTAACAGGTAGAGATGAAGAACAAATTCGCGTTGTTGAAGAATATTGTAAAGCGAACGGCTTATTCTATACAGCGGGCAGCAAAGATCCAATTTACACTGATCTTGTTGAAATTGATTTAAATACAATTGAATCTAACCTTTCTGGACCGAAACGCCCACAAGATTTAATTCCACTTTCAGATATGAAAGATGCGTTCCACAAAGCTGTTGTAGCACCAGTTGGAACACAAGGACTTGGATTTAATGCGCAAGAGTTCGATAAAGAAGTGAAGGTTACATTAGAAGATAAAGAAGTAACGATGAAAACAGGTGCAATTGCAATCGCTGCAATTACAAGCTGTACAAATACATCAAACCCATACGTATTAATTGGGGCAGGTCTAGTTGCGAAGAAAGCAATTGAAAAAGGGCTTGTAGTACCTGAGTACGTAAAAACATCATTAGCACCAGGATCTAAAGTTGTTACTGAGTACTTAGATAAATCAGGTTTAACAACATATTTAGATCAATTAGGTTTCCAAACAGTTGGTTACGGCTGTACGACTTGTATCGGTAACTCTGGTCCACTAGCAGAGGAATTAGAAGAAGCAATTGCAGCAAACGATTTATTAGTAACATCTGTTTTATCTGGTAACCGTAACTTTGAAGGTCGTATTCACCCGCTTGTAAAAGCAAACTATTTAGCATCACCACCACTTGTTGTGGCATATGCACTTGCAGGTACTGTTGATATTGACCTGAAAAATGATGAAATTGGTAAAGATGCAAATGGCAATGCTGTATACTTCAATGATATTTGGCCATCAGCTAAAGAAATTGAAGATGTAGTTCAAAGTGTTGTTACATCTGAACTGTTCAAGAAAGAATATGCACAAGTATTTAATAGCAATGAGCGTTGGAATGAAATCCAAACTTCAAATGAAGCTTTATATACCTGGGATAATGATTCAACATACATTCAAAACCCACCATTCTTTGAAGGATTATCTAAAGAACCAGGTGAAGTTGAAACATTATCAGGTTTACGCATTGTTGGTAAATTTGGAGATTCTGTAACGACAGACCATATTTCACCAGCAGGTTCAATTGGTAAGCACACACCAGCTGGACGCTACTTATTAGAAAATGGCGTACAACCAGTTGACTTTAACTCTTACGGTTCTCGTCGTGGTAACCATGAAGTTATGATGCGTGGTACATTCGCGAACATCCGTATTAAAAACCAAATCGCACCAGGAACAGAAGGCGGATATACAACATATTGGCCAACTGGTGAAGTAACATCTATCTATGATGCTGCTATGAAATATAAAGAAGATGGCACAGGCCTTCTAGTTGTTGCTGGTAAAGATTACGGTATGGGAAGTTCTCGTGACTGGGCTGCGAAAGGTACAAACTTATTAGGTATTAAAGCAGTAATCGCCGAAAGCTTCGAGCGTATTCACCGTAGTAACTTAGTGTTAATGGGTGTGTTACCACTTCAATTTAAAGATGGCGAAAGCGCTGAAACGTTAGGTCTTGTTGGTAACGAGTCATTTGAAATTCAAATTGACAAAACAGTTAGACCACGCGATCTTGTAAAAGTAGTTGCAACTGATGCAGATGGCAACGAAAAACAATTTGAAGTAGTAGCTCGTTTCGATAGTGAAGTTGAAATTGACTACTACCGTCACGGTGGTATCTTACAAATGGTTCTTCGTGAGAAAATTGAAGAATCTAAAGTGTCGAACTAAATAATTGAAATGAACGAGAAGGAAGCTAACAACTGTTAGCTTCCTTATTTTATGGAAAGGGATGAAACCATTTGGTTTCATCCCTTTCTTTTTACTATAAAAAATGGAGGAAACGTCATGAAAGAATATAAAAGAATACTGTTACCGTTACAGAAAGAAAAATTATTAGTAATAGCAGCTGTATGTAGTGGATGCTTTGCTGCTATTTTAAACTTATCCCGTCCACTATTCATGGGGCTAATTGTAGATAACCTGATTCAGCGGGAGTTAAAAGCTGCGTATGTATATATTGCATTGTTTGCGGGGAGCCGCTTGTTGATGTGGGTGAACAATCTTTCATTTGATTATGTAAGCTCAAAAGCGAGTCAACGAATATTGCGAAAGAAGCGTATATATGTATTGCGTCATTTTTTCTTATTACCATTTGAAGAGAGTGAGAAGATTAAGCAAGGAGAGTTAGAGACGCTAGTTGTGTCTGATATTCCGAATTGGGTCAGATTATATGGTTCTATATTAATAGAATATATACACGCTATTGCGCAATTTATAGGTGCGTTCATAGCACTACAACATATAGATATGAAGTTTATATTGTGGGTAACTCCGTTTTTATTTTTTAGTGCAATGGTTCCGATGTTGATGGGGAAAAAGGTCAGGAATATCGCAAGCATCGCTCAAAACAATCAATCAAGTGTTGTAGAGATGGTGTCGCAGTTTGTAAAAGGCGTACAAGATTTACGTAGTTTGCAAAAAGAAAAGTGGGCCATTCGCTTATTTAAAGGAGTAACAGCACAATCCTATAAAACAGAAGTAAAGAAGACGATGATGCAACACTGTATTGGAGTAGTTGGAACAGTGATTGAAACAGGGGCATATATCGTTGTTCTCATTATAGGCGCGCAAAAAATAATGAAGGGGGAAATGGAAGTTGGCGCACTTGTTGCCGTGTTAGCTACAATTGAAATGCTCTTTTTTCCAGTTCGTTACGTTGGCGATTTATTAATGATGACACAAGTTGCAGCTGCTTCGGCAAATAGAGTTTTTTCTTTTTTAGATAAACGAGGGGCAGATAGTAAGGTAGAAAGAGCGATGGGGATGACGATAACAAATGTTTCATTTCAGGAAAGTGATGGAGAGAAATGCAGAATTCATAATATTGATTTGCAAATTCACCCTGGTGAACTTGTTATTATTGTGGGAGAAAGTGGCGCAGGAAAGACGACGCTTTTAAAATTAATGACAGGTTTGTATAAACCATCTAACGGTAGCATTGTTTATTATGGTAATGAGGCTCGTATGACTACAGTGTGGCAAGAACCTCGTTTCTTTCGGACGACAGTAAAAGAGAATGTGCATTTCGGAGAAGAGTATTTAGAAAATCAATTAGAAAAAAATATTGAACTTGTAAATGTGAAACCGATTATTAGAGATTTATCAGAAGGGATTGAAACTGAACTACATAAAAGCGGTGTAGAATTTTCTGGAGGGGAAAGAAAACGTCTTGCATTATTACGTGCCATTGTTTCAAATCCGAATCTTATTATTTTAGATGAACCAACTGCGGGATTAGATCCGAGCAACCAAGAAACTGTTTGGAATATGATAGAAGGATTAGGAAGAGAGGTCACGAGAATTGTGGTAACACATGATGTCGAGAAAGCGATATTAGCAGATCGTGTTGTCATAATGAAGGAAGGACGTATTGTTGCAGGTGGAAGTCCTGAAAAATTAATAAATAGTCATTCGTTTTTACAAAGATATGAATAAAGATAAGAGCAATGCCCTTATCTTTATTCAGCGTCATTTATTTGATACTCGATAGATTCGGAGTGATTTAGATCAATGTTAAAAGTAGCAGTCATAAGGAAAGTTGTAATTCCAAGGATTACGAAAAGGACGAATGAGACTAGAGAGATGTAGAGACAAATACGCCCTACTTTCTTTTTTTTAAGATCTTTACTAAAGAGTGAAATGATCCATGTAATAATGCCGATTGGGTATAAAAGAAAACTAAGAATATATAATGTTATTTTTTCGAATGAATTCATAAACAATCCCCCTTTTGTTGAAGGTTATATAACTACGAGAGTAAATAGGTAAGTGGGTCAATACGAAGATAAAATACCTCATCTGTTTTTCTAATTATATGATAAAAAGGAAAAAACCTCACTTTAAATGAGAATATTCTAATTATTTTGACTGTGAATATTTCCAAGCTCGTCCGTATAAGCTAAAATAAGGTATATAGTATTTTGATGAATTTGTTAAAAGTACATAAACACGTTAGGGTGATATAAAATGTGGCGGAAGCTTACGATTATTGTAGTGTTACTTTGTTTAGCGGGATATGCAGCTTATGAACAGTTCGGTAATAAAGATCAGGCGGTACAAGGGAAGCAAGAAAAAAGTGAAGCTGCTATGAAAGAGATGATTGCAAGTAATGGTATTGAAGTAGGAAAGAGTGCACCAAACTTTGAATTAACTAAGTTAGATGGAACGAATGTAAAGCTATCGGATTTAAAAGGAAAGAAAGTTATTTTAAATTTTTGGGCAACGTGGTGTGGGCCTTGTCAGCAAGAAATGCCTGATATGGAGGCTTTCTATAAAGAACATAAAGAAAACGTAGAAATTTTAGCAATAAATTATACGCCTTCAGAAAAAGGTGGGGGAGAAGAAAAAGTAAGCAATTTTGCTAAGGAAAAAGGGATTACTTTTCCTATTTTATTGGACAAGAACATTGATGTGACAACAGCTTATAAAGTAATTACGATCCCAACTTCGTATTTTATAGATACGAAAGGCGTCATTCAGGATAAGTTCATTGGACCGATGACGCAAAAAGAGATGGAAAAACGAATTGCTAAATTAAAATAACGGTGAAAAGGTAGAGGTGGAGAGTTCCCATTTCTGCCTTTTCTTTTTCAAGTAGTAATAACTTCATGATATGATGTAAGAAATATAAACGTTTAGAGATAAAGGAGTGTATGGAGTGGGGAATGTATCCTTACCGTTAGATTATGTTGTAATTGATTTTGAAACAACAGGATTTAACCCTTATAATGATAAAATTATTCAAGTTGCAGCTGTGAAATATCGTAATCATGAACTGGTAGATCAATTTGTTTCATACGTGAATCCAGAGCGTCCGATTCCGAGCCGAATTACGAGTTTAACAGGTATTACAAATTATCGTGTTTCAGATGCACCCACGATTGAAGAAGTTTTACCTTTATTTTTAGCATTTTTACATACAAATGTTATTGTGGCTCATAATGCTTCTTTTGACATGCGCTTTTTGAAAAGTAATGTAAATATGCTTGGGTTTCCTGAACCTAAAAATAAGGTGATTGACACTGTGTTTTTAGCAAAAAAATATATGAAGCACGCACCTAATCATAAACTTGAGACGTTAAAGCGAATGCTTGGAATTCGTCTAAGTTCTCATAATGCATTTGACGACTGTATTACGTGTGCAGCTGTTTATCAAAAATGTACATCTATTGAAGAAAAAGGGAAACGAAAAGTAAATAAGGCTGTGCTTGATGAAACTGCGGTATACGAAGCGGTGAAAGAAATACTTGTCCGCAATAAACGCAATGTAGAATGGCTGCGTTGTATGAACGTAGGAAGTTATTTAGATATAAAAGCTTTTTATCCAGTTATGAGATTAAAAGTAAAAGGACGAAAGAAATACGTATTAACAGAAATAGTAGAAGATGATGTGAAAGAAATATGTACGAGCTTAATATGTGAACCAGCTCTAAAAAGTGAAGTTGGTAATACAAGAGTTATGCTTAATAGCTTAGCGGATGTCTTGAAATTAGAAAGTTATATTTTAGAACAGTATGATTTTGTATTACAAGCACTTGATACGTATAGAGAAAATGAAACGAATGCAGATGAGAAGCTCAAAGAGTATTTAAATGTTATGGTATAAAAAACGCTATGTACAAATTATTGTACATAGCGTTTTTTTTTTTTTTAGGAGTACTAAAACATGAAATTTTCTTGCAAATCTGATTAAAGAGTTTTTTGTTTGCTCATACTATGTAGTAAGAATGAGAAAGAGAGAGGGTGAACAGCATGAGAAGAAGTCGCCGCAAATCGTTTGAAGAACTTGTAAATGAAAATAAACAACAATTATTAAGCGATCGTGATGCAATTGATCGCATTGAAGAGCGTATTGAGAAACGTTATGAAATGAAACTTTTTAAGCAAGCTGAATAATTCTTAACACTAGTACGATACTAGTGTTAAGGAGGCGATAGTAATGGGTAATCCGAAAAAGAATTCAAAAGATTTTGCACCGAATCATATTGGAACGCAATCGAAAAAAGCTGGTGGCAATAAAGGAAAACAAATGCAAGACCAAACTGGTAAACAACCGATTGTTGATAACGGTTAAAAGGAGAATGTTATCATTCTTCTTTTTTATGAGGGAATGAAAGACGTTTTGTAACAGTAATATGAAAAAAGGGCTGACAAAAGTCAGCCCTTTTTTGTAATCGTAAAGTTTTCAACGAGTAAACGCCAATTTTGCGGGAATGGTAAACCAATCTTCCAATAACTAATACCACCGATGCCCTGTTCTTTCATTAAATTAAATTTACTTTGTACGGACCGTGAATCTTCAAACCAAACTTCGTGTTGTACGCCGTTTTCGTCAAAGTAATTGAAATGAGGAGCTTGAGCCGTGAAATCATAGCGGATAGGAACATTATATTTACGAGCTAGTGCAACAGCTGCAACAGAGCTGATTGCTTTTGCAGGTGGATTTCCTTGTTTGAACGGAAGTTTCCAATCGAAACCATATAAATTTTGCCCCATCATAATTTTTTGTGGTGGCATTTGAGATTTCGCATATTGAAGTACTTCTTTCACAGGACCAATAGGAGAAATCGCCATCGGTGGCCCGCCTTGCCAACCCCAGTCGTATGTCATAATGACGACGAAATCAACAATTTGTCCTTGTGCTTTATAATCGTGAGCCTCAAAAAATTTCCCTTTTTGATTGGAACTTGTTTTCGGTACAAGCGTTGTACTTAATGTGTACCCGCTAGGTAAGCGTGTTTTCACATTTCGTAAAAAGCGATTGTATGCCTCGCGGTCTTCGGGTACCACACTCTCGAAATCGAAATGAATGTCTCGCATGCCATATTTTTCAGCTGTTTGCAAAATGTTAGTAATAAACTTGTTTTGGATTGTTGCATCGCGTAAAATAACCGATGTCAGATCGGCACTGAAATTTCCATTTTCAATATTTGTAATAACGAGCATAGGGATGGTTTTACCTTGCGTTGCAATATTAGCGATTTTCGCTGTTTCCGTTGGTTCTTTTAAAGTGCCGTCTCTTTTTGCTTCAAAGCTGAAGTAGGCTAAATATGTTAAAAATGGATTAATAGCACGTGTAGCATTTACTAAACTTTCTTTTATCGGTATTGTTGAAGGCTGTAAATAAGCGATGGATTCTACTGCTCGTTTTGTACCTTTTGGTATATATAATTGTTGTCCGACATGGAGAATAGATTTTAATGAAAGATTATTAACTTTAGCTAAGCTAGCGAGAGGAACGTTATACGTTTGAGAAATTCGATATAAGCTGTCACCAGGCTGTACATAATAATTATTTCCTTTTGTATTAACGATAAGTGCCTGACCAACAACGAGTGTTTCAGCAGGATTTAGTCCATTGTCTTTTACAATTTCTTCAGGTGTAGATCCGTACTTTGATGCTAAACCATAAACACTATCACCGCTACGAACAGTTACAATTTGGATCATGTGTTTGCCCCTTTCGGTAAAAGATTCACTGTTTTTATTTTATTTTTGATTCCACTGTATTATGATTAAATGTATGCAAGGTAGCAGAAGTGAAAGAAGGCGAATAGAAATGTTTGTAGCAGAATATGAAGTTGAAATCCGCTATGCGGAAACAGACCAGATGGGTGTTGTTTACCATTCAAACTATTTAGTGTGGCTGGAACTTGGGCGCACGAAACTTATACAAGAATTAGGATTTTCATATGTTGAAATGGAGAAAGAGGGAATTATTTCTCCTGTATTAGACTTGCAAATTTCATATCGTAAAGCGATGCGTTACGGAGAAAAAGCAATTGTGAAAACGTGGATTGATACTGTGAGCCCGCTTCGTGTTGTATATGGTTATGAAATATATAACGGTGATGGTGAGCTTTGCATTACTGCAAGTACAACGAATATTTGTGCGAAAAAAGAAGGGTTCCGCCCTGTATCATTTAAAAAATTATATCCTGAGTGGTATGCGAAATATGAGGAAATTAAAAAGAAATAAAAAAAGCGTGGCAGAAGCCACGCTTTTTTTATTTCTCATAATTAAATTGAGGGAAATCATCACCGTCGTTAAGTGTAACAGATAAATTATGTCCATCGAAGAACCACTCATCATCGCCTTCAATAAAGAAGTTAATACCTTCTTCTTGAGTTTGAACAGCAGGATGTGCAGGGTCATCTTTACGAATACCTAAAGAAAGTCCTTTTTGCACAGTACTGCAACCGCCGTATTGTACGAAAAGGCGTAGTGTTTCACCTGATTGTAAATTTAATTCGTTTTTATACCATTGTGCTGCTTCTTTTGTTACGGAAAGATTCATGTATAGTTCCTCCAAATTATGTTGCCTTTTCTTTAGTATAAAAAATAACGCAAAAAGACGCTATTAATATGCTTCACGTTTTCTTTTTGCGTTATGTGGGTTACAACCTTATTTTTGCTTTTTTGAGAAGTTTGCTTTCGGTTCAGTTTTATTTATAATTCGTCCGATATTTGCACGGTGTTTATAAATAACCATACCTGCTAATAAACACATCGCAATAATGAAGATTTTATCCCCGCTAACAATGGATGCAATAACAGCAACGACAGCTGTTACCATAGAAGAAAGTGATACGTATCTTGTTGTAAATAAAAGGGTGAAAAATACAACAGCTAATATTGCAAAAACAACTGGTGAGTAGCATAATAGCACCCCGGCAGAAGTTGCAACTGCTTTACCACCACGGAATTTTGCAAAAATCGGATATACATGTCCAAGAACAGCTGCTAATCCGAACCATAGTGGGTGAATATCTAATCCGAAAATTATCGGTAGACCTGTTGCTAATGTCCCTTTTAAAATGTCAGCAATTGTAACGGTAAAACCTGCTTTTTTCCCTAATGTGCGGAATGTATTTGTTCCGCCTAAATTACCGCTTCCGTGCTCACGAATGTCGATTCCATAGCCGATTTTTCCAACGACTAATGCAAATGGAATCGAGCCAAGTAAGTAGGCAACGATAAATAAAAGATATGTAGTAACCATAAGTTCAGTCTCCTTTATTCAAATGTGTTGATAAAGGGTAAAAAGAGTTTTTCCCGTTTATTGTACCATACATTTGTAAAGAGCACATTTCTTTTTTGTAAATGAAAAATTCATTATTTCGTGAAAAAAAATTCACAGGAATGTTACATTTCTCACAGAAACAACAAGACTATATGTTGTAACATTTTAATCAAAAGATAACAACATATTGATGGAGGGTTATAAATGTTACAACGAAATACACGTGGAGAAGAATTAATGAAAGTGTTTGGGACAATTGTCCACGGCAATGAACAAGATTTAATGCAAGAGAATGCAAATGTAGATGGGCGCTCTCCGATGGGAGTAATGGGAACGTTCGCATCTGAGAGTGCAAAATATTATGCAGTTGAAAATTTATTGTCAGACCAAGTGAAAAAAGCGATAAATGAAAATATATTATATCCACATGATTTAGATTTTTATGCGACAGGAACGACGACTTGTTCGCAAATTCCGTTAGCGCAAATGCTTGCGAACGGTTTTCATACCGGACATGGGCATATGAGACAACCGCAGGATATTAAAAGTGCATTGGCTCTTTCGTCTATTATTTTTCAGGCGAATCAAAATATGCAGCACGGTGGTCAATCGTTTGCACTCTTTGATATTGATTTAGCTCCATATGTGAGAAAAACAGTAGCGAGACATAAGAAACGATTACAGTCATATTCGCTTACGAAAGAACAAATAGAAGAATTTGCATGGAAAGAAACAGAAAATGATACGTATCAGGCGTGTGAAGCTTTCGTTCATAATTCAAATAGTATGCACAGTAGGGGCGGGGGACAAGTACCGTTTATTTCTATTAATTATGGAACAGACACATCAAAAGAGGGACGGTTATTAGTTAGACAACTTTTAAAAGCGACACAAGCTGGTCTTGGTAAAGGAGAAACACCAATTTTTCCGATTCAAATTTTTAAAATGAAAAAAGGTGTGAACTTTGAAGAATGTGATCCGAACCATGATTTATTTGAATTAGCGTTAGAGACAACGGCTGAACGATTATTCCCTAACTTTTCATTTTTAGATGCGCCATTTAATGCAGTGCATTATGACGGACGACCGGAAAGTGAAGTATGTTATATGGGATGTCGTACCCGTGTCATGTCTAACATACATGGAGAAGAAACAGCGATTGGGAGAGGAAATTTATCATTTACGTCTATCAACTTAGTGAAATTAGCGTTAATTAGTGGTTCAAAAGAAGCATTTTTTGAAGCGTTAAATTATTACTTAGATTTAGGGATTAAGCAATTATTAGAGAGATTTGAGTATCAATGTACGAAGCGAGCAAGAGATTTTCGATTTTTATATTCACAAGGTGTATGGCGCGGTGGAGAGAAGTTACAGCCTGAAGATTCTGTAGCATCCATTTTAAAGCAAGGGACGTTAAGTCTTGGTTTTATCGGTCTTGCGGAGTGCTTAGTAGCTTTAACAGGAAAGCATCATGGAGAAGATGAAGAATCATGGAAACTCGGGTATGAAATCATTTCCTTTATGAGAGATAGAATGGATAAAGCAACGGAAGAACATGAACTGAATTTCTCAGTAATTGCAACTCCTGCAGAAGGGTTATCAGGGAAGTTTGTGAAAAAAGATAGAGAAGAATTTGGGGTGATTAGCGGTATAACGAACCATAATTATTATACGAATTCATTCCATATCCCAGTTTACTATAGCATTCAAGCGATAAATAAAATTCGTTTAGAAGGACCTTTCCATGCTCTATGTAACGGGGGACATATTACGTATATTGAGCTAGACGGAGCAGCGATGCATAATCAAAAGGCGTTAAAACAAATTGTACAAGCGATGGCAGAGCATGGCGTTGGGTACGGTTCAATTAATCATCCTGTTGATCGTTGTACATGCTGCAGCTATCACGGAGTTATTGGAAATGAATGTCCAAGCTGCGGAAATGAAGACGAGACCAATATAGAAAGAATTCGCCGTATAACTGGCTATCTTGTGGGAGATATGTCGAAGTGGAATAGTGCGAAACGTAGCGAAGAGATGGATCGGGTGAAGCATAAATGAAAGTGATGAATATCATTCATGATAGTGTAGTAGATGGAGAAGGGTTGCGGACAGTCGTGTTTTTTGCGGGCTGTCCGCATCGTTGTTTCGGGTGTCATAACCCGAAATCTTGGAATATTTGCAATGGAACTGAAATGACGGTAGAAGAAGTTGTGAAAGAGATTGCAAGTAATCCATTAACTGATGTAACATTTTCAGGTGGAGATCCGTTTTTTCAAGCTGTTGAAGTGAAAAAAGTAGCAAAAGCCGTGAAAGATTTGAAAAAAAATCTATGGATGTATACAGGTTATACGTTAGAAGAGATACAGAGTTCTCAAAATAATGATATGATAGAGTTGTTACACTATGGGGATGTTTTAGTCGATGGAAGATTTGAAATCGAGAAAAGAGATTTAACACTTCCATTTCGCGGAAGCTCCAATCAACGTATTATTCGATTGAAAGAGTAAAAAGGCGGGATAGATTATATGAATAAAACAGTATTACTTGTTGAAGACGAAAGAAGATTACGTGAAATTGTTAGTGATTATTTTCGTAATGAAGGCTTTGAAGTGATTGAAGCAGAAGATGGAAAAAAAGCGCTAGAGTTATTTGCAGAGCATGAAATTGATTTAATTATGTTAGATATTATGTTACCAGAAATAGATGGATGGTCTGTTTGTAGACGAATTAGAAAAGAATCAGCAGTACCAATTATTATGCTAACAGCACGTTCGGATGAGGATGATACATTGCTAGGTTTCGAATTAGGTGCAGACGAGTATGTAACGAAACCATTTAGCCCGAAAGTGTTAGTAGCTCGCGCGAAGACGTTATTGAAACGTGCGGATGGTGCGGTAGGAGTAGCGGAGGAAAATGCTATGTCTTTAGCCGGAATAGAAGTGAATCGTCTATCTAGAACTGTTTTAGTAGATGGAGAAGAAATTATATTGACGCATAAAGAATTTGAACTTCTTGTTTATTTAATGGAGAACAAAGGAATTGTGTTGTCACGTCAACATTTATTAGATCAGTTATGGGGATATGATTACTACGGTGATGACCGAACGGTTGATACGCATATTAAAAAATTGCGAAATAAGCTAGGAGATAAAGCGAAGCATATCGGTACTGTTATTCGAGTTGGTTATAAATTCGAAGAATAATCTGGAATGACTTGTGCACTTTAGCCTGGGAATTTAGCAATTTTATATCCTCTTTTTGAAGGTAGAATGTTCAAAAAATAATTTTCTTGTCTACAATGGTAGATAGGAGTATTTTTTTAATTGGATTTCACGATGAGTTCACAAGAAGGACACAAAACGTGACTATACTGAAAATACGAATTCACCAGAGAGGGGAAATAAAAATGGGATATTACGACGGACCAAATTTGAATGAAGAGCATAGTGAAACGAGAGAAGTGAAAAAATCAGGAAGTAAAAAAGGTTATTTCTTCACAGGTTTAGTGGGAGCTGTAGTCGGGGCGGTTTCGATTAGTTTTGCAGCACCTTATATGCCATGGGTGCAAAATAATGGAGCGGCAGTTTCATCATTCAATTCTAATAAACAAGTAGAAGGTACTGTAGTTCCTGTTGTCAATAAATCAAAAAACGAAACTGATTTGCCAGGTATGGTTGAAGGTGCGAAAGATGTTGTTGTAGGTGTTATTAATATGCAACAAAGTGTCGATCCATTTGCAATGCAACCGACAGGTCAAGAACAACAAGCTGGTTCAGGATCAGGTGTTATTTATAAAAAAGCAGGAAATAAAGCATATATCGTAACGAACAACCACGTAGTAGATGGAGCGAATAAACTTGCTGTGAAACTAAGTGATGGAAAGCAAGTTGATGCAAAACTAGTTGGTAAGGATCCTTGGTTAGACTTAGCTGTTGTTGAAATTGACGGATCTAATGTAAATAAAGTTGCAAGTCTAGGTGATTCCAGTAAACTTCGTGCTGGTGAAAAAGCGATTGCAATTGGAAACCCACTTGGATTTGATGGCAGTGTAACGGAAGGTATAATCAGTAGTAAAGAACGCGAAATTCCAGTTGATATTGATGGGGACAAACGCCCAGATTGGCAAGCACAAGTTATTCAAACAGATGCAGCGATTAACCCTGGTAATAGTGGTGGTGCATTATTTAACCAAAACGGTGAAGTAATCGGTATTAATTCGAGTAAAATTGCGCAGCAAGAAGTTGAAGGAATCGGATTTGCAATTCCGATTAATATTGCAAAACCAGTCATCGAATCGCTTGAAAAAGATGGAGTAGTGAAACGTCCAGCGCTTGGAGTAGGTGTCGTTTCATTAGAAGATGTGCAAACTTATGCAGTAAATCAGCTGAAAGTGCCAAAAGAAGTAACAAATGGCGTTGTATTAGGTAAAATCTATCCAATATCACCGGCAGAAAAAGCAGGTTTAGAGCAATATGATCTTGTAGTAGCATTAGATAATCAAAAGGTAGAGAATGCTCTTCAATTCCGTAAATATTTATATGAAAAGAAAAAAGTTGGCGAGAAAGTAGAAGTTACATTCTATCGCAATGGTCAAAAAATGACGAAATCAGCTACGTTAGCAGATAATTCAGCTACTAAGAATCAATAATCGGAATAAAAGAAAGTCTCTTTCATGTTGAAAGAGACTTTCTTTATCGGATATACTAAAGGAATAGGAGGGACTAATTATGACAATTGAAAACCCAACTCGTACGGAAATTGGTGAAGTATTGAAGAAAAGTAAAACGATTGCGGTTGTTGGATTATCAGATAAACCAGAACGTACATCGTATATGGTTTCAAAAGCGATGCAAGATGCAGGGTACCGCATTATACCGGTAAATCCAACAGTTGATGAAGTACTTGGAGAAAAGGCAGTTCCTTCACTGGCGGATATTAAAGAACATGTTGATATCGTAAACGTATTCCGCCGTTCAGAATTTTTAATGGGTGTTGCGAAAGAGTTTGTAGAGATTGATGCAGATGTTTTTTGGGCACAACTAGGAGTACAAGATGAAGATACGTATAAACTTTTAAAAGAAAAAGACTATACTGTAATAATGGACCGTTGTATTAAAGTAGAACATGCGATGACAAAATAGTATAGATTTTAAAGATAGAAAGATTGATTCAGCCCTCGTTATAGATAAGTAGGGCCGATGAACGAGGTGTTCATCATGAGATTTTTTAAAGGCTGTTTTTGGGGATTGTTACTTGTTATCCCGTTTTGGATATTGATCATTTGGATCATGATAAAGGTTTGGAATGTGTAATCTTGGAATACATATCCATTTCTCGTTGACAAACGATTATTTTTCTGAAATAGTAGCCTAGAGGAATCCTTGTGAAAAAACAAGGATTTTTCTATTGAAAATGGTATATAAAAGAGATAAGATAACTTGCCAAAACTATAGTCGAGGCGTTATTCTATAATAGAAACATATGTTCTGATTTGATTAGGAAAGGGGCAAGGAGTTTGGCGAAGCATCAGTTCCAATACAATGAAGATGCAATTCAAGTGTTAGAAGGACTTGAAGCCGTTCGAAAACGCCCGGGTATGTATATCGGGAGTACGGATAGCCGTGGATTGCATCATTTAGTATATGAAATAGTAGATAACTCCGTTGACGAAGCGTTAGCGGGATTTGGCGACGAAATTTCTGTCGTAATACATAAAGATAATAGTATTAGCGTTATTGATAAAGGGCGAGGAATGCCTACGGGAATGCATAAACTTGGGAAACCTACACCTGAAGTTATTTTAACTGTACTTCATGCAGGTGGTAAGTTTGGTCAAGGTGGCTATAAAACGAGTGGTGGTTTACATGGTGTTGGGGCATCAGTTGTAAACGCCTTGTCAGAATGGTTAGTAGTAACAATTAAACGTGATGGTAACATTTATGAACAACGCTTTGAAAATGGTGGCGTTCCTGCAACGACGTTAGAGAAAATCGGGAAAACAAAAGAGTCTGGTACGACAATGCACTTCAAACCAGATACAACGATTTTCAGTACGACAAATTACAATTATGAAACATTATGTGAGAGATTACGTGAATCTGCATTCTTATTAAAAGGAATGAAAATCTCGATAAAAGACGAACGTAATGATTTAGAAGATATATTTCATTATGAAACAGGAATTGAAGCTTTCGTTTCATACTTAAACGAAGAAAAAGATTCAATTCATCCAGTTGTATATTTCACTGGTGAACAAAATGGGATTGAAGCAGAACTAGCATTCCAGTTTAATGATGGTTACTCAGAAAATATTCTTTCGTTTGTAAACAACGTACGTACAAAAGATGGTGGAACACACGAAGCTGGATTTAAAACAGCGATGACACGTGTGTTTAATGAGTATGCTCGTAAAGTTTCATTATTAAAAGAAAAAGATAAAAACTTAGAAGGTACAGATATTCGTGAAGGTGTAGCGGCTATCGTTTCTGTACGTGTACCAGAAGAAGTACTGCAGTTTGAAGGACAAACGAAAGGGAAACTGGGTACAAGTGAAGCTCGTTCTTCTATTGATGCAATTGTATCAGAGCATTTAGCTTACTTTTTAGAAGAAAACCCGGATGTAGCTACACTTCTTGTAAGAAAGGCAGTTAAAGCAGCGCAAGCACGTGAGGCTGCTCGTAAAGCGAGAGAAGAAGCACGTAGTGGTAAGAAAAAGAAAAAATCAGAAGGTACTTTAAGCGGGAAGTTAACACCTGCACAATCACGTAACCCTCAAAAAAACGAATTGTATTTAGTAGAGGGTGACTCGGCCGGCGGTTCAGCAAAGCAAGGGCGAGATCGTCGTTTTCAAGCGGTACTACCGTTGCGTGGTAAAGTAATTAACACGGAGAAAGCAAAGCTTGCTGATATTTTTAAGAATGAAGAGATTAATACAATTATTTATGCAATTGGCGGCGGAGTAGGAAATGAATTCGCTGTTGAAGATATTAACTACGATAAAGTTGTTATTATGACCGATGCAGATACGGATGGAGCTCATATTCAAGTATTGTTATTAACTTTCTTCTACAGATATATGAAACCACTTATCGAAGCTGGTAAAGTATTTATTGCACTTCCACCTTTATATAAAGTAAGTAAAGGGAAAGGGAAAAGTGAAGTAATTGAATATGCATGGTCTGATGAAGAATTAGATGGTGTAACGAAAAAGGTCGGTAAAGGTTATATGTTGCAGCGCTATAAAGGACTTGGTGAAATGAATGCAGATCAGTTATGGGAAACGACGATGAACCCTGAAACGCGTACATTAATCCGAGTGAAAATTGATGATGCAGCAAGAGCAGAGCGCCGCGTTACGACATTAATGGGTGATAAAGTAGAACCGCGCCGTAAATGGATTGAGCGTAATGTACAATTTGGTATGCAAGAAGAAGGAAATATTTTAGAAAACGAAATGATTATGGAGACGGAGGTGGAATAACATGCAGGCAGAGAAGTTTCATGACCTCCCGCTTGAAGACGTGTTAGGTGACCGCTTTGCACGTTATAGTAAATATATAATTCAAGACCGCGCGCTTCCAGATGCGCGTGACGGTTTAAAGCCAGTACAAAGACGTATATTATATTCTATGTATGTAGAAGGAAACGTACATGATAAAGCGTTTCGTAAATCAGCTAAAACAGTTGGTAACGTTATTGGTAATTACCATCCACATGGTGATTCCTCTGTATATGAGGCGATGGTACGTTTAAGTCAAACTTGGAAAGTACGTAATGTTTTAGTTGAAATGCATGGTAATAATGGTAGTGTTGATGGTGATCCAGCAGCGGCAATGCGTTATACAGAAGCCCGTTTATCACCAATCGCATCAGAGTTATTACGTGATCTCGATAAAGAAACAGTAGAATTCGTTTCAAACTTTGATGATACGAGTGAAGAACCAGTTGTATTACCTGCAATGTTCCCGAACTTATTAGTGAACGGTTCTACAGGGATTTCTGCTGGTTATGCAACAGAAATTCCACCGCATCATCTTGGAGAAGTAATTGATGCTACAATGATGCGTATCGATCAACCGAATAGTTCTGTGGATGACTTGTTAGCGGTTATTAAAGGACCAGATTTCCCTACAGGTGGTATTATTCAAGGGATAGATGGCATTAAAAAAGCATATGAAACAGGTAAAGGTAAAATTATTATTCGCGGAAAAGCAGAGGTTGAAACGATTCGTGGTGGAAAGCAACAAATCGTTATTACAGAAATTCCGTATGAAGTAAATAAAGCAAATCTTGTTAAAAAAATGGATGAATTACGTCTAGATAAAAAATTAGATGGCATTGCTGAAGTGCGTGATGAAACAGATCGTACAGGTCTCCGCATCGTTGTAGAATTAAAAAAAGAAGCAAATGCTGAAGGTATTTTAAACTATTTATATAAAAATACAGATTTACAAATTCCATATAACTTTAATATGGTAGCGATAAATAATCGTCGTCCAACACTTATGACATTACCTAAAATTTTGGATGCGTATATTGGCCATCAAAAAGAAGTTGTTACGAGACGCTCACAATATGAATTAAGAAAAGCAGAAAATCGCCAACATATTGTAGAAGGTTTAAAGAAAGCATTATCAATTTTAGATGAAGTGATTGAAACGATTCGAGGGTCTAAAGATAAACGTAATGCGAAAGATAATTTAAGCGCACGATTTGGATTTACAGAAGCTCAGTCAGAAGCAATTGTTTCACTGCAACTATATCGTTTAACGAATACGGATATTACTGCGCTAGAGCAAGAAGCAGCTGAACTTAATAAGAAAATTATAGAGTTACAGGCGATTTTACAAAGTGAAAAAAGACTTCTTCAAGTTATTAAAACAGATTTGAAGAGAGTAAAGAAAACATATAGTGATGATCGTCGTGCGATAATTGAAGAGGAAATTGAAGAAATTAAAATCGATGTGGAAGTTATGATTCCGCAAGAAGATGTCATCGTTACTGTAACGAAAGAAGGATATGTGAAACGAACTGGTTGGCGTTCGCATAATGCATCGAACGGGAAAGACTTCGGTATGAAAGAGGGTGACATCTTACTTGAGCGTTTCGATACCAACACGACAGAAACCGTTCTTTTATTTACGAACAAAGGAAATTATATTTATCTTCCTGTATATGAAATGCCGGAAATTCGTTGGAAAGATTTAGGTCAGCACGTTGCAAATATTGTTTCACTTGACCGAGATGAAACAATTATTTGGGCAACTGTCATACCGAACTTTGAGGAAGAAAAACGATTTATCGTATTTGTAACGCGGAATGGTATGATTAAGAAGACGGAATTAAATCAATATAAAGTTCAGCGCTATTCAAGGGCATTCGTTGCTGTAAACTTGAAAAAAGATGATGAAGTTGTTGATATATTTGCGACAGATGGAACGAGTGATATCGTTCTTGCGACACATGGTGCATATGCACTGATTTTCCATGAAGATGAAGTAAGTCCAGTTGGTGTAAGAGCTGCTGGTGTAAAAGCGATTAATTTAAAAGAAGATGACTATGTCGCTTCTGGTAAACCGTTAAATGGTGACAAAGATCAACTTATTCTCGTAACGCAACGCGGTGCTATAAAGCGTTTAAAAGCATCAGAAATTGAAAAGTCAACGAGAGCGAAGCGAGGTCTTGTTATTTTCAAAGAGTTAAAACGTAATCCATACCGTATTGTAGGTATTGAAATTGTACGAGACGATGAACTAGTTTACATGAAGACAGAGAAAAATATTGTAGAAGAGGTTGATCCGAAAGCGTATCGAAACAAAGACCGGTATAGTAATGGTAGTTTAGTACTAGATGTTAATGATACTGGTGAAGTAGTAGAAACGTGGACGAAGAAAAGACCGGAATAAAGGAAGCATCTTGCTATGAATAATAGCGAGATGCTTTTTTCTAAGCGAATTATTATGTATATGAAAATAATCTTGTTATAATAGTGAAATGAAATCGTTCTCATAAAGTGAAACTTTAATCAGTGAGGGGCTTTATTCCCTACTGATTATTAGTTGAACTAATCGGGCTTTTACGGACAGTAAGGCCCTCACCTAACTTTTTAGTTTTCGCTGAATTTTGAGGAGGGATCTTACTGTCCGTTAGTGCGGGATAATTGGAGGGGCAACATGAAAAAAATAGGTGTAGGGATTGTAGGATTTGGATTTTCTAGTACAACATTTCACATCCCGCTATTACAAACGATAGAAGAATATGATATTCGAGCTATTTTATCTTCAAAAGAAGAAGTAGTGAAACAAACTTTACCAAATGCTGCTGTTGTTGACACAATTGATGAATTAGTAAAGCGATCTGATATTGAACTAGTTGTCATTACTTCACCGAATACAACTCATTTTCCATATGTAAAAGAAGCGATTTTACATGGTAAGCATGTTGTAGTGGAAAAACCATTTGTTGTTTCAATTGAAGAAGGGGAAGAACTTATCTCATTAGCAAAGCAGTATAATGTGATGTTAAGTGTATATCATAATCGTCGTTTTGATAATGATTTCCTAACAATTAAGAAATTGTTAGAAGAAAATAGAATAGGAAATGTATACGCATATGAAGCGCATTTTGATCGTTTCCGTCCACATGTACGCGATCGATGGAGAGAAAAGAATTTACCAGGTTCAGGTATATTATATGATTTAGGATCGCATTTAATTGACCAAGCGCTATCATTATTCGGAAAACCAGATGCGATAAGCGCAGATGTAATAAAACAAAGGCCAGGTGCGGAGATTGATGACTATTTCCACGTAATACTTCATTATGGAGTTAAGCGTGTCATTTTACGTAGTAGCAGTTACGTGAAACAAGCAGGACCGCATTTTACATTACATGGGGACAAAGGTTCTATCGTGAAATACGGTATGGATTCGCAGGAAGAACAATTAAAAAATGGAATGAAGCCAGGCGATATAGGTTATGGGGTAGATGCTGAAGAGAATTTTGCTACTTTAGAAACAGAAGAAACTTTAAATCGTATTTCAACAGAAGTCGGTTGCTATGACATGTACTATAAAGGTGTAAGAGATAGTATATTAAATGGTGAGAAACTACCTGTAACAGCGCAAGATGGTTTAAATGTTATTAAACTAATTCAATTAGCGGTTGAAAGTAGTGAAACGGGTAGAGTCATTTCGGTAAAATAAAAAAGACACGAATTTCGTGTCTTTTTTATTTTGTTGGAACAGAAAGGCCGTAAAAGAACATCGTAACGATATCTTGTATATGTTTTTCTCGATCTCCTTCAAGAAGCTGTGCCCCGAAATCATCACCTAACTTAGTAAACATTTGAATGTAAAGTAACATCATTTCTTTCGTAAGGTGTGGATTAATTTCGTTTTTACGCTGAGCTCGTTCTAATATTTCTAAATACCAGGGAAGGATTTTTTCATTTTGATAACTATAAATAAACTTACGGAGTTCTTCGTCCCTTTGCATCATTTGTAGTAACATATCAGGTTGAAATAACCCGCCAGTATTCATTTTTCTTACAATCATTTTTTGCATCATATCATGAAAAGGTAATTTTTCTTCTGCAAGCCCTTTATAATATTGAAATTCAGATATGATAAATTCTTGTATAAGCTCCCTAAATAACGCATCTTTACTTCCGAAATGATTATAAATTGTAACTTGAGAAACGTTTGCTTCTTTTGCAATATGTTCTATTTTTACTTCATTAAATCCACGTTCTGAAAATAATACGAAGGCCGCCTCTTTAATGGCGCGTTTTTTCTTTTCTTTCACTTTTTCAAAGCCGTTCAATGTAATCACCTCACTTAAAATATACAAGAAAAAATAATGGAAAACAATATTTTTGAAATATGGACTAATAAATATTTCAAAAAGTTGTTGCGAATATGAAAGATGAGGAGTACAATAATTTTGAAATATCATATATTAAATATTTCAAAAAATGAGGTGGACTTATGATTTCAGTTCAAGATGTTACAAAACAGTTTTCGAATGGAAAAGGTTTGTTTCATATTACATTTGATGTAAAAGAGGGAGAAGTATTTGGTTATTTAGGACCGAATGGTGCCGGAAAATCAACGACAATTCGTAATTTAATGGGATTTATAAAACCGACAGCTGGTAAAGCGACAATTTTTGGATTAGATTGTTGGAATGAAGCAGCGAAAATTCAAAGGGAAGTTGGTTATTTACCGGGTGAAATTTCTTTTATTGACGGAATGAACGGATTAGAGTTTTTAAAATTAATGCAAGGAATGCGTGGATTAAAGGATACGAAAAGACGAGATGAACTGATAGATCGTCTGCAATTTGATGTGAAAACACCGATTCGCAAAATGTCTAAAGGAATGAAGCAAAAAGTAGGGATAGTCGCTGCATTTATGCACGATCCAGAGGTGTTAATTTTAGATGAACCAACATCTGGACTTGATCCACTGATGCAGCAAGTATTTATAGAACTAATAGTAGAGGAAAAACAAAGAGGAAAAACGATTCTTATGTCTTCACATATTTTTACTGAAATTGAGAGAACTTGTGACAGAGTAGCTATTATTAAAGATGGTCGACTCGTAACAGTTGAAAATATTCATGATTTACAAAGTATGAGACGACAGGTAATAGATGTAACTGTATCATCGCAAGAAGAAATTGAATCTCTTACAAAGTGTAATTTGCAATTTGAAGCGGTAAAAGGCAGAGAGGCATCTATTATTGTACAAGGAAACTATCAAACTGTTTTACAAACACTTTCAAACTATAATGTAACGGCACTTCAAACGAGAGCGATGGATTTAGAACATTTATTTATGCATTATTACGATAAGAAAGAAGGGGTAACGCATGAATAAGCAATTGTTTTTAGCTAGTTTGAAAGAAACACAAAAAAGTATTTTTAGTTATGCGATTGGTGCGGCTCTCTATTTATGGTTATTAATTTGGATATTCCCATCAATGGTATCAGCGAAAGGATTAAATGAATTAATAAGTGCTATGCCTGATAGTGTGAAAAAAATTGTTGGTATGGAAAGTCCGATTCAAAACGTAATGGATTTTTTAGCTGGGGAGTATTACAGTCTATTGTTTATTATCATTTTAACAATTTTTTGCGTAACAGTTGCGACACATTTAATTGCGCGTCATGTAGATAAAGGAGCGATGGCATACTTGCTAGCAACGCCTGTATCCAGAGTGAAAATTGCTATTACGCAAGCTACTGTTCTCATATTGGGGCTACTTATCATTGTAATTGTCACGTATGTAGCAGGTATAGTAGGAGCAGAATGGTTTTTAAAAGATAATAATTTAAATAAAGAATTATTTTTGAAGATTAATGTAGTCGGAGGGCTCATATTTTTAGTCGTTAGTGCATATTCATTTTTCTTTTCTTGTATATGTAATGATGAAAGAAAGGCACTTAGTTATTCAGCAAGTTTAACTATATTATTTTTCGTACTAGATATGGTAGGGAAATTAAGTGATAAGTTAGAGTGGATGAAAAGCCTATCTTTATTTACGCTGTTTCGTCCGAAAGAAATTGCTGAAGGAACATATAATATATGGCCGGTAAGTTTAGGTTTAACCGTTGGGGCAGTTTGCATCTTTTTGTTAGCAATAGTTATGTTTAGAAAGAGAGATTTACCGTTATAAAGTAGCAAGTCCACTGTGAAAGTGGACTTTTTTGTTTGTAAATTTGAACCGATATGTTCATTGTGTGCCACCATAAAAAGGATATTTATCTTTTTATTTACAAAAATATTCGAAAAAATGAACCTTTTTATAGGCTACGCAGTCTAATACGTGTAAAGTTAAATTTGAAGTGAGGATGAAACAGGAGGAGCAATTGTGAAAGTAATCCCTTTATATAAAATGATTGTAAAAGAAGAAACGGATGTTTCCTTAGCGAAAAAAGGTGATCATGAAGCCTTTATGGCGCTTATACATACGGAGAAAGTGAAGATGTATCGCATTGCAAAGGCGATGTTACATGATGAGACAAACATAGAGGATGCGATACAGACAACAATTTTAAAAGCTTATGAAAATATAAAAAAACTAAAAAAGAAGCGTTTTTTCAAACTTGGTTAATTCGAATTTTAATAAATGAGTGTAACAATATAATTAAGTCATATAAAAAACTAATTATAATCGAGGATCATGATAGTAGTATGGTAGCGTTCGACCGATATAAAGATATTGATCTTTGTAATGCCATTCAGTCTTTAACGGAAGAATTAAGAGCTGTAACTGTACTTTATTATTATGAAGATATGAATCAAGAGAGTATTGCGTCCCTTTTAGAAATTCCAAAAGGGACGGTTAAGTCAAGGTTGTCACGTGCAAGGGAACTATTAGAAGAGCGATTAAAGATGGAATAGGGGGTGTATAGAATGGATAGTGAAAAATCATTTGATGAGAAATTAAAAAAGAGAATAAAAGATGAAAATGTTATTTTACCGCCAAAGTTAAATGGAAAGATTAATGATACACTGCATAATCTTCCAGTAAAAAAGAAGAGTTACAGAGTTCATATGATGGTAATTAGTGCCGCGGTTCTAGCGCTTTCTATTGTTTCTATGTCTGAATTTTCTATACAAAGCTTTGCACAAAATGGTGGAGTATTTGAATATGTGAAGAAAAAGGCGTTTTCTGATTATGAAAATGAAGAAGAAATAAAATTGAATGTAAATTATCCAGATAAGGAAAAAATTCATATAAAGATGTTGGATTCAATTGATCATTTTAAAAATATTTCAGGACAATTTGAGGAATATTCTAGCTCTACAAGAATGGCTACAACATACAAGTATGCGATTGATACGGAGAAACAAAGAGGCATTGCATCTCAAGAAGATAAACGATTGAAAAAAAGAACGATTATATATAACGAGGGTAGAAAAAAAGAGTTTGATGATGAGAACTATACATATAAAGAGTCAAAATGGAGCCCAGAGGAAAGAAATAATGAACTATTAAAACTAAATCCTACGGAAAGATTGTTGAGAAAATCAGGTGAGAGGAGACGGTATGATGGCGAATATGTGGGATTGGCTAAGCATAGTATTCAATCAGAATTCGCAGATTTGTTAATTCGATATAAAGATTGGAATTATAAAGAAACGAAATATCTAGGACTCGATTGTTACAAAATTGAAGGGGTAATAAATATAGAGATGCCTATTAGCGCCTCTGAAGATGTAAGAGGGAAATTTGAAATGGTTGTGGAGAAAAACACAGGGGTTATGTTAAAGTTTCTTAGTTTTCATGAAGGTATGATTCAATATTCAGTTACTACCGAATGGATACAAATAGATAAAGGGCTGAAAGAAAGTATGTTTCAAAAGGATAGCACGAAATATGAAAAAATGAAAAATATATTGGATGAATAGAAACAGGAGGAGAATAAATGGGGAATCATTCGTCTTCAAGAGAAGAGAAAAATAAGCGGAAATATAAAAAGACAACGATAATAAGTTTACTACTAGGAGTATTACTATTTGGCGGGGGTGGATATGGCACCTATGTATATATGAAAACTTCTAATCTTGTACAAAAATCTAATTTGAATTTAGCGCGTGGTGAAAAATCAAATTTACGTGAGAAAGCAGTAAAACCAATTGCAAACAATGTTTCACTTTTAATTATGGGCATTGATGAAAATCAAGAACGTCAAAAGGAGTATAGTGGTGCATTTCATACAGATGCGTTATTGCTGGCAACTTTTAATAAAGATGATAAGACAGTGAAATTAACAAGTATACCACGTGATACGTATACATATGTCCCGATTGAAAAGAAAAAGGATAAAATAACGCATGCATATGGAAGAGGGCTTGTTAAAAATGGTAAAGATGGAGGGCCACAAGCATCTGTTGAAGCAGTAGAAAAATTGTTACAAGTCCCCGTTGATTATTTTGTGAAGTTTAATTTTAGCTCATTTATTAAAATTGTTGATGGATTAGATGGTATTGAAATAGATGTCCCAGTTGAATTTACAGAACAAAATAGTAAAGATGAACCTGATGCGATTCATTTGAAAAAAGGACTACAAAAATTAACAGGAGAAGAAGCACTTGCGCTGGCAAGAACGCGTCATATTGACAGTGATGCAATGAGAGGGCAACGTCAACAACTTGTTATTGAAGCGATGTTAAATAAATTAAAAAGCGCGGGTTCGATTACAAAACTAGAGAAAATGGTTGAGGCGGTTGATGGTGATTTTAAAACAAATTTAGCCATGGATGATATTTTATCTTTTTATAAATATGGTTTAAATGGTTCAGTTGAAAAGACTCAATTAGCTGGTGATGATCTTTATTTACCTAATGGCCCAAATGGACAACGTGTCTATTACTATAATCCTAATAAAAAAGACCTACAAAGTTTGAGTGATACTCTTAGAACACATCTAGGATTAAGTGCGAAGCAGATTGAGGAGAATTAAAGCAGACGAAATGTCTGCTTTTTTATTAGCATCTACTCTATCTGCAATGAATGTTATCTCATTAGAAGGGTTAGCGCTACTACTTGGGGGAGATCGTTTCATGTCAGAAGCACGTGCTATCGTTAATTTAATTGGTAACGGTATTGCGACTGTAGTTGTTGCAAAAAGTGAAAATGAGTTTGATGATGAGAAGTATAAGAGAGTGGTAGAGGAAATGAAAAGAGAAAAAATTGCCGGGTAAAAAAGTCAGTTTAGCTGACTTTTTTATTTTTGTAGAAAAGATGTTTTTAGATATATGCATTATTTATTAGCAATAATTAACAAGTATTCAAGCGGTAAATGAGATGAAAGTGATTAAATCAATGAATGTGTATAAAGGAGAAATAAGGTTTGAACAACTTATGGCATTTTTATGAATATTACTGTAAAAAAATAATTTTTTAAAAATTTTCAATAATAATACTTTACAAAAATTAAAAAATTAGTAGAATAAGAATTAGTAAGAATCGTCTGATAAATATATAAAGAAAAACAGAATTATCAGAAAATTCTTTAATAGCTATCGTTAAGAATTAGGGAGGGTACAAAATGAAAAAGAAACAAATGAAAAAACTAACAGCAGTTGTAGCACCAGTTTTAGCAATGAGCATGGCGTTAACAGCATGTTCTACATCAGGTGGAGATAAGAAGACAAGCACAAACTCTAGCTCTAGTGGAGATAGTAAATCTGAAGGAAAACTAGCAGCGAAACAAGTGCTAAATCGTACAGAAACAAATGAGATCCCAACAATGGATACTTCAAAAAATACAGATACATTAGGTTCTCAAATTTTAGGGAACACAATGGAAGGGTTATATCGATTAGATAAAGATAATAAACCAATCCCAGCTGCAGCAGAATCTAGCACAAAAAGTGAAGATGGTAAAAAATATACATTTAAACTACGTAAAGATGCAAAATGGTCAAATGGTGATCCTGTAACTGCAAAAGACTTTGCGTACGCTTGGCAACGATTATTAGATCCAAAAACAACTGCAGAATATGCGTTTATCGCATTCCCGATTAAAAATGCAGAGGCAATTAATAAAGGTGAAAAACCAGTAACTGAACTAGGAGTTAAGGCGGTAGATGACTATACATTAGAAGTTGAATTAGAACAAGCGGTACCATACTTCTTAAACTTAGTTGCGTTCCCATCGTACTACCCATTAAATGAGAAGTTTGTAAAAGAAAAAGGGGATAAATTCGGTTTAGAGTCTGATACAACAGTATATAACGGACCATTTGTTCTTACTGATTGGAAGCACGAGCAAGGCTGGAAACTAAAGAAAAATGATCAATATTGGGATAAAAAGACTGTAAAGTTAGATGAAATCAACTATAGTGTAGTAAAAGAAATAAATACAAAGGTCAACTTATTTGATACAGGTGCAATTGATTTCGCACTTCTATCAGGTGAATTCGTTGATAAATATAGAAATAACAAAGAGGAGTTTGGCACATACTCACAAGTAAGTACATACTTCTTACGTATGAACCAAAAACGTGGTGGACAAGATACACCATTAAAGAGTCAGAAATTACGTGAAGCAATCGCGCTTTCTATCGATAAGAAAAACCTAGCAAACGTTATTTTAAATGACGGATCTAAACCAGCTGACTTCTTAGTACCGAAAGGGTTAGCGACTGGACCAGACGGCAAAGACTTCCAAGAAACATTTAAAAATGGTATCAAACCAGATGCGAAAAAAGCTGCTGCTGCATGGGAAGAAGCGAAAAAAGAACTTGGTAAAGACCAAGTTACAATTGAGCTATTAAACTATGATACTGGTAATGCGAAAAAAGTAGGGGAATATGTAAAAGACCAAATTGAGAAAAATTTAAAAGGTGTAACAGTTAATATTAAACTTCAGCCATTCAAACAAAAACTAAAACTAGAAACAGAGCAAGATTATGATATATCATATGCTGGTTGGGGACCTGACTATGCTGACCCAATGACATTCTTAGATATGTTCCAGTCTAAACATTCTCATAACCAAATGAGCTTCGCTGATCCGAAGTATGATGATATGATCAAAAAAGCTGGCACTGAATTAATGGGTGACGCGAAGAAACGTTGGGAAGAGTTAGGGAAAGCTGAGAAATTACTTCTTGAGCAAGATGTAGCACTTGTACCTTTATACCAACGTGGTGATGCATATGTTCTAAAACAAAATATTAAAGGTATTGTAAAACATAATATCAGTCCGGAATATAGCTTTAAATGGGCATATGTTGCTGAAAAATAAAAGAATTGAAAAAGCATTTCAAAGTAGCTTAGCTACCTTGAAATGCTTTTTTGTATATTGGAAATTAAAATGTAAATTTGTAGTATAGCAAAATAGAGAAGAATAAGGAGTAAAGTATGTACATATGGTAGATGGGGGATAAATCATACTAAATTACGAAGTTTAAAATCAGAATATTTAAAATAAAACTATTTACAAATGTGAAAAAAAGAGTAGAATAACATTAGTTGTAATTTTCTGAAAAATATTTAACAAGGAGTCTCTCAAGGTTGGTAATGTACATATAATTAGGGAGGGTTAAAAAATGAAGAGAAAAAAAATGAAAAAATTAACAGCAGTTGTAGTACCAGTTTTAGCGATGAGTGTTGCATTGACAGCGTGCTCTAGTTCAGGTGGAGAAAAGAAAACGACTACTACATCTAATAGTGGGAAAGAAAAAACATCTGATATTAAATATGCAGCGAAGCAAGTATTGAATCGTACGGAAAATCAAGAAATTCCGACGATGGATACTTCTAAATCTACTGATACGTTAGGGGCACAAATTTTAGGAAACACGATGGAAGGCCTATATCGTCTTGATAAAGATAATAAGCCAATTCCTGCTGCGGCAGAATCTAGTACGAAAAGTGAAGATGGTAAAAAGTATACGTTTAAACTGCGAAAAGATGCAAAATGGTCGAATGGAGATCCTGTAACAGCGAAAGATTTCGTTTTCGCATGGCAGCGCTTACTTGATAAGAATACTGCGGCAGAATATGCATTTATTGCTTACTATATTAAAAATGCAGAAGCGATTAATAAAGGTGAAAAACCTATAACTGAATTAGGAGCGAAGGCGGTAGATGATTACACGCTAGAAGTAGAATTAGAAAAACCGGTACCGTATTTCTTAAATTTATTAGCATTCCCATCATACTATCCATTAAATGAAAAATTCGTAAAAGAAAAAGGCGATAAGTACGGTTTAGAAGCAGATACAACTGTATATAACGGGCCATTTGTTATGTCTTCATGGAAACATGAACAAGGTTGGCAGCTGAAGAAAAATGATAAGTACTGGGATAAAAAGACTGTGAAATTAGAAGAAATTAATTATAGTGTTGTAAAAGAAGTAGCTACAAAAGTAAATTTATATGATACAGGATCAATTGACTTTACATTACTATCAGGAGAATTTGTAGATAAATATAAATCGAATAAAGATGAGTACGGTGAGTATGCAGAATCAAGTACATTCTTCTTACGTTTAAATCAAAAACGTAACGGACAAGATACGCCATTAAAGAGCAAAAAGCTTCGTGAAGCAATTGCATTATCAGTCGATAAAAAAGGATTGGCGAATGTAATTTTAAATAATGGATCAAAAGCAACGGATCAATTGGTTCCGAAAGGGCTTGCGACAGGACCTGATGGAAAAGATTATCAAGATACATTTAAAAATGGTCTGAAATATGATCCGAAAAAAGGTGCAGCAGCTTGGGAAGAAGCGAAAAAAGAACTTGGAAAAGATCAAGTTACAATTGAATTACTAAGCTATGATGATGGAACTGCGAAAAAGATTGCTGATTATGTTAAAGATCAAATTGAGAAAAATTTAAAAGGTGTAACGATTAATACGAAAATTCAGCCGTTCAAACAAAAATTAAAATTAGAGACTGCACAAGATTATGAAATCTCTTATGCAGGTTGGAGTCCAGATTATGCGGATCCAATGACATTTATTGATATGTTTGAATCGAAGAGCCCGTATAACCAAATGAGTTATTCAAATCCAAAATACGATGAAATGGTAGGAAAAGCAGGTAATGAATTAATGAGTGATGCGAAAAAACGCTGGGAAACGTTAGGGAAAGCTGAAAAATTATTCCTTGAAGAAGATGCAGGATTAGTTCCTTTATATCAAACAGGAAGATCGTACGTAATGAAACCGAATGTAAAAGGAATCGTGAAACATAACATCAGTCCAGAATATAGCTTTAAGTGGGCGTATGTAACTGAGGATGGCGGAAAAAAATAAAGTGAAAGCATTTCAAAAGTGGCTGAGCTGCTTTTGAAATGCTTTTTAGTATGTATAAGGGAAATATATCTCGTTAGCCTATTGAGAAACGGGTAGGGAATTAGGAAGATTCTATCGGAGGACATTAGAGAGAGTTCAGTAAGTAGTAAGACAGATGAATGATAGTAAGAGATCTCATGCTAATAAGAAAAATATAGAACGTAGTAATAGAGTGGAATAAGGGGAGGGATGTTTACATATAGTAGACGGGGGATAATTCATAAAGTAGTTAAAACAACAAGTTACTATCACAAAAAAATAAATATTTAGAAAATTTACAAAAATACTTTACAAAACTCAGAAAAATAGTAGAATATTAATTAATAAGAATTTTCTGATAACGAAAGTTAATAGAGAATTTCTAAATGTTAATATCGTACATATAATTGGGGAGGGTACAAGAAAATGAAGAGAAAAAAGATGAAAAAATTGACAGCGGTCGTAGCACCAGTTTTAGTAATGAGTATGGCATTAACAGCTTGCTCTGGATCAGGGGAAAAAGATAAGGCAAGCACAACACCAAAAAGCGGTGAAAAAGAAGGCGGAAAATTAGCAGCGAAGCAAGTGTTGAATTTAACAGAGAGCCAAGAGATTCCATCTATGGATTCTGTTAAAGCGACAGACCAAGTATCGTTTCTTGCTTTAAACAACGTAATGGAAGGTTTATATCGACTGGATAAAGATAATAAAGCAACACCAGGGGTTGCTGAATCATATAAAAAGAGTGATGATGGTAAGAAGTATACATTTACATTAAATAAAAATGCAAAATGGTCAAATGGAGAGCCTGTAACAGCGAAAGATTTCGTATTTTCTTGGAAACGTGCTGTAGATAAAAATACAGCAGCGGAATATGCATACATTATGTTCGATGTAAAAAATGCAAAAGCAATTAATGAAGGAAAAGCAGCGCTTGATACGTTAGGTGTAAAAGCTGTAGATGACTATACGTTAGAAGTAGAATTAGAAAATGCAGTTCCTTACTTTGTTGAATTAACTTCATTCGGAACATTCTATCCACAAAATGAAAAATTCGTAAATGAAAAAGGTGCAAAATTCGGTTTAGAAGCAGATACAACATTATACAACGGACCATTTACATTAACAGACTGGAAACATGAAGAAGGTTGGAAATTAAAGAAAAACGCACAGTACTGGGATAATAAAACAGTTAAGTTAGAAGAAATCAACTTTAACGTAGTAAAAGATAGCGGTACACGTGTCAACTTATATGAAAGTGGACAGATTGACCGTTCAGGATTAGTATCTGAATTTGTTGACAAATATAAATCGAATCCAGATTTCTATACACAAAAAACACCATCAACGTTCTTCTTACGTTTAAATCAAAAACGTGGTGGTCAAGATACGGTGTTAAAGAACAAAGATTTACGTTTAGCAATTGCAAAGGCGTATGATAAAAAAGGTTTAACGAATGTTATTTTAAATGACGGATCTACACCTGCAGATTACTTAGTACCAAAAGAATTTGCTAAGAGTCCGGATGGAAAAGACTTCCGTAAAGAAAATGGAGATATTTTAAAAACGGATGTGAAAAAGGCAAAAGAGCATTGGGACAAAGCGAAAAAAGAGCTTGGAAAAGATCAAGTAACAATTGAGCTGCTAAACTATGATAGCGATAATGCGAAAAAAGTAGGGGAGTTCTTAAAAGGAGAGCTTGAGAAAAACTTACCAGGCTTAACAGTGAACTTGAAAAACCAGCCGTTTAAACAAAAATTAAAATTAGAATCAGATCTAGATTATGATTTATCTTACGCTGGTTGGGGACCTGACTACTTAGATCCAATGACATTCATTGATATGTTCGTTACAGATGGACCTCATAACCAAACTGGTTACTCAAATAAGAAATATGATGAAATTGTAGAAAAAGGTAAAGGTGAGCTATTAACGAAAACGAAAGAGCGTTGGGATAGCTTACTGAAAGCTGAGAAAATGTTACTTGAAGATGCAGCAATTGCACCATTATATCAACGTGGTGATGCAATTGTTCAAAGAGCGAAAGTAAAAGGAATTGTTCACCACCCAGTTGGTGGAGATTACAGCTACAAATGGGCATATATCGGTGAGGAAAAATAAGCTGAGGGGGCGCGTGATGCGCCCTTTTTTTATGCACTTTTCATTCTTCCTTGAATATATAAAATAAAAAAGGGAGAATCCCATGGAACGAAATACTTACATCGATTTCTTAGCTTATTACGGAATAGGAAGTGCTCATCCTGGTGGTTTTACGTTAACAAAACAATTGCTAGCACAACTGCCTCTTAGACAAGGAGCGGATGTCCTTGAGATAGGTTGTGGTACGGGGAAAACAGCGGCTTACATGACAAAAGAATTCGGTTATAAAGTAACAGCGATTGAAAAGAATGAAATTATGATTCAAAAAGCGAAAGATAGATGGTTGTTTGAAAGATTGAATGTACAATTGATTCAAGGTGATGCAGAGCGATTACCTTGTTTAAATGATTCATTTGAGTTTGTGCTTGGGGAATCGATACTCGCTTTTACAGATAAAGAAAGGGTTATATCAGAGTGCTATCGTGTATTACAGAAGGATGGTAAGCTTGTTGTCATTGAAATGATTATTAATACACATATTGAGAAGAGTGAGGAAGAAAAAATTGCCCAATTATATGGCATGAAAGAATTATTAACTGAGAATGAGTGGGTACAACTATTTCAGAAAGCAAATTTCAAAAGAATTACAATTGCTGGCGGTGGTACAATTGCAGAAACGATATCTAGCTATATAGAAGAGCCGGAATGGAATGTATCAACATATATTCCGAATGAGTTATATGAGGCATGGGTACAACATGAAAACGTACGACGTATGTACCAACATGTTTTAGGACACCGTATATTTATATGTGAAAAGTAGAGAAAAAGAGTTGGCTAAAGGTAGTCAACTCTTTACTATGTTAAATGAAAAATAATGCAGCTAAAGTAATTCCGAAGATGAAACCAAATCCAAGTTCAACGCCCCAGCCACAACCGCCACCCCAGCCGCCGCCACCACAATTACCGCAACCACGACCGCCACATCCACAGCTACTGAATCCACCACCGCAACCGAATCCGCAACTATCACATCTGCTAATGCCGCCGCAAAGATCACAACCACCGTTTGTATATGCATCATAGTATCCGAATCCTGTATCAAAAGATGAGCGCTGTTGCATTGGTTCGATCCATACAGATTCATTTGTCACATCGATTATTTTGCCTAAGTGAATGCGACCATCACGATCTTCAATTCGAACAACTTTACCGAAATAACGTCGGCACGTATCATAACATCTTTGTCTATGCATGTTCTGTCCTCCTTCCCCCTTACAGTAATACGATATGTAAGGGGGACAAGTGCGGCTTGTACGAATGACCTACCTATCATAATTGTTATATGAAAGGGGAAATATAAAGAAAGGATATAGTAAGGAGGGAAAGGCAATGAAATCTACAGATCAGTTTCAAACATACGAAGTACCGTGGAAAGAATTTATAGAAGCATTGCGAGATGAAATGAAGAAAAAAGTAGGAGCGGATATTATTGATACAGTAGTTTGCAATTTAGAAGATGGATTTGAAGTGTATACATATATACAGGGGGATTTAGAGTTTGAATATAAAGAAGCGCTTGAAAGAAAATACGGAAGTGATGCTAAGACTCCTAATTTGTTAACGATTATGCTATTAGCCAGCATTTATAATACGAGTGAAGCGAATATACGCTTACATGCAGATAACAAAGATAATCCAATTGTTGAAGTATATGTGAAGCAATGAAACACGCTGTGAAAGGCGTGTTTTTTATTTATTCCGCTATTTTTGGGCAGTAAAACTCCTACCAAAAAATTTGGCTGGAGCAAAAAAGTTAGGGGGAGCCAGACTGTCCGTAAACGCCCCACTGATCAAAGTTTTACTTTATATGATAAAGTATTAGAAAATTAGGCATCTTAATTTAACGGTTACAGATGTAGTAGCTACTAGAGAATTTTTAGAAAAATATTTTGGATTAATTTGAAGTGGAACGAGGGGAAATGGCTTTGCAGTTATGCGTGATAAGGATGGGTTTATACTAAATTTAATGAAAGGGAAAGAAGTTCAGTATCCTAAAACATTTCATGTAGGATTTCCGCAAGAAAATGAGGAACTAATAAATAAAATGAATCAAAGATTGAAGGAAGATGGATTTTTGGTTGAACCTCCTAAACATGCACATGCGTATACGTTTTATGTTGAAGCGCCTGGTGGATTTACAATTGAAGTAATGTGCTAATTAAAAAATCAAACTTTTTGTTGTGTGTTTTTAATATGAAAAGTAGGAAAAGTCTGTTTTAAGTATGAAGCTTAGACAGGCTTTTTTGCCTATATAATTGGATAGAAAATGCTATAAAGAATATTACCAAGTGTATATATATGTTTACATAATAAAGTTATGGTGGGTTAGTTGTCCTAAAATACAAGTCATATATCTTGTTTCCTCTCATAAATTTAAACATAGGAATTTGTCTACAAAGGTGGCGAAGCCTCATCATGAAAATTCGAATTTGTGCCACATTCATGTTGTTTCTATTTATATGGTTACATCCTTATTGGACTTTTGCAAAAGGAGAGGAGGCAAAGGAAAGGGTCGTTTCACTTGTATATGATGATTCGGGCAGCATGAGAAATAACGATCGCTGGAAATATGCCAATTACGCTTTGCAAAGTTTAGTTGCGCTATTAGATGAAAAAGATACATTTTCTTATGTTCCAATGAGCAAGCCGAATAATCCGTTAAACATTTCGTTAACGAAGGATAAAAGGCAAACAGAAATTGAAGGAATTGGAGCGTGGAAAACGTATTTAAATACTCCTTTTAGCGCAGTAGAGACGGCGATGCAATCTATAAAAAAGGAAGCAGATATAGATGGAAAACGTGAATTTTGGCTTATTGTATTAACTGACGGGGCATTTAATGATCTAGAAAAAGATAAAGTTGGCGGAAAAGAACAAATTACAAAGAAACTAACAGACTTTAAGAAAGAAATGGATGTAAAAAAGATATCTTTACATCCTATCTTAATTACGATGGAAGAGGATTTAGGGCAGCAAGAAAAAGAACAATTAAATACGTTTAAAGAAATATGGAAGAAAGAGATAAACGGAGTTACAATGCCGTCAAGCGGAGAGGATGGTATTGTAAAAAGTGTAAATCAAGTGGCAGCATTAGTTGCGAATCGTGATCCATTCTCCTCCGTTGAATCGATTGTAAAAACGAAAGTAGTAGGAAAGAAAGTAGAGATTACAACGCCGTTCCCATTAAAGCGTATGACACTTGTACGACAATCGCCTTCGCTGTCTAATTATCAGGTCACACAAATTTCGAAACCATTACAGTTACAGTCTTCTTTTTCCATACATGCACCCGGAGAAGCGAAATTATTCGGAAATATAGTTCATATAAGCACGGAAAATCAGGAAGTCATTAAACCAGGAACATATACGATAGAAGTGGATCGGGATATTGAGAAAGAAGGATTGCAAGTACTTGTTGAACCAGCGCTTAACTATACGGTTTCTACTTATGACAAAGATGATAATAGTCAAAAAAATGTTGAACAAATGTACGAAGGTGTTACTGCTGTTATTGAAGCAAAGCCTACTGAGTTACCAATTCAGTCTTCTTACTTTCAAGCAGAAGTAGAAATAGACGGAAAACAATATCCGATGAAGTGGAACGATAAGAGGCATGTGTTTTATTACGAAACGAAGATTGGTAAAGGGTTAGTACGTGGAAAAGTTCATATGAATATAAAGGGATTTTACAGACAGACGAAAGAATTCAAAATTGAAACAACAGAAAAGCCAAAATTATCACTTCAAACTGTTACGAAAGATTATGAAGAAAAAGTAACGAATTTAGAGAATAGTAAACCGTTTATTTTACAACCAAAGTTAGATGGTAAGCCGATGACAGAAGGGGCTGTAAAGAAACTATTAAAATCTACTGGTGTCACATCTAAACAATCAATCAACTATGAAATAAAACAACGTGGTAATCAAATTTACGTTTATCCTCGTCCTTATTACTCCGACACATTCAATTTCACAGATACTGGCACCGTCGAAGCTACCATCGTTATACAAGATGCGAAATTACAAGAAGTAAAGAAGCAAATATCACTCCATATTCAAAGTGCGCCGTTTTATGAAAAGTATGCGCTTATTTTTAAGTTTGTCATTCCTATCACTTTATTGCTGCTAGTAGTAGGCATAATCGTTTTAGGATGGATTGTTCGTCCAAGATTTCACCGGAAAGCACTATTGTATTACGAATGGGATCAAGAAGTAGCGAAAGATTGGTTATATCAATCTGAACCAGAATTACTTCGAAATAAATGGTGGAAACATTATTTTGGTATCCCATTTCGAGCAGAAAGAAAAACTGTGCAATCCGTTACGTTTATAGCGAAGAAAGGTTCGAAATCTGTCTTTGTAGCGAAAGAGTCACAAGTAGTAGGAATGATTATTGATGGGATGTTTATAACAGAGGAAGAAGTAGGAATGGAGCATAAGACACTATATCCAAATGAACTTTTATTAATTGATAGAGGATATGGTAAGGAGATTTACAAATATGAATGTGAATAGTAGGTAGGGATAAGAGGGGAGTCTTAGCTTTCTTTCCCTTTCTTTTTAAACAAGCAAGAATAGGAAGGTGGTTCACATGACATTACAAGTTCCAACGATATTAATTGGATTAGGTGGAATCGGTAGTACTGTGACGCATCAAATATATGAAAAACTGCCTGAAGAGCGCCGAAAAAAGGTAGCGATGCACGTATTTGATACAGATGTGAATACATTGAGTAAATTTGATCATATTCGAAAGTTTAAGACACAAACGAGTTCAAGTAAAACGCCTAGAGAGTATATTGCAGGAGATCCAACGATTCCAGAGTGGTTTCCAATGGATCCAACTATACTTGATAAACCATTAACAGAAGGAGCAGGACAGTTACGCGTCATTTCACGTTTAGCGTTACGTGCTGCGATGAAAGAAGATAAATTGACGTCCTTTTGGCAAGAAATTGAGAAGATTTTTCCGGTTACAAGTGATCAAACGGAATATGGTGTGCGAGTTATTATTGTAACATCACTAGCAGGCGGAACAGGTTCGGGGATGTTTCTGCAAATTGCATTATATTTACGTGAAATGCTTCGGAAAAAACTGCAGCATCATAACATTTTAATACGCGGTGCATTTTTAATGCCTGATGTGTTAGTGAAGACGAGAACGGTTAGTGCGAAAGAATTTGAAACGGTGCAAGCAAATGGTTATGCGTCTTTAAAAGAATTGCATGCCATTACGCTCGGTTCAACTGGAGAATTATCAAAACGCGGTGGTGTAACGATTGAATTAGAATACCGTCCGGATCAAGTAGATGAGGATGGAAGAACGAATCATACGATTAAACAACATCATTTACCGTACAATTATTGTTTCTTATACGATTACGAAAACTTACATGGACACCATTTACACAATTTATCGGATTATATGGAGCAGATGGCAAATACGATTTATTTACAGTTATTTAGTCCGATGTCCACAAGTCATTTTGCACAGGAAGATAATCAAATTCAGCAATTGGCAGAATCAAGCGGGAAAGGACGATATTGCGGGGCAGGAACAGCAAAGCTCATTTATCCATATGAACATGTGTTAAAATATTGTGCTTTAAAATGGGCTGTGCAAGGTTTAGACGAATCGTGGCTTCATTTGGATCAACTCTTTCAAGAAAAGAAGCAAAGGTACGACCAAGATGTAAAACGTGGTATGCAGCGTGAAAAGCCAGAGCGTGGCAAAAGTTATTTAGAGGATTTAGAACATCTTGCTACCCGTCCAGAACAAGCCCATATTTTCTATAGACAAATGTACAATGAAACGCGTGAAGGAGCAGAGGGCGGTAAGCTCGGAGTTGCGAAATCTAAACTGTTTTTAGAAGCTGTAGAAAGCTATGTACAGCGCACAGTGCAAAAAGATGAGGAATTAAATCGTTTGCAGCACGAGTGTAAAATTTCAGCTGCGAAACTAAAAATGATGGAACAAATGAAAGGAGAAGTAGCGAGAGTAGATCATGCGGTTCGTTTATATGCGTATGCGATTCCGAGCCGTGTACATGAACATGTAACGACACTTTTATATGACATGATTGAATCAGACCGTTTTTCACCAAGTGGGTCTGAAGGACAGTCCTATCAATTAAATACATGGTTTTTAAAGAAAACAGACCCTGTTCATCCAGTAGCAGCGCGTTTTATGTTATATGAAATTCGAAAGCAGTTAGTAGAAAAAATGAATCGACTACATGAAAATAATGAACAGAAGCGTAATGTAATTCAAAATTATGATAAAAAATTTAATGTAGGTAATATAGATGGAACGGTAACTGCTGTACGCCGCGTTGAAATCGCTCAGCAACAAGGTTGGTTTGGAAAAATGGTGAATAATCAACAACGTTTATTTAAAAAAGAATTTGAAGATATCGTAACGCAATATGTACACAAATTAAATGAGTACAGAAAAGAAATGCTGTTAGAACTCGTTTATCAATCGTTATATCAAGCAGTTAATAAAATGATTCAATATTGGGAAAGGTTTTTTGATAATTTACATGAAACACGTGAAAATTTATTGTTTGAAATTCAAAAAAGAAGTAAGGAGTTTGAAGGGAAAACAAACCCAACGAATGTATACGTATTAGCGGAAGAGAAGTTGCAAGAAAAAATATGGCAAGATATGCAGCAACATTTAAATTTAGGTGTATTGCCGAAAGATATATCAGCAGAAATTTATATGAGTTTGTATGGGGAATATTGTCGGGATGCGAAAACGGAAGAGATTCAATCGAAAAAGGTAGAAGATTTTTATCGTGAACATATATTGAGCTATTGTTATGATGAATTACAAGTACGTTATCGTGATAAATTAGAACTTAATATTATAGAGGCATTGCGAAAAGAAGCGGATTATAAGAAGCGTGATCGTGATGAATACGTTCGTGAAAAAATTGAAGATCTGTTCCATTTAGCTAGTCCATTCGTGCCGAAAGTTTCTCACCATAGGGAATTACAATATTGGGGTATACATCCAACTTTAAAGAAAGAACTGCAAGAAGAATTAATTCAAGAAATGTTTAAAGAAAAAGATACAGTACATGAAGCTTTTTCACCATTTGAAGTGATCTGTTACCGGGCACATTACGGTTTATCATTGCAAGATTTTCCTAAATTATCATCAGGACACATTGCGAACGGTTTTATGAATGATAAAGGTGACTACTTCCAATCATATTATCGCCGTGTGAACAAATTAAATAGTAAAAAATCTAGTTTAACGCCGCATTTAGATAAGTATTGGCACTTACCAGCCTTTATGCCCGACTTGAATGCGACTCAAACGAAGTTAGACTACGATAAATGTAATCGTGCCCTTCTATATGCGTATATGTATCGCTGGATTAGTTTAGTTGCTGTTGATGGGCAGTTTGTGTATCAATATAACGGCGTTGGACGTAGCTTCTTAATTCAGTCGATGGGGAAAAATATTTCAAGTGAAAGTTATAAATTACACAGAGCATTACTTCATAATCCGTTTATTTATGAAAACATCTTGTCCAGATTTGAAGAAGAGCAAGAAAAGGCAATGATTCAAGGTGGACATTTATATACACATCCGTTCGTATTAGGAGCTCAAGATGTAAGATGGCTTAGAAAAGAACATGTTCACAATCTTTTAGATATGATTTTAATGTATGACCGTGAGGCGAAGTATGATCCGACGTTAGAAGAAACGTCAGATGAATTATTAAGATTATTCCTTGATGAAATCGAACTATACTTCCAAAACTATTACGGTACAGGTGCAGATATGGTTGCGAAGAAAGAGAAAGAAATGTTTATTAAACAATTGTGGGATCGTTCGTATGCGAAAGGGTATGTGGATCCAAATAGCGCTCCTTATAAAAAGTGGCAAAATTTATTAAGTGTTCAAGATGAAGAAGAAACGCCAAAAACGAATGTATAATGAATGAAAAGGGAATCCTTAAAAGTGGCAATACAACTTTAGAAAAGAGGGATTCTGATGCCGTTTTTAGGAAGTGTATATCAAATATTTGGATTGTATCCAGAACTTTATTATGGAATGATTTCAGCTGAGATAGAAGAAGAAGCTCAGAAAGAGAATCTTGAAAATAGTAGTGCAGAAGCTGAAATGAAAGAATAAAAAAAGTGCAGATGAAAATCTGCACTTTTTTATTCGCTTAAAAAGGTTGCATAACTTCAAATGAATTATTATTTAAAGATAGTATTTTGATTGAAGGTATGATGATTTCATTTGAATTCTATGTAATGAAAATTGTATGAAAATCAGTGAGGGAAAATGAATATGAACATGAAAACAGAAAAAAACAATGTTTTCGAGAAAATAATTATGTTTAAAAATAACATTTGATACATAATTAACCGTCTTTGTTTAATTAATTATATTGTTGACAATATAATTAATTGTATGATAAATTCAATCAGCATTCTTAGAGATGTATTTTCGCAATAATTATTTTTAAAATTTACTATGAGTTAAAAAGATTGATTTTTCTGTTTTTAAGTTTGCTAAGTCTATAAGAGAAAAGGAGTAAATTGTGTATAATTTTATTTTCTAAACAGAACAGTAATAAAGATTGTAATTAGTAAGAGATAAACTTGAAAAAGAGGTTTCAATGAATGAGTCTTTTAATAAAGAAAACAATGGATGAAGAAAAGAAAAAAGTATTGAATCAAACTTTAGGAGCGATTGATTTAACTCTTTTAGGAATTGGAGCGATTATTGGTACAGGGATTTTTGTATTAACTGGTATCGTAGCGGCGAAACATGCTGGTCCAGCGATTGTATTATCATTTATATTAGCGGCCATTGTATGTGCATGTGTAGCTTTCTGTTATGCTGAATTTGCATCTGCAGTCCCAGTTTCAGGAAGTGTATATTCGTATACATATATGACATTAGGTGAGATTTTTGCATTTATAGTTGGTTGGTGTGTGATGTTGGAGTACTTATTAGCAACTTCTGCGGTGGCAGCAGGATGGTCAGCTTATTTTCAGTCATTGCTACTAGGGTTTAATATTCACATCCCTACAATCTTTGCATCAGCACCTGGCATGGGGAAGGGTGGAATTATTGATTTACCAGCAGTTCTGATTATTTTAGTTGTAACATTTTTATTAAGTCGTGGTGTAAAAGAAAGTGCCCGAATTAATAATATAATGGTTATTATTAAACTGGCTGTTATTGTAGGATTTATTATTGTAGGGACACAATATGTAAAACCAGAAAATTGGCAACCATTTCTACCGTTTGGTTTTCACGGTGTGGTAGGAGGAGCAGCCACTGTATTCTTTGCTTTTTTAGGATTTGATGCAGTTGCAACAGCTGCAGAGGAAGTGAAGCGTCCACAGCGTAACGTACCGATTGGGCTACTTGTTTCTTTATTCATTTGTACCGTTCTATATGTAGGAGTTTCATTCGTGTTGACTGGAATGGTTCCGTTTACGGAATTGAATGTTGCTGATCCAGTTGCATATGCGTTGCGCACTGTAGGAGAAGATAGAATTGCTGGCTTGTTATCGGTGGGGGCAATAGCGGGGCTAACGACAGTTCTGTTAGTAGCTATGTTTGCATTTGTTCGTGTATCTTACTCGATGAGTCGAGATGGGTTGTTACCAAACAGACTTTCCAGTGTTCATAAACGTTTACAAACGCCATTTTTTAATACATGGGTTACAGGTATACTAGCAGCTTTATTAGCGGGATTAGTGGATTTGAACTTATTGGCTAATTTAGTGAATATGGGAACGATAACAGCATTTGTTTTTGTATCTATAGCTGTCATTGTACTAAGAAAGACACATCCTAATATGAAAAGACCATTCCGTGCTCCCCTAGTACCTTTTTTACCTATCGTTTCAATAGTAAGTTGTATATATTTAGCTTTGAACCTTTCTAAGCTTACTTTAATTAGTTTTGTGGCATGGATTATAATCGGTGTTTTTATATATTTTATATACGCAAAAAAACATAGTAATGTTAGAAACGGAAATAGAGTATAGTCTGTTGAAATAATACTTGTCATGTAAATGAAAACACGCTATCTGTTCTTTATACTTATAAGAACAGATAGCGTGTTTTTTATTTAATAATCCCACTTTCTAAAATTTTGATAGTCGGTGTTACTTTTGCGCTAGCTTTGGAAAAGGAATTAGGCCAATCGTCTTCAACCTTCTTCCATTCTTTATATTGAAAAGCCCTCGCATAATCACCAAATCCGAATGGATCCAGTTGCTGTTTTTGAATTTTGTGAATTAATTCGTTTAAATCTTTGTTTAGTTGTTTTGCGATAAATGAAGTTAATTTCTTTTTATCTTTATCTAAATCCATATTGAATGTAATCTCAGATATAGCAATTTTTAAATTCATTTTAATATTAAATTTGAAACGGTTATCGCTATAGCCTGAACGAATGTTACGATTCATGCTAAGAACATTTATAGTTACGAAATCGTTGCCTTCTGTATCTTTTAAATTACTATTACTTTCAACTCGAGTAGAAGGGATCTTCATTGTAAGAGAAACTGGTGTATTAGCCTTCTTTTGTAATAGAAGAAGAAGTGCGCTTTCATAACGATTTCACTGCAGCCTGTCCAATTACAATTCCTCCTACGACGCCGATCGTTTGTCCAACGGGACCCGGAAGCCGAACCGCAGCTTCACGGAGCATTTCAAGTACTAATTCCATCAAAAGTGCTTCTAATATAGGTGGAAAAGGAATTTTAGCACGAGACTCGCCGATTGTTAACAATAATTTAAGCGGAATCACTTCATAATGAAAGGAAATCATAGCAATATAAAGAGCAGGAGCAAAAATTGCAATAAATAACCCTGTGAAACGAAGGAGACGTATAAAAGATGGAATCATTGGCCTGAAGCTGTAATCATCTATTGTTTGAAAAAAAGCTGAAAAGGTCATAGGTCCAATTAATACGCCGGGTGAGCGATCTACAACAACAGCGATTCGCCCATTCAAAATGTGATGGGCCGTCGTATCAGGACGTTCGGTTATTGATAATTGTGGAAAGAGCGTGTATGAATTATCTTCAACAAAACCTTCTAATTCACCGGTAGTAAGAATAGCATCCACTTTTATTGATTCAATGCGGCATGTCATTTCTTGTATGACATCTTCGTTTGCGATGTCTGCTAGGTAAAGTAAAAAAACTTTAGAACTTGCTCGCTCGCCAACGGTGAATTCCTTCACCTTTAATTCGCGATTTGGGATATATCGGCGAATAAGAGCGAAACTGTCGCTCGCTACTTCATTAAATCCTTCATGTGAGCTTTTTATTGATGTCTCTGTTGTAGGTTCTTCAATGCTTCTTTTTGGTGCCGCTTGCGTATCTAGTTCTAAAGCTGATAGTTGCCCATCTATAAATAAAATACTTTTACCATGTAAAAGGGATTGTTCAATGTCTGTCCACTTCTGAACCTTTTTTATATTTCCGATAGAAACGGAAGATTCCCAAAAATCGTCCTCATTCCACTCTTTAAATAAAAGAGGACGAAGAATATCTACATTAATAACAGTTTTATCTACAAGTCCTTCCATATATATAAGAGCAACCTCTTGGCCGTTTTTTAACGGAAAAGTACGTGTAATTAATTCTGGAATACCACTAAATAACTTGGACAAGTGTTTTAAATTAAGTGGAAGAGAAGAAGAAATAGGCTTATGTAATGTATGATCAGCTTGCTCTTGTGCAGAAAAAGATTTTTCACCGCGTATCCATTTGTTAAAAGACCCCATTTGTTCACTTTCTCCTTGTTATGTTTTATCCCGGATTAACGGGCTGCCCGTAAAAGCCCGATTGGTTAAGGCTGATTAAAGTTTCACTTTATATGGGTTATTATGGATAGTTGCATGCAGACATATGCGTAGTTTAAATTACATATTGTATATTTTTAACTTTAACGCTATAATAATAGTGTTAAAGATGGAATCGTGATATGACCTGTTATGAATCTATCGTTTTATTTATGAATAAATGGATTGGTATTTTAGCAAGATGTGCTAATACACTACTCCACCATGATGATAACGTGCCCAAAATGTGGTGCGTATATTTTCGTGGTGGAGTTTTTTTATTCTCAAAAAGGGGGAAAGACCATGAATGACAACATGGCTCATATTACAATTGACGGAAAAAAGTATACAGCGGAGCCCGGTTCAACGATATTAGGCATCATTAATGACAACGGGATTGAACATCCGCAAATTTGTTATGTACCAGAAGTAGACCCTATTCAAACGTGTGACACTTGTATTGTAGAAGTTGATGGAAAGTTGATGAGATCTTGTTCGACAGTGGCGACGGAAGGTATGGACATTGAACTCGGTTCTGGTCGTGCGAAAGAAGCACAAACAGAGGCGATGGATCGATTATTAGAAAACCATTTATTATATTGTACGGTATGTGACAACAATAATGGGAACTGTAAACTGCATAATACTGCAGAATTAATGGAGATTGAACATCAAAAATATCCTTACGAACCAAAAATAGATGTAAGTGAAGTTGATATGACTCATCCGTTTTATCGCTACGACCCTAATCAATGTATCGCATGTGGTCAATGTGTAGAGGTGTGCCAAAACTTACAAGTAAATGAAACGATATCTATCGACTGGGAAGCCGAGCGTCCTCGTGTTATTTGGGATAATGGTGTAGATATCAATGATTCTTCATGCGTGAGCTGTGGGCAATGTGTAACGATTTGTCCTTGTAATGCTTTAATGGAGAAATCAATGCTTGGTGAAGCTGGATTTATGACGGGATTAAAGCCGGATATTCTTGAACCGATGGTAGATTTAATTAAAGAAGTTGAGCCTGGATATAGCGGTATTTTTGCGGTATCAGAAGTGGAAGCGGCCATGCGTGAGACTCGTACGAAGAAAACGAAAACAGTATGTACATTTTGCGGTGTCGGTTGTTCATTTGAAGTGTGGACGAAAGGGCGTAAAATCCTTAAAGTACAACCATCTTCAGATGCGCCAGTTAACGCAATTTCAACTTGTGTAAAAGGGAAATTTGGTTGGGACTTCGTAAATTCTAAAGAACGAATTACGAAACCATTAATTCGTAAAAATGGAACGTTTGTTGAATCTACATGGGAAGAAGCACTGAATGTAGTTGCAAATAAATTAGGCGCTATTAAAGAAGAGTACGGCAAAGGTTCTATCGGATTTATCTCTTCCTCTAAAATTACGAATGAAGACAATTATGCCATTCAAAAATTAGCTCGGCAAGTATTTGGAACGAATAATATTGATAATTGCTCACGTTATTGCCAATCACCAGCAACGGATGGTTTATTCCGTACAATTGGTATGGGCGGTGATGCAGGAACGATTAAAGATATTGCGCAATCTGGTCTTGTTATTATTGTAGGATGTAATCCGACAGAAGGTCATCCTGTTTTAGCTACACGTATTAAACGGGCACATAAATTACACGGACAAAAGTTAATTGTAGCGGATCTTCGTAAAACAGAAATGGCAGAGCGATCAGATGTCTTTATTAGTCCAAAACAAGGAACAGACCAAGTATGGTTAATGGCTGTTGCGAAATATATGATTGATCAAGGTTGGCATGATCAGGAGTTTATTAATGAAAATGTAAACTTCTTTGAAGATTTTAAAGAGAGCTTAAAAGAATATACACTTGAATATGCAGAAGAAGTAACAGGTATTTCAACAGAAACACTTATCCAAATGGCTGAAATGATTCGTGATGCAGATGGTACATGTATCCTTTGGGGTATGGGGGTAACGCAAAATACAGGTGGTTCTGATACTTCCGCTGCAATTTCAAACTTACTTCTTGCAACAGGGAATTATCGTCGTTCAGGTGCAGGTGCCTACCCACTTCGAGGTCATAATAACGTACAAGGTGCTTGTGATATGGGAACTTTACCAGGATGGCTTCCTGGATATCAGCACGTTACGAACGATATGGAACGTACGAAATTTGAAATGGCTTACGGAGTGGAAATTGATAGTGAACCAGGTCTTAATAATATTGAAATGCTTCACGCAATTGAAGAAGGAAAGATGAAAGCTATGTATCTTGTCGGAGAGGATATGGCTCTTGTAGACTCGAATGCAAATCATGTACATGAAGTGTTATCAAGCCTTGATTTCTTCGTTGTACAAGATGTTTTCCTTTCTAAAACTGCTCAATACGCAGATGTTGTATTACCGGCAGCACCATCTCTTGAGAAAGAAGGTACTTTCACAAATACAGAGAGACGTGTGCAAAGATTGTATCAAGTTCTTCCTACGCTTGGTGATGCGAAGCCAGACTGGTGGATCGTGCAGGAGATTGCGAATAAATTAGGTGCAAACTGGAATTATAGTCACCCAAGTGAAATTTTTGCTGAAATGGCAAGCTTATCACCGCTATTCTCACAAGCAAACTATGAAGTACTTGAAGGATGGAATAGTTTCCATTGGGGAAGTTTTGATGGAACGAATACACCGCTACTTTTCCAAGATGGATTTAATTTCCCAGATAAAAAAGCGCGTTTTGCGATTGCTGACTGGGTACGTCCAGCTGAATTCCCAGCGGAGTTCGACCTTCACATTAACAACGGTCGTATGTTAGAACATTTCCATGAAGGAAATATGACAAATAAATCAACAGGTATTCAAACGAAAGTACCTGGCGTTTTTGTTGAAGTTTCTCCAGAACTTGCAAAAGAACGTGGCGTGAAAACAGGTTCATTAGTGCGCCTTGTTTCTCCTTTTGGAGCACTAAAATTACGGGCACTTGTAACGGATCGTGTAAAAGCGAATGAGTTATATGTACCGATGAACTCTACAGATAATGAATCGGCAATTAATTTCTTAACAGGCCCTGCTGTTGACGTACGTACGAATACACCTGCTTATAAACAGACGAAAGTGCGCATGGAAGTGTTAGAAGTTAATGGCGAAAATCCGATGCCAAAAGCGAACCCGCGTAATAAAAAACGTCATCCTCAAGCTGGTATTGAGGTAGATCGTAAGTGGGCACGTCCAGGGTATGTACATTTAACGGATAAGTAGGGAGGAGAAAAAATATGGCTGCACCTATTAAAACGATTCAAAAACATGAATTAACTGAGGAAGAAATAAAACAGCAAAAGTTAGAGGATTTAAAGGAGCTTCTAGCTAATAATGAAGAAGCTTTAAATCAAATGTTTCATATTGTCGGGGAATTAAATGATATTGGCATGCTAGAAGCAGCAAATTCTATGCTGAAAGCGAAAGAACCAATCGCAAAGATCGTTCTCGGTCAAGTAACTCGTAAACCTGTTACAAATTTAATTAATAATATGATGGGTGCTGCAGGTGCTTTAACAGAACTTGACCCAGAACTTACGAAAAAACTTATAGGTAGTTTATTAGTAGGACTGGAAGAAGGTAATGAGCATCTAGAAAGTAATAAAAAAGTGGGGATATTCGATCTTATGAAAGTATTAAAAGATCCAAATATTAACCGTGCTATCGGGTTTGGTCTTCATTTCCTAAAAGGTATGGGTAAAGGATTAAAAGACGAATAAACTTCATGAAGTTAACCTTTTCGTCCAAATATTTGTACGAAATAGTTTGGGCGAAAAGATCATTTTGGTAAAATATATAATAAAGTAAAATGAGGCTTTTAGGAGGTATGATTTTATGACGAAAAAGGTACATGAATTTAATGATATGATACGAAAACTCCGAAAGGAACTATTCGGAAAAGGACCAGAACGAATTCATACTGTATTTGCTGAAAATATGGCGATTGCAACACTGTATGGGAACTTAACACCTACTGAGAAATTCATTTCAAGTACGATGGATGGCGCGGAAATGGTTCATATGGCTAGAACGAAAATGATTCAAGAAGTTTACGCTGCGAATTCTCGTGAACATTTGGAGGAACTTGTTGGAGCGAAATTAGTGAACTTATTTTCAGATATGAAAGTAGAAGAAGATATTGCTGTTTCGGTATTTGTTTTTGATAAAAATATAACGTGAGAGAAGGATGCTGATCGTGAAACCGATACAGGTAGAAAGAGAAGTTTTCCGTTATGAACAAGGGGTGTTTAAGCATATAGAGGACAGCATTGTAACAGAGTTTCCAGTCACAATTAAAATGAACGGACAGGAGTTTGTTACAATGGTTAGTACTCCAGAATATATAGAAGATATGGTAATAGGCTTCTTAGCATCTGAAGGAATTATTCGGAAGTATGAAGATATTGATCACATATGGGTACAGGAGAAAGAAGGATTTGTACATGTGACGACAACAAAAATAAACCCGTATTACGAACAAATGCAAAATAAACGTTATATTACTTCGTGCTGTGGTATGAGTAGGCAAGGGTTTGTTTTTGCAAATGATGCACTAAGCGTAAAGAAAATGAATGGTGTCCATGTAAAGGTTGCTGTCGAAGATTGTTTTCGTTTAATGAATGAAATGCAGCAATCTGCGGATACATTTCGACATACTGGCGGAGTGCATAACGCAGCTTTATGTGATGTAAATGGTATTATTTTAGGCCGAATGGATATTGGTAGGCATAATGCGCTAGATAAAATTTACGGTTATTGTTTAAAAAATAATATTTCTATAAAAGATAAAATCATTGTTTTTAGTGGTCGTATTTCTTCAGAAATATTATTGAAAGTTGCAAAAATCGGCTGTGAAATTATACTGTCAAAATCAGCGCCAACTGAATTAGCTTTGCAGTTAGCGGAAGAGTTAGGGATTACTACGATAGGGTTTATTCGTAATCAGTCTTTAAATATATATACGCATCCAGAACGTGTTTTAAATATAAAATAAGTAAAAGTGAGGCAAGGAAGATGAAATCAATTACATTAGACAAATTGCATCGTCCGTTAAAGGATTTACGTATTTCAGTTACTGATCGCTGTAATTTTCGCTGTCGATATTGTATGCCAGAAGAAATATTTGGTCCTGATTATTCGTTTTTGTCTAATGATAAAATTTTATCTTTTGATGAGATTGAAAGGATAACACGTATTTTCGTTTCTTTAGGTGTGAGAAAGTTACGGATTACAGGCGGAGAGCCGTTACTTCGAAGAGGGCTTCCAGAGCTTATTGAGCGGCTTAATAAAATAGATGGTGTGGAGGATATCGGTTTAACAACAAATGGATCGTTACTTAAAAAGTTTGCACCTGATTTATATAAAGCGGGGTTATCACGTGTGACAGTTAGTCTGGATTCCTTAGAAGAAGAGCGCTTTTTCTATTTAAATGGTAATAGAAGCAAAGTGCAAAGGGTTCTTGAGGGTATACAGGCTGCGGCTGAAGTTGGTATGAAAATTAAAATAAACATGGTCGTTCAAAAGGGGAAAAACGAACAGGACATCTTGCAGATGGCGCAATACTTTAAGGAAAATAAGCATATTCTTCGTTTTATTGAGTATATGGACGTTGGAAATTATAACGGTTGGGAGTTAGGTGAAGTTATTTCCAAACAAGAAATAGTAAATACAATTCGTGAAGTTATGCCGTTAGAACGGATAGAAGCAAATTATCCAGGTGAAGTAGCTACTAGGTACCGTTATATAGGCAGTGATGAGGAAATAGGTATCATTTCATCTGTAACTGATTCTTTCTGCTCATCATGTACGAGAGCTCGCATTTCTGCAGAAGGAAAATTGTATACTTGTTTATTTGCTTCTAAAGGAAATGATTTGAGAGCATTGCTTCGATCGGGGGATACGGATGAGGAAATTACAGCTGTAATTCACGACATTTGGAATAATCGAGAAGATCGATATTCAGACGAACGCTTAAGTCATACTAATAAGAAAACAATGCCTAAAATTGAAATGTCACATATCGGTGGTTAATATATAAGGCTGACATAATAGTGGAAAATGGAAAGTGTGCAAGAGATGTGGACTTTCTATTTCATAGTAAAAGTGATGATTGATCTCTCTGTAAAAGATGTGCAGAGACATTAAGCAGCATTCAAAAACCTTTATTTTCAGGAGGTTTTTTGAAGCTGCTTTTTTATTTGGAGAAAATGGAGGAATTGGTAATGGCATTTCATAAACCGGAACAAATTGCTGAACTCGTAATCGAGGCCGGTGTTCAAAAAGTAAGCCAGACGCTGCCAGCAATGCTTATTCTCGGTTTTTTAGGAGGAGCATTTATATCATTAGGGTTTTTACTTAACATTCGAGTATTAGGTAATTTGCCGGAGCATTGGGGAAGTTTAGTGAATGTTTTAGGAGGAGCAGTGTTTCCTATTGGGCTTATGCTCGTAGTGTTAGCAGGAGGAGAATTGATTACAGGAAATATGATGTCACTGTCTATGGCGCTTTATGCAAAGAAAATTACATTGATAAGTGTACTGAATAATTGGGCTTGGATTACTGTAATGAACTTTGTTGGTGCAATTTTCGTTGCGTATTGCTTTGGACATCTTGGCGGATTAACAGAGGGAGATTATTTAAATAAAACGTTAGCGATAGCGGAAGGAAAGTTACACGAATCGTTTGGGAGAACTTTAATTTTGGCGATTGGTTGTAATTGGCTCGTTTGTCTTGCGCTTTGGCTCGCTTACGGGACGAGTGATTTTGTCGGAAAGATAATTGGGATTTGGATTCCAATTATGGCATTTGTAGTGATTGGATTTCAACAAGTAGTAGCAAATATGTTTGTCATATCAGCGGTTATTTTTGCAGGTCATCTGACGTGGCTGGACCTCGCTAAAAACTTTGTTCCTGTTTTTATCGGAAATGTCATTGGAGGAGCTGGATTTGTAGGGTTTGCTTACTTTGCTTGTTATCAAAAACAAGACTCTAATGTGAAATAGATTTCTTGAAAGGAAGGGTATGCAATGGAGGAGCGGTATTCTCGGCAACAGTTGTTCAAACCAATCGGGAGTAAAGGGCAAGAAAAAATTCGGAATAAGCATGTGTTAATTGTAGGAGCAGGTGCATTAGGAAGTACAAGTGCAGAAAGTCTCGTGCGTGCAGGTATTGGTAAGTTGACAATTATTGATCGTGATTACGTAGAGTGGAGTAATTTACAAAGACAACAACTTTACTCTGAAGAAGATGCAAGAGGGAAAATCCCGAAAGCAATTGCTGCTAAAAAACGGTTGGAACAAATTAATTCAGAAGTACAAATACATGCTTTCATAATGGATGCAAGTGTAGAAAACATGGAAGGGCCATTAGAAAATGTCGATGTAATCATTGATGCTACAGATAATTTTGATATTCGATTTATCATAAATGATTTATCACAAAAACATAATATTCCGTGGGTATATGGATCTTGTGTTGGATCGTACGGTATGAGTTATACGATTATTCCGCAAAAAATGCCGTGTTTACATTGTGTACTGAAGAATGTTCCCGTTATAGGTGTGACGTGCGACACGGCTGGGATTATTAGTCCAGCTGTTCAAATCGTTGCGGCATATCAAGTGGCAGAAGCACTCAAAATTTTAGTGGAAGATTACTCAGTAATTAGAAAGACGTTTTTCATGTTTGATATATGGAGTAATCAAAATCATTTTATAAAACTAGGAAAAATAAAAACGGACGATTGTCCATCGTGCGGTTTAAATCGAGCTTATCCTTATTTATCATACGAAAACCAAACGAAGGTAGCTGTTTTATGCGGAAGAAATACAGTTCAAATAAGATCAATAGAAAATAGGCAATACAATTTTGATGACGTAGAAAAAGTATTAAAAAAACTTGGGGAAGTAGAGCGGAATCCATATTTACTATCTTGTCAATTAGAGGATTATCGCGTCGTTATTTTTCAAGATGGTCGTGTGTTCATTCATGGTACAAACGAAATTCCAAAAGCGAAACAACTATATTATCGCTTATTCGGTTAATAGAAAGGATTGTCAATAATGGGAAGAAGAGTGCCAATTACGGTTGCAGAAGCTATTCGAAAAGTGATGGGATTTGCTAACAATGGCTTAAAAGAGCTACTACCTATTGAATTAGCTTACGGACGTATGTTAGCGGAGGATTTAGTAGCTGATCATGACGTACCTTCATTCAATCGTTCACCGTATGATGGGTTTGCTATTAGAGCAGAAGATACGAATTTAGCAAGTTATGAAACGCCAATTGTATTTGAAGTAGTTGGTGAAATTGGTGCAGGATCACTATTCGATGAGAAAGTAGGTTCGTTTCAAGCAGTTCGAATTATGACAGGAGCACAAATTCCAAATGATTGTGATGCGGTTGTTATGTTAGAACTGACTCGTCAATATGAGGATAATGGGAACGATTATATGGAAGTGAAACGCTCATTCAAAACGGGTGATAATATTTCTTTTCAAGGTGAAGATGCTCGTAAAGGAACGGTGCTTGCAAAGAAAGGATCGTACATTAATCCAGGTATTTCAGCTCTTCTTGCTACATTCGGTTATAGTGAAGTGCCAGTTGCGAAAAAGCCAGTAATTGGACTATTAGCGACTGGTAGTGAATTACTTGATGTAAATGAGTCGTTAGAGCCAGGGAAAATTCGAAATAGTAATACGTACATGATACTGTCTCAAATTCGAAGAGTGGGCGGAAGAGTAAAATACTTTGGGAAGTTTAGTGATGATTTTGATACGTGTTTTACAGCTGTGAAAGATGCGTTAAGTCAAGTAGATATGCTCATTACAACGGGCGGTGTATCAGTAGGAGATTACGATTATTTACCAGCTATATATGGAAGGTTAGGTGCATCCGTTCTTTTCAATAAGGTTGCAATGCGACCAGGAAGTGTAACGACTGTAGCACAATTAAATGGCAAGCTATTATTTGGTTTATCAGGAAATCCATCAGCATGTTATGTAGGATTTGAGTTGTTTGTAAGACCATGTATTCGTGCGTATATGTTTAGTGAAAAAGCGCATTTGAAAAGAGAAAAAGCATTATTAGGAAAAGATTTTCTGAAACCAAATCCATTTACAAGATTTGTACGAGCAAAACTGACATGTAATGAAGGGCAATTAATTGCATATCCATCAGGATTTGATAAGTCTAGCTCGGTTTCTTCATTAGCAGAATCGAACGCTTTTATCGTATTGCCAGGCGGGACAAGAGGATATAAAAAAGAAATGTTTGTCGATGTTCTTTTATTAGAAGATAACGAAGGTAGTGAATGGCCTTGGACATTTTATAAGAGAGGTGTTTCTAATGGGGCAATCACTATTTGAGATTGTAGAAAAACCAATTTTAGTGGAAGAAGTAACGAATAAAGTCGCAAGAAGAGAAGCGGGTGCGATTACAACATTTATTGGTACGGTGAGAGAATTAACAAAAGGAAAACGAACGCTACATTTAAAGTATGAAGCATATAAACCGATGGCAGTAAAACAACTTACAAGAATTGGTGAGGAAATTAACGGGAAATGGCCGGACGCACAAGTAGCCATTACGCACCGTGTAGGGCTGCTGGAAATAATGGATATTGCGGTAGTTATTGCAGTTTCATCACCGCATCGTAAAGTAGCTTATGAAGCGAATGAGTACGCGATTGAACGCATAAAACGCATCGTTCCAATTTGGAAAAAAGAATTTTGGGAAGATGGAACGATGTGGATTGGAGATCAACTTGAAAATACATCATATCCAGAAGGAAAACCGAAGAAGGAAGAATGAGAAAATGATTACAATTTTACTGTTTGCAAATTTGCGTGAGGAAGTCGGATCGGATCAATTAATAATTTCAGAAAAAAAAGAAATGACTGTTGGACAATTAAATGAATGGTTGAAAGATAGTTATCATTTGCAATCTTTGGATACAGTAATGGTTGCAATTAATGAAGAGTTTGTAACGAATGAAGAGATGATAAAAGCTGGAGATATCGTCGCATTAATCCCGCCTGTAAGTGGGGGATAATAATGCTTTCTCGCAACGATGACTATTAAAGACATTAAAAAATAGATGGAAACTTTCATCAGTTGAAGTAATAAGAAGATGCTATATATAAATTAGAATAAGAGAAGGGATGAGCTCTATGCTTACTCAAGAACAAATAATGAACGCATTACAACATGTAGAGGATCCAGAGTTACACAAAAGTGTTGTAGAATTAAATATGGTTAGAAATGTACAAATACATGGAACAGAGGTTAAGCTTGAAGTAGTGTTAACCATTCAAGGTTGTCCGTTAAAGGCGAAAATTCAACAAGATGTGGAAGAGTCCCTTCACGCAATTGGTGCATCTAAAGTGGATGTAACATTTGGTTCGATGACACAAGAAGAAAGAGCTATGCTAACAGAAAAATTAAAGAAAAATAGTAGAACAGAAACAGGTATGCCAAGCATGCTCCGTCATGATTCAGGTGTACATTTTATTACTGTAACGAGTGGGAAAGGCGGAGTCGGAAAATCAACGGTGACAATTAATCTTGCTACTGCCTTAGCTAGAATGGGTAAAAAGGTTGGGATTTTAGATGCAGACATATATGGTTTTAGCATTCCGGCTATGATGGAAACGAATCAAAAACCAACAATGATTGATCAAACAGCAATTCCAGTCGTTAGTCATGGTGTTAAAATTATGTCAATGGGATTTTTTACAGAAGGAAATAATCCAGTCATGTGGCGTGGACCGATGTTAAATAAATGGATTCAAAACTTCCTTGCGAATACACACTGGGGAGATTTAGATTATTTACTTCTCGATTTACCACCTGGTACAGGAGATGTTGCCATTGATGTTGCAGCGATGATCCCACAAGCGAAAGAAATTATCGTTACAACGCCGCACAATGTAGCTTCATTTGTAGCTTCTAGAGTAGGTGTAATGGCAAAACATACAAAACACGAGATTGTAGGAATTGTGGAAAATATGGCTTATTACGAAGAGCAAGATGGATTTAAAAATTATCTCTTCGGAAAAGGGGGCGGCGAAATGTTAGCAGAACAATTGCAAACGGAAGTAATTGCACAAATACCTTTTGCAAAACGTGAAGAAAATAACGATTCATCTGTATATGATGAAGACTCTCTCGTTGGAGAAGTATTTACTGCATTAGCAGAAGATATTATTTATAGAGGATAGAGGAGGAAGTTTAATATGGCATGTAATATTGATCATTCTATTGAAGATGTAATGAATAAGCTTGAAAGTCAAAAGGATTTTTTATCTGAAATTCTTTTCAAAGATTTGAATGGATTTTTGCAAAATAAACATTCACAGGAAATATTAAACGACATCTTTCATTTATTAAAAAAGTATGACTTAGTCAGTGAAGAAGAACGAGAGAAGAGAAATGCACAATTATTGCACATTATGAATTAAATACTCTCTGGCTTTAAAGTTTTTTCAGAAGGGGTGAATGTGATGGATATGAAAAAGATGATTGAAACGATAGAAACAACAAAAGTGACTGACGTAGAATTATCGATTCCTACTTTACATCAAATGCTTGTGAAACTGTATAGCGAAAAAAATGTTACAAATTATACAGAGCTCTTAAAATATAGTTTGTCTTTATCTATAAATCTTAAGTTAAATCTTGTGTTGAAATATTTTGGTGTGCGTCCGATCGTTGCTTCTGATGAACGTATGCAATTTCAAGAGATATTTAAATGTCTAGCTAAGCAAGATGATAATGGGGAATGGTTTTTGAATTTCGTTTCTTTATATGTAGGGTTAATTGTTGTTCTTCATTTTGATGAGAAAGAGATTGAGAGAAGTTTTTTTGATGATGTGGTTGTGGTGGGTGAAGGAAGTGAAATATAAAGTTCTGTTCATAACATCTTTCTTTTTAATAGCTGTAATCGCGCTTTATATTGATTATATAAATGTAAAGATAATCAATTAAAATAAAGGAATGAAACTAGTTTGCTAAAAAGTGTTCTTCAGTTGTTTCTATCGTTTTTTCATGTTACCATTAAGCGAATTTTTCATAGGGAGAGAAAGCGATGAAATGGATTTATTTTATTATTATTAATGTTATAGCTTTTAGCCTTATGGGGCTTGATAAACGAAAAGCAAAGAAGAAACAGTGGAGAACGCCAGAAAGCACGTTGTTTTTATCAGCGGCAGCTGGAGGAGCGGTTGGAGCTTGGATCGGTATGTATATGTTTCACCATAAAACGCATAAAAAGAAATTTGTTTTCGGCATACCGTTACTTGTTGTAATAACGGTATGTTTATTTTTCGCTATATGAGAAATGTCGAAAGAATTACAGATTGATTATTGGTAAAGTGAGCATAAGAAACCGTATAATGGAGAAAAAATGAGAAGAGGAGAAAAAGGAAGATGGGGAGTCAATCAGCACAGCAAAAAAAAGGGATTATATATGCGGCTGGTGCTTATACGATGTGGGGAATCCTACCGATTTATTGGAAATGGGTTGAGGAAGTTCCAGCAGATGAAATATTAGCACACCGCATTGTTTGGGCGTTCGTTTTTATGTTAATCGTATTAGCTGTTACGAAGAGGTTTCGCCAGTTTATTGGGGAATTTGTGAATCTTTTTAAACGACCTAAATTATTAATGTCATTAACAATTGCTTCAATTTTGATTAGTGGGAACTGGTTTGTCTACATATGGGCCGTTAATCATAATCATGTCATTGAAGCGAGTCTTGGGTATTATATTAATCCACTTATTAGTATTTTACTTGGTACAGTCGTATTAAAGGAAAAGTTAAACTTTTGGCAATATGTTGCAGTAGGTTTAGCTGGAGTAGGGGTTATCATTTTAACAGTACGTTTCGGGGCTATCCCGTGGGTTTCTTTATCACTTGCCTTTTCATTTGGATTATACGGATTAACAAAAAAATTGTTAAACTATGATGCGACGATTGGGCTTACGATGGAAACGATGTTAGTGACGCCGTTTGCGTTCATTTATCTCGTTATGACAGGGGTACATGGTTTCGGTTCATTTGGAGCTATTTCAATGCTATCGACGTTACTTTTAATAGGAGCAGGTATTGTTACAGCGCTACCACTATTTTATTTTGCAAAAGGAGCACAACTTATTCCGCTTTATATGGTAGGCTTTTTACAATATATTGCGCCAACGATTAGTTTAATTTTAGGTGTATTTGTATTTGGTGAACATTTTACAACTACTCATATGATGGCATTTTTCTGTATATGGGTTGCTTTATTTGTATTTTCAATAGCGAAGACAAAATTTTTAGTGCAGAAACAACCGAAATTTATAAAAAATAAATCAGCAAAAGTATCATAATGCGTAGTATTTTCTACGCATTTTTCTTTATACTGATACTATATAGAATTTCCATTATAGCTAGTAGGGAGCTGAGAACATGGAAACAATTTTACATAATGATCCGCTGATGGCTGCTGTAATTTCGTGGTTTATAGCACAGTTAACAAAAGTAGTCTTTAAATTAGTTAAAACGGGTGAATTTGATTTTGCAAAATTTTTTGCTTCAGGTGGGATGCCAAGTTCTCATGCTTCAACTGTTACAGCGCTTGCGACAGGTGTTGGAGTTGTGGAAGGTGTGGAAAGTACCATATTTGCAGTGGCTGCAATCTTTGCAATCATTGTTATGTATGACGCTTCAGGAGTAAGGCTTGCGGTAAGTAAACAGGCGAAAATATTGAATGAATTTTTTCATGGTAAACAAACAGAATATAAGAAGTTAAATGAGCTTGTCGGACATACACCGTATGAAGTAGTAGTCGGTGCTTTATTAGGGGTTATTGTCGGAGTGGGATATTGCTTATGAGCAGAACATAATATGTGTTCTGCTTTTCTTTGTTTTTACACATATTCGGTTGCTTTTTTGAATATCGTTATACGGATTTCGAAAGGGTAGGTGAATGCCTTGTTATTATATGGAAAAGTGCATGAAGAAATAGCGAGAAGGACAACTGCACTTCAAACGATGCAAAGGCAAGATGGTACGTGGAGATTCTGTTTTGAAGGAGCACCATTAACTGATTGCCATATGATATTTTTATTAAAATTATTAGGTAGAGATAAAGAGGTAGAACCATTTGTAAAAAGATTAGCTTCACTCCAAACGAATGAAGGGACATGGAAATTGTATGATGATGAAATGGGGGGCAATTTATCTGCTACCATTCAATCTTATGCTGCCCTACTTGCTTCGAAAAAGTATACAAAAGAAGATGCGAATATGAAGCGAGCGGAAATGTTTATTACAGAACGTGGGGGAGTGGCGCGTGCTCATTTTATGACGAAGTTTTTATTAGCAATTCATGGAGAGTATGAATATCCTTCGCTCTTTCATTTGCCAACACCGATTATGTTTCTGCAAAATGATTCCCCACTCAGTATATTTGAATTAAGTAGTTCGGCACGTATCCATTTAATTCCGATGATGTTGTGTTTAAATAAAAGGTTTCGTGTAGTGAAAAAGTTACTGCCTAATTTAAATCATATTGCGGGCGGGGGCGGAGAATGGTTTCGGGAGGACCAATCTCCAATGTTTCAAACATTATTAGGTAATGTGAAACAAATTATATCTTATCCGCTTTCCTTACATCATAAAGGAAATGAGGAAGTAGAACGTTTTATGAAAGAGCGTATCGATGAGAATGGGACGTTATATAGTTACGCAAGTGCTTCGTTTTATATGATTTATGCTTTACTTGCGCTAGGACATTCTATTCAATCGCCAATGATTCAAAAGGCTATAACGGGGATAACATCTTATATATGGAAGATGGAAAGAGGGAACCATTTACAAAATTCCCCGTCAACTGTATGGGATACAGCATTACTTAGTTATGCGTTGCAAGAGGCTCGTGTTTCGAAAGAAAGTAAAATGATTCAAAATGCGTCAGCATATTTATTAAAAAAACAACATAAGAAAAAAGCTGATTGGAGTGTGCATGCGCCCGCGCTTATTCCGGGCGGTTGGGGTTTTTCTGATGTGAATACGACAGTTCCTGATGTTGATGATACAACAGCTGTGTTAAGAGCATTGGCACAAAGTAGAGGGAACGGAAATGTGGATGATGCTTGGAAGAAAGGGACGAATTGGATTAAAGGATTACAAAATAATGATGGTGGTTGGGGAGCATTTGAAAAAGGCGTGACAAGCAAGTTATTAGCGAATTTACCAATCGAAAACGCAAGCGATATGATTACGGATCCTTCTACACCAGATATTACAGGCAGAGTGTTAGAGTTTTTCGGGACATATACGCAAAATGAATTGCCCGAGAAACAAAAACAAAGTGCAATCAACTGGTTAATGAATGAACAGGAGGAAAATGGATCGTGGTATGGAAAATGGGGCATTTGTTATATATATGGTACATGGGCAGTGATGACTGGCTTACGGGCGTTAGGAATTACTTCTGCTCACCCTTCTTTAAAACGAGCAACTTTATGGCTTGAACATATACAGCATGAAGATGGTGGCTGGGGAGAATCTTGTCAAAGTAGTGTGGAAAAAAGATTTGCTACTTTACCATTTAGTACACCATCGCAAACAGCATGGGCTTTAGATGCTCTTATTTCTTACTATGATAAAGAAACACCAGCTATTCGAAAAGGTATTTCATATTTGCTTGCGAATCCTTATGTAAATGAAAAATATCCTACTGGAACAGCTTTACCAGGTGGGTTTTATATTCATTACCATAGCTACGCTCATATATATCCGTTACTTACTTTGGCGCATTATGCAAAAAAATATAAAAAATAAACCGAGAGATGTTTCTCGGTTTATTTTGTTGGGTAGTAGGTCCCTGTTGAAAAGAATAAGGTTATGATTTCCCCTTATTTTTCTGTTGACTGGCGTTTTTGACGTGCATCAGCGGCATTTGCACGTGCGTTTGCTTCTAAGTCGTTGTGGTCAGCGAGTTCACGAGAGAACTCAACATCAATACCATCAGTGGCTTTGCTTTGTTTGAAATTTTTTTTGTTCATTCGACACAATCTCCTTGCACTTTATCCCGCATAGCGGGTAGTAAAACTCCCACCTCAAAATTCAGATGGAACAAAGAAGCTAGGTGGGAGATTAACTGCCCGTAAATGCCCGATTGGTGAGGGCTGATAATCAGTGGGGGATGAACAAACTTCCCACTGATTAAAGTTTCACTTTATGCGACGTTGCAAAGTTAGTTTGACACAAATAGACTTTTTTATACAAAGAGGATTTGGAAAGCAAAAAGCCGAAATATACAGTATAAGTAATAGAAATGGGGGATAGGGATGGGATTTTTAAATGGGAAAACAGCTGTTGTAACAGGTGGCGCCCAAGGAATTGGAAAAGAAATTGCACGAGTTTTTGCTAGGCTTGGGGCTAAAGTTTTAATTAGTGATGTAAATGAAGAAAAACTACAAAAAACGACACGTGAATTATCGGAAGAAGGATATGAAGTAAGCTTATATCGATGTGATGTAAGTAATCAAAATGAAGCGAAATCATTAATTGAGTATGCAGTTCAAAAATTTGGGACACTGCATATTTTAGTAAATAACGCTGGAATTACAAAAGATGCAATGTTACATAAAATGGAGAAATCAGCTTGGGAACAAGTATTACAAGTAAACTTAACTGGCGTTTTTTATTGTATGCAGCCAGCTCTTCTTTATATGAGACAACAACAATATGGGCGCATTATTAATATTTCTTCAATAAGTAGAGAAGGGAATATTGGACAAGCAAATTATGCGGCAACGAAAGCTGGCGTTGTCGGTTTAACGAAAACAGCAGCGAAAGAAGTTGGAAGCTTCGGTATTACTTGTAATGCAATTTGTCCAGGATTTATGGATACGGATATGACAAAAACAATACCAGATAAAGTAAAAGAAAAAATGGTTGGAGCAATTCCGGTTGGTAGAATTGGAACGCCAGAAGATATTGCGAACGCGGCGGCCTTTTTAGCGTCAGAATACGCATCCTATATTACAGGGGAAGTATTAAATGTGAGCGGAGGGCTGCAAGTTTAAAGGAATACATAATGAAAAGAACCTGACCGAGTGGATCAGGTTCTTTCGATTTAATTTAAGTTTAACCAAACGCTCTTCACTTCTGTATAGTTATTTAATGCGTAAGATCCCATTTCACGGCCAAGACCAGATTGTTTAAATCCTCCAAATGGAGATGCTGCATCAAAGACGTTATAACAGTTTACCCATACTGTACCTGCGCGTACTTTACTTGCAACATAGTGTGCTGTCTTAACATTTTCTGTCCATACACCAGCTGCCAAGCCAAATTGTGATTTATTCGCACGTTCAATTACTTCATCAATATCGTTAAACGGTATTGCAGAAATAACTGGACCGAAAATTTCTTCTTTTGCGATTGTCATCTCATCATTGACGTCGGCGAATACTGTAGGAGAAACGAAGTAGCCTTGATCAAATGGATTACTTCCTCCACAAAGTACTTCAGCGCCTTCTTCAATCCCTTTTTCAATGAAGCCCATTACACGTTTTTGTTGTTCTTCGGAAACGAGAGGACCGATTGTAGTTTCTGGACTTAGACCAGCACCTTGATTTAATTTTTTAGAATAAAGGACGAGATCAGCCATGACATTATCATACATTTTCTTCGGAATAAATAAGCGTGATCCAGCAGAGCATACTTGTCCTTGGTTAAACATAACACCAGAAAGTGCACCAGGAATAGCGCGAGATAAGTCGGCGTCTGGTAAAATAATATTTGGTGATTTACCACCAAGTTCTAAAGTAACACGTTTTAATGATTCGGATGCTTGTCTCATAATTTGTTTGCCAACTGGAGTAGAACCAGTAAATGCAATTTTATCAACGAGTGGATGATTAACGAGAGCTTGTCCAGCTGATTCACCGAATCCAGGAACGATATTAATAACACCTTTCGGGAATCCAGCTTCTTCAATTAATTCAGCTAAGTATAGAGCGGATAGTGGAGTTTGTTCTGCAGGTTTTAAAACGATTGTACATCCTGTAGCAAGCGCCGCTCCCATTTTCCACATTGCCATAAGAAGCGGGAAGTTCCAAGGGATAATTTGACCAACGACACCAACAGCTTCATGGCGTGTATAGTTAAAGTAATCACCGGAAACAGGAATTGTTTGACCAACGATTTTCGTCGCCCAGCCAGCATAATAGCGCATATGCTCAATTGCAAGTGGTATGTCTGCTGCCATTGTTTCACGGATTGGCTTTCCGTTATCTAACGTTTCGAGCTGTGCAAGCTCTTCTTTATGTTCTTCCATTAAATCGGCAAGCTTGTACATAAGGCGGCTTCGTTCAGCAGTGCTCATGCGAGACCAAGGACCTTCGTCAAAAGCCATGCGAGCTGCGACTACAGCTTTATGAATATCTTCGCGACCAGCTTCAGAAACGATGGCAAGCGTTTCGCCAGTTGCAGGGTTAGGCGTTTTAAACGTTTTACCGGAAGCGCTTTCAATGAAAGATCCATTCACATATAACTTTTTCGTGCCTTGAAGAAACTTTTCTACCTTTTCATGAAGATTTACAGCTAGTTGACTCATTGTATAACCCCCTTGAAAATATAATGTAAACGCAGTACGAGACGGCGTTTATTCCGAAATCAAGGATGTAGGAACTAGATGGAAAGCCTCTAATTAAAATCATAATTAACAATTACTGAAAATTCAAATTTCATTTGTGTTACAATTGTAAAAAATATGTAATGTAAGAGAGTCTTCTATATAATTATAAAAAATCCTGCTTGTTTTTGCTTTCTAGTAGGAAAAACTAGAAGAACAATGGTACAATAATACATCGTGAGAGGAGGGAGAAAATGAAGAATTATCATGATGATCCACGCTTTCGAATCGCCCATAGAGAAGCGTTAATTGGTCTTGGACTTGCTATTATCAATTTTATAATATGGTACGGATTTGCTTATGGGCTTGGTAGTAAAAATCCAAGTGAATATACATATGTATTCGGTTTTCCAGCATGGTTTTTTTATAGTTGTATTGTTGGATTTGTCGTAATGGTTATTTTGCTTAGTTTAGTTGTTCGTTTTGTATTTCAAGATATTTCACTCGATGAGGAAGAAAAAAGTGAGGAATAATAGATGAATTGGTATGTAATCATTCCAATGATAATTTCGTTTATCGTTGTATTTTTAATTGGTATATATGCTTCAAGACGCGTGCAAGCGACTGCTCATAATAAATTTTTGCAAGAATATTTTCTTGGTGGACGTGAGCTTGGCGGTTTATTATTAGCGATGACAATGATTGCTACGTACGGTAGTGCAAGTAGTTTCATTGGTGGCCCTGGTATTGCTTACAATATGGGACTTGGATGGGTATTATTATCTGCGATTCAAGTTGTAACAGGGTATATCGTTTTAACGGTTATCGGTAAAAAGTTTGCAATTATTGCTAGGAAGATGGAAGCAATTACGCTTATCGATTATTTAAAAGGAAGATACAATAATAAAGCGGTTGTTATACTTTCGGCGTTATGTATTATTATCTTTTTATTTTCAGCAACAGTAGCCCAGTGGGTCGGCGGTGGACGATTAATTGAGTCGCTAACAGGTCTATCTTATACAACAGCACTATTTTTATTTACTTTTTCTGTACTTGTGTACGTATTAATTGGTGGGTTCCGCGCAGTTGCGTTATCAGATACGTTATTAGGTATCATTATGTTAGTTGGAACGACAATCATTTTAGTTGCTACTGTTATTGCTGGTGGTGGAATTGAAAAGATTATGCAGGAACTTGTTCAAATCAATCCGAATTTAATTACACCATTCGGAGCAGATGGTAGTTTAACGAAATCATATGTTACATCGTTTTGGATTTTAATTGGAATTGGCGTTGTCGGTTTACCACAAATTAGTGTGCGTGCTATGTCTTATAAAAATTCAAAAGCTATGCATCAAGCTCTAATCATTGGAACGGTTGTCGTTGGTACAATTATGATCGGGATGCATTTAACGGGTGTATTTGCACGAGTAGTACTTCCTGGTATAACGGTACCAGATAAAGTCATGCCGCTACTCGCGATGGAAGTGTTGCCACCTTGGCTAGCTGGCGTTTTCTTAGCGGCACCAATGGCAGCGATTATGTCTACAGTAAATTCGCTATTGTTACTTGTAAGTTCATCGATTATTAAAGATATATATGTAAATTACATAAATAAAGATGCAGCAGACAGTACGATAAAAAAAGGAAGTTTGTGGATTACGGGTATTGTAGGACTGCTCGTTTATGCAGCGGCGATTAAACCACCAGATTTTTTAATATGGTTAAATTTATTTTCTTTCGGTGGATTAGAAGCAGCATTCATTTGGCCAATCGTCTTAGGGTTATATTGGAGAAAAGGGAATGCAACTGGAGCACTTGCTTCCATTTTAGTTGGGGTAGGCTCATATATGTGTATTCATCTTTTCTACCCAAATCCGTTCGGTATACATACAGTTGTCTTCCCAATTTGCTTTGCGTTTATCGCTTACATAGTGGGAAGTATGATTGCTGTGAAAAAAACAGCATAGGCTAGATGAGGAACGTAGTCCGTATAGGACTGCGTTTTTTTATATAAATTTCATCTTTTTTATTCTGTATATGTAGGGCTATTCATAAATTAATAACAACTGAGGGGATGGAGTTGAGGTCGATGAAAAAAGTGTTATTTTTAGGAGACCCGGGAATAGATGACTCTTTAGCAATTATGTATGGATTGTTGCATCCTGATATTGATATTGTTGGCGTAGTAACTGGATATGGGAATGTAACACAAGAAAAAGCGACAAGTAATGCAGCGTATTTATTACAGTTAGCAGGTAGGGAAGATATACCAGTTATTAATGGTGCGAAAATCCCTTTATCTGGAGATATTACAACGTATTATCCAGAAATTCACGGGACGGAAGGTTTAGGGCCAATTCGTCCTCCGAAAAACCTTTCTCCAAATATAAAGCCTTTTTGTGAGTTTTTCGATATTCTTGAAAAATATAAAGGAGAATTAATCATTGTTGATGCTGGTAGGTCAACGACATTAGCGACAGCGTTTATTTTAGAAAAGCCGATGATGAAATATGTAAAAGAATATTATATAATGGGCGGTGCTTTTTTAATGCCTGGCAATGTTACACCAGTGGCGGAGGCGAATTTTCATGGCGATCCGATTGCGTCACAGTTAGTTATGCAAAATGCGAAGAATGTAACATTAGTGCCGCTTAATGTTACATCCGAGGCAATTATAACGCCAGAGATGGTAAAATATATTACGAAACATTCTAAAACGAGTTTTAATAAGTTAATCGAGCCGATATTTACGTATTATTATAAAGCTTATAGAAAGTTAAATCCGAAAATAAAAGGAAGTCCAGTACATGACGTCGTTACAATGATGGTTGCGGCAAATCCATCCCTTTTAGATTATGTATATCGTCGTGTCGATGTAGATACAGCTGGAATTGCAAAAGGAGAAAGTATTGCAGATTTCCGTCCTCAACCTGATGCAAAAGCCTTGAAAAATTGGGTACGAATTGGTTGGTCATTACATTATAAAAAATTTCTTGAGGATTTTGTGAAAATCATGACGTAGACATAATAGGAGTATACAAGTTAAAATAATGGAGATGGTTATTTAAATGACCATCTCCATTATTTTGTTTTTTAAAGATAGAGAGAAGAGTTATACAATAGGAGAGGAATTTTACTTGAAAAAAACTATAGTATGCGCAGTAATTGTGGGTATTTTCGTTTTGCTAATATCGGGTAACTTTTTAGTGAAAAAAGTATGGAGTTCAAATAATGATGATGCACAGTATATTGCATCTTTTATTGAAGAACATAAAGATGAAAAAAATAGTGCGCTTCTAGTAAAGAGAAATGATAAAGTTGTTTATTCTGTAAATCCAAATGTTGTATTGCCAGTTGCTAGTACGATGAAATTAATTGTGGCGCTTGAATATACGAAACAAGTTACAGAAGGGAAAATTGACCCGGCTAGTTTCGTTTCAATTAATGATGTCAATCGATATTATGTACCGAATACAGATGGTGGTGCACAAGATAGATGGCAAAGGTATTTGGAGAAGACAGGCAAGATAACTGAAGGAGCCGTTACTTTAGAAGACGTGGCAAAAGGAATGGTTAAGTTTAGTTCGAATGCTAATGCGGAATATTTAATGGAAGTGTTAGGATTAGATAATATTAATCGAAATTTACAAAGTTTATCGCTCCCTGCACATCAACCACTATTTCCGATTGTTTCATCTTTATATATCCCAGGATATTTGCATAAAGAATTACATGTTCCAAAATATAAAATAGAGAAAAAATTAAAAGAAATGACTCAAGAGCAATATCGTGAATATGCGATGATTATTCATGAGCGCTTAAAAAAGAAGGGGTCATTATTACAGAAAGAAATTCCTCTTTATTTAGAGGAACGTTATGATAAAATTTGGTCAGATAGATTACCAGCTGCGTCCGCAAACGATTATATGGTATTGCTGCAAAAGGCAAACCATAAAGGTGGCCTGACAGAAGCTGAAGAAAAAGTGTGGGCGAGTATCGTTGAAACAGATATGAGTGCCAAGAAATATCGTAAAACATTCAGACACGCAGGACAAAAGAATGGGTATACGCCATGGACGGTTACAAAAGCGGTTTATGCTATGGATAAGCGCGGGAACTGTACAGAAATTGTATTCTTAGCGAATAATTTAAATGAAGATGACAGTGCAGAAATACGTAAACATTTAGCAAATTTACATTTCCAAGTGTTGCAAAGTGATAAGTATGATGCGACTTTTATTAAATAAACTCGGTGCATAAAGCACCGAGTTTATTTTTGTCCCGCTATTTGTGGACAGTAAGACTCCCATCTCAAAATTGGGCGAATGCGAGAGAGTTAGGTGGGAGTACAATTGCCTGTAAAAGGCCGATTGGTAAGGGCTAATTAAAGTTTCACTTTATGTATAAGCACTTTTTTACTATCTCTGGGTATGATGGGTAGTAATACTTAGGTGAAAGGGGAAAAGGTGATGAAACAGAGTAAAGAAGAATTTATAAAGAATGAAGGCGCTGATTTCCCTGGGAAAACATATGTGGATTGTGTATTACAACATGTATTTAATTTTCAGTATAACCACTTATTAAAAGATATGTTTCAAGTGCATAAAGCGCATATTATGATGCTGACTGAAGAAAGTTTAATAAAAAAAGAAGAAGCTACAGTTATATTAAAAGCACTAAAAAAGGTAGAAGGAATGCCCAAAGATCAATTGCGATATACAGAACAACATGAAGATCTCTTTTTTTTAGTTGAACATTTAATTTCTCAGGAAGCAAAGTGTGATTTTGTAAGTAATATGCATATCGGTCGAAGTAGAAATGATATGGGAGTAACGATGTATCGTATGAGCTTAAGACGATATGTATTACGATTAATGGAACACCATTTATTATTGCAAGAAAGTATATTGCAACTTGCTGATGATCATAAGGGAACAATTATGCCAGCTTATACACATACACAACCAGCACAGCCAACAACGTTTGGTCATTATATGTTAGCAATTTATGATACGATGCAAAGAGACTTAGAACGAATGAAAAAAACGTACCAAATTTTAAATCAGTCTCCGATGGGGGCAGCTGCACTTTCAACAACAAGTTTTCCGATTAAACGAGAACGAGTTTCTCATTTACTTGGATTTACAAATGTAATTGAGAACTCATATGATGCTGTCGCTGGAGCGGATTATTTATTAGATGTTAGCTCGTTACTTATGATAATGATGACAAATACGAGTAGATGGATTCATGACTTCTTATTATTAGCGACGAAAGAATATGATGGTATTACTGTTGCGAAGCCATATGTGCAAATTAGTAGTATTATGCCACAAAAACGAAATCCAGTTTCAATTGAGCATGCTCGTGCTATTACGAGTAGCGCTTTAGGAGAAGCATTTACAGTATTTCAAATGATTCATAATACACCATTTGGGGATATTGTCGATACGGAAGATGACTTACAGCCGTATTTATATAAAGGAATCGAAAAGACGATTCGCGTATTTTCTATTATGAATGCAGTCATTCGAACGATGAAAGTAGAAGAAGAAACGTTAAAAAGTCGTTCCTATAAACATGCAATAACGATAACTGATTTTGCAGATGTTTTAACAAAAAACTATAAAATTCCATTTCGGCATGCTCATCATGCAGCAAGTACGATTGCTAATATGTCATTGGTGCAGAAAAAGGAGCTTCATGAATTACATTTCAAAGATGTAAATATATACTTACAAGAAAAATTTAAAATACATTTATTGGAAAAAGAGTGGAAAGAAATTATATCGCCAGAAGCTTTTATTCAAAAAAGAAATGTATACGGAGGACCGAGTAAAAAAGAGATGGAACGAATGATTCAAAAGCGTAAAGAGTCATTTAAAAATGAAGAAGAGCGATTTGAAACGGAAAAACGGAGAATATTACGAGCTGAATATAATTTGAACATATTAGTTTCAAATATTATCGAATCGTAAAAGAAGGATTTAATGAATTAATCGCCAATACTTAATTAAAATATAAATGGAGAGAAGAGATTGTCGATGATTCAATTACACGTATATAAAGAGATTCTTCATTTTAAAGAAGATGTTACACCATTTTTAGAAAAGAATGAGCAGGAAAATAATTTAATGTTAGGTATATTACAAGTAGCTCAAGAACCGACGTTTATGGGGGTAGCGAAACGAGGAGAAGAAATTACAGTTGTATTTCTTCAAACAGAAGAGAAGATACAAATGATTGTTGCAACTTCTGAAAATTCGGAAGTAGATATAGTGAAACTTGCAAAAGAGTTATCGAAAGTATATCCGGACATTCCTGGATTGATCGGTAATAAGGAAATTGTACAGAAATTAGCTGAAGAGCTTGCGGTGTTAGAAAATAAGAAAACGAATGTTGTAATGAAACAAGGTGTATATGCATTACAACAAATTAAGAAGAAGTGGAACGAGGATGGAATTTTTCGAGAAATAACTAATGATGAGTTGCCATTAATAGAAAAATGGATATATCAATTTTGTGAAGATGTGAAGCTCCCAACTACGAAAGAAGAAGCGGAACAAACCGCACATACATTAATCACTAATAATCGTCTATTTGGTCTAGAAGTAGATGGGAAACTCGTTTCTGTAGCTGCAAAAACGAGACCAACTACAAATAATATAACAGTAAATTTCGTTTATACCCCGAAAGAAGCACGAAAAAAAGGGTACGCATCTAATTGTGTAGCGGCACTCAGTCAACGTATGTTAGACGAAGGGTACAAGACGACTACACTATATACTGATTTAGCCAATCCGACATCTAATAAAATTTATCAAGAAATTGGTTATGAACAAATTGCGGAGTCTGTGCTCATATTTTTAGAGAAGTAGAATAAAAAAGGCGTGCTATTTAGCACGCCTTTTTATTATTCATCAATTCTAATAACTTCGCCTTGCGGGAAGTTCTCAGTTTCTAGTAAGTTACGAATAGCTTTTGCCACATATTCAGGTGATAATAGCTTTCCTTCTTCTTTTAGTGTGATGAATCGGTCTAAATTTGTGAAGTCTTCTTTATTTGTTTCACGAATTTGTACTTGCATATTTGTATCCACAACACCAGGTGCAAAAGCGACGATTTTTACTGGATATTCTTTTTCCTCTTCTTCAGTCGCTACGCATTGTGTAAACATATTCACACCAGCTTTCGTAGTACAATAAGCGCCCCAGCCAAAGTAAGGTTTTTTTCCTGCACCAGATGAAATGTTTACAACGCGTTTATCTACTTTCCAGTCTTTCGTATGTTTCATGAACATAGATGTAAGAATCATAGGGGCAAGTAAATTAATGTGAACGTTCGTAATGAATTGTTCGCTTTCTGCTTTTTCAATCGGCTTCATAGGTGCAACTGTACCTGCATTATTAATTAAATGAATAGAAGATACATTGTCTTCTTTAATGGATGAAATGATTTCGTTAAAGTTAGTTTCTAAATGATGTACATCTTGAAGATCTAAGGAATGGAAAATACAATTGCTGTTATATTGTTCTGCAAGTTTAGTAAGCTCTTTGTTTTCTCTTCTAGAAATAGAGATGATGGTTGTGCTTTCTTCTAATAATTGCGCGGCAATTGCCTCACCTAAACCTTGTGAAGTTCCTGTTATGATAACGTAGCGCATAGTTTTATAAACTCCTCTCGTATGTGCGGAATTTTGTTGGACAACGTACACTCTATAGTTTGTCTACATTTTATAGTATAGAGCACTTTTTACTATAAATGAAATGAGATGATTACGTGCCTTTTATGAATCGCTTTACAACGACAGTTACTGGTGCCGTCACGTTCACTGGGAACACGTTGGGACTCAGTCCTACATCTCCTGCACCAGGCAATAATTTCGGTACGATTGATGTATTTACTACGGTAAATACATCGCTTCAAGTGCCAGGATTCCCAGCAGGAACGACAAATGATTGGCGATTAAATTCTGCAAGTGCAATTTTGAACCTTCCAGCAGGGAGTAGTGTCTTATACGCAGAACTTGTGTGGGCTGGCACATACCGGACTGATACGGAGGATGTTACTGCGTTTTTAAATGATAATATTACCTTTACAACACCAGCGGGGACATTTTCTGTTACACCAGACCCAGCAACTGCCCAGCAAGGTTCAGTAGGGAAGCAGTTTTATTATAGTCGTTCTGCTAACGTAACGAACCTTATTAGTGCAGGTGGGGCTGGCACATATACAACAGGTGCCGTGCCAGCTGCAAGAACTTCAGCTGATTCAACAATTAGTCGTTCGGTTGGCTGGACGCTTGAGGTAGTTTATCAAAATGTGAGTTTACCACTAAGGAATTTATCGGTGTATGCAGGACAAGAAATTATTGAGGCATCATCACCACCAGTAGATGCTGTTATTTCAGGTTTTGCAACGCCGTCTACGGGAACAGTTACAGGAAGAGTACTTGTAACTGCCCAAGAAGGTGATGCTAACATTGTTGGAGATCAACTTCGTTTTGGGCCGAATGCAAATGCTACAGTTACTTTATTCGGACCGAGAAATCCTGCAAATAATTTCTTTCAGTCACAAATTTGTAATGACAATGGAAATTTAGATACGAGCGGAACATTTGGAAATCTGAATCAGCCGTTAGGAATAGCTTTAGCGATCCGAAGACAAGGGTGGGATATTACGAATGTAGATGCCTCCTCATCTTTAGTAAACAATCAGACGTCAGCAACTGTTCGCTTTGTCACAAATGGAGATGGATACGCTGCAGCTGGTTTTGGTGTTCAAATTGATGCAACAGGTCCAATCATTAATCCTGTTAAATCGGTAAATAGAACCGTTGCAGGGGTAGGGGATACTCTCACCTATACGATTACGGTCCCGAATACAGGAACAGGAAGTGCAGAAAACGTTGTATTACAAGATAGTATTCCGAACGGAACTACATTCGTAGCAGGTAGTGTAACGGTAGGTGGAGTAACGCAACCGAGTGCGAATCCCGCGAATGGAATTAATTTAGGTACAATCCCAAATAACACGCAAAGAATTGTTGCATTTCAAGTTCGAATAACATCGTTCCCGAACCCAAATCCTATTCCAAATCGTGCAATGGTGTCATATCAATTCCGTCCTTTTGTCGGTAGTGCCCCTATTACAAGTACGTCTTCTTCAAACACAGTACAAACGACAGTGAATCAAGCGACTATAAGTATGCAAAAATCTGTAGATCTACAGACGGCAACTCTTAATGATGTATTAACGTACACAGTTAATGTGACGAATAATGGGAATGTTGCTGCAAACAATGTTATTTTTGTTGATAGTATCCCTGCAGGAACAACATTTGTAGCTAATAGTGTTACGGTTAATGGAGTAGCACGTCCAGGAGCGAATCCATCAAGTAGTATTAATCTTGGAAGTATTAATGCATCGCAAACGACTGTAGTACGCTTTCAAGTACGAGTGACATCGAACCCTCTTGTCAATCCAATACCGAACCGTGCAAGTGCAACCTTTACCTTTACCCCAGTGCCTGGTCAACAACCAATTTCAGGTCAAGCGACGAGTAATACCGTAGTTACTACAATTAATATAGCTGATATAAGAACGAGAAAAACAGTGGATAGAGCTTTTGCGACAGTGAATGACGTTCTTACGTACACCGTTACAATTGAGAATACAGGAAATGTACTTGCGACGAATGTTGTTTTTCAAGATCCAATCCCAATTGGAACGACTTTTATTGCAAATAGTGTGACTGTAGATGGGGTTTCGCAACCTGGGGCAAATCCAGCGACTGGGTTTGCGGTAGCAAATATATCTCCCGGCGGAAGTAGGACAGTGACTTTTCAAGTACGAGTGACATCTACGCCATCAGGAGGTACGATTGCGAATCGTGGAAATGTATCTGCTAATTTCGTCGTTAAACCAAATCAGCCGCCAGTAACGATTAATAGACAAACGAATACTGTAGTGACACAAGTTAATACGGGTGGTTTAAATGTAATAAAAGAAGTGAATACAACGCAAGCGGCAGTAGGAGACACTTTAACATACACAATTGCCGTCCAAAATACAGGAAATGTTCCGTTAACAAATGTGCTTTTCCAAGACACTATTTCTTCCGCTGTTTCTTTCGTTGCAAATTCTGTAACAATTAATGGAGTACCGCAAAGTGGATTGAATCCGAATACAGGATTTTCTCTTCCAAATATTCCTGCGGCTCAAACAGTTGTAGTCACATTTGAAGTATTAATTGTACAGGATCCAGAAAATGAAGATATTTTAAATCAAGCAAATGTAACAGCAAGTTTTCAAGTGAATCCGAGCGAACCGCCAGTAACAATCAATGTACCGAGTAATATTGTGAATACAACTGTACAATCAGGGAATTTTGAAGTTGTGAAAGCAGTGAATACAGATGTTGCAACGGTAGGGGATGTTTTAGTATATACAATCGAAGTTATAAATGCAGGTAGTGTACCAGCTACAAATGTATTTTTCCAAGATTCAATTCCACAAGGGACATTATTTATTGAAAATAGTGTAGTTGTTAATGGTGTTTTACAAGAAGGGGCAGATCCAGAACTTGGATTCCCATTAAATAATTTGCCTACTGGTGCGAGTGTAATTGTTACTTTTGAAGTATTAATTGATGAAATTCCCCAAGGAAATAATGTCGTAAATAATGCGAATGTAACTGGAGATTTCCTTGTAAATCCGACAGAGCCACCGATTACTGTAACAGTACCAAGTAATACTGTTATGACAGTCGTGAATTCTTCAGGGTTAAATGTAATGAAAAGTGTAAGTGCTACTGAAGCAGGTGTAGGAGATACGTTAACGTATACAGTTCGTATACAAAATAGTGGAACAGTAGCAGCGACAAATGTATCATTCCTTGATCCAATTCCATCTGGAACAACGTTTGTAGCAAATAGTGTAACAATAAATGGAACGCCTCAGCCAGGTTTAAACCCAACAACTGGATTTCCACTTGCTAATATTCCAGTAGGAGGGATGGTAACAGTTACTTTTCAAGTGACGATCACGAGTGTACCACCAAATAGAGTTCTTCCGAATAATGCGAATGTAACTGCTGATTTCCAAGTAAGTCCTCTGCAGCCACCAATTACAATTGTAACGATTAGTAATATTGTTGTGACGCGAGTAAATGTAGGATCAATTAATGTAATAAAGAGTGTAAACACACCGCAAGCAGGCGTAGGAGATACGTTAACGTATACAATTCTTATTCAAAATACAGGAACTGTTCCTGCAACGAATATTATTTTTCAAGATCCGATTCCTGTTGGAACTGCGTTTGTAGCAAATAGTGTGACGATAAATGGAGTTGTTCAGCAAGGCGCGGATCCTATGGCAGGTTTCCCAGTACCAAATATTCCGGTCGGACAAACGGCTACGATTACGTTTCAAGTTACAGTGACGAGTGTTCCGAGCGGTGGAAATATTAGAAACCAATCGAACGTTACTGCAAGTTTTCTTATAAATCCAGCAAACCCTCCAATAACGACTGTTACGAATAGCAATTTTGTCGTGACACAAGTAAACACAGCACAGTTAAATATACAAAAATCTTCATCTGTACAACAAGCGGCATTTGGAGAAACTTATACGTATTCTGTTGTCATTCGAAATAACGGCACAGTACCAGCGACGAATGTTTCTTTCATCGATCCAATTGCTCCAGAAACAGCATTTGTCGCAAACAGTGTGACGATAAATGGAATTTCACAGCTTGGTTTAGATCCGAATATTGGTTTCCCGCTTCCTAATATTGCAGCTGGGGCATCAGTGACAGTAACGTTCCAAGTTACAGTAGTTACGCCATCCCCACGCGGAGCAGTATTAAATACGGCATCTGCTACAGCCACTTTCTTATTAAATCCTTTACAACCACCTGTAACAACGACAAATTCAAGTAATACGACAGTAGTTACAATACCGTTACCTCCTCCTGGTGAAGTAACAGCAACAAAAGCAGTTGACGTTGCGACTGGGGCTGTTGGAGATGTATTAACGTATAGCGTGCTAATTACGAACGTAGGAATTATACCTGTTACAGATGTACTCTTCCAAGATGTCATTCCGGAAGGAACGACATTTGTCGAAAATAGTGTAACGATAGGTGGGGTTCAGCAATTTGGTTTAAATCCAGAAATAGGATTTACTGTTACTCCATTATTAATTGCTGGTGGAAGTATTACGGTAACATTCCAAGTGACAATTACAGAGATTCCAGATAATGAAGTCATATTAAACGATGCTGACGTTACATTTACTTCACAACCGAATCCGCAGGAACCACCGATTACGGAAACGATATTAACGAATTTAGTCGTTACGACAATTAATATAGCGTTTATTTTTCCGTTAAAACTAGTAGATAAAGAAGTAGCGACTGTAGGAGAAATTTTAACGTATGATGTATTGATTTTTAATTTTGGAACAGTGGCAGCGACGAATGTTCAATTTATAGATACTACTTCCGCGGGTGTAGCATTTGTACCAGGAAGTGTGAGCATAAACGGGGTACCGGCACCAGGATTAGATCCTTTCATTGGTTTTACAGTTCCAGATATACCTGTAGATGATTTTGTACTTGTCACATATCAGGAGACGGTAACGAGCATACCAGAAGGTGGTACAGTTGTTAACTTTGTAGACGTTACCGCGACATTTGCTGTAAGTGAAACAGAACCACCTATTACTGAAACGACGACAAGTAACACGACATTAACAGAAATAAATGAATCTGGTTTGAATGTATTAAAATCAGTGAGTCAGCCGATTGTTGCAGTAGGGGATACAATCACCTATACAACAGTAGTTCAAAATACAGGGACAGTGACAGCAACGAATGTTCAATATAGTGATGTATTACCTTCTTCTATAGCATTCGTGCCGAACAGTGTAACGATAGACGGTGTGTTACAACCTGGATTCAATCCGAATAATGGATTCCCGCTTCCAGATATAAATCCAGGTGAAAGTGTAGAAGTAACATTTCAAGTAACAGTTGTTAGTGTTCCATCAAACGGAACAATTGTCAATACGGCAAATGTAACAGGTAGCTTTGTATTAGTACCAGGAGAACCACCAGTTATAGTAAACCAACCGAGCAATACAACACTCACAACTGTCAATAGAGGACAATTTAATGTTATTAAACAAGTAAATAGAGCGGCTACTCTCGTTGGAGATGTATTAACGTATACGGTTCAAATAACGAATACAGGAACAGTAATAGCTAACGATGTTCAGTTTGTTGATACGATTTCAGCAGGAGCGTCATTTGTACCAAATAGTGTAACGGTAAATGGAGTTTCGCAACTAAACTTAAATCCGATTACTGGCTTTGGAGTTGGAGATATACCAGTTGGTGAAACGGTTATAGTGACGTTTCAAGCGACAGTTACAACCATCCCGTCATCAGGAACAATTACGAACGTTGCAAATATAACAGGAAGTTTTACTTTAGTGCCAGGAGAACCACCGGTTATAGTGACAGATCCGAGTAATACGACTATAACAAGAATAAATAGAGGACGTTTCAGCATTATAAAATCTGTAAATAAAGAAGCGACACGTTTAGGAGATACGTTAACGTATAGTGTGCAAGTTACAAATACGGGAACGGTAACAGCGACGAATGTTCAGTTTATCGATGTTCCATCACCTAGTTTAGAATTTGTTCCTGGAAGTGTACAAATAAATGGGATTCCGCAAGTAGGTTTAGATCCTTTTGTAGGCTTTTCATTACCGGATCTTGCAGTAGGGGATAGCGTATTAATCACATTTGAAGTAAATGTAATTTCAATTCCGCCTTCTAGTAGCATTATGAATACAGCGAGAGTAACTGGTAATTTCGAATTGATTCCAGGAGAACCACCGTTTACAATTACCAATTCAAGTAATACGACAGTCACACCAGTAAATAGAGGCAGTTTAGATATGCTGAAAGAAGTAGATCATTCAATTGTTGGAGTAGGAGAAACGGTAACGTATCGTGTTCGTATATTAAATACTGGTACGGCTGACGCAATGAATGTTCAATTTATTGATGTGCTATCTCCGGAAGCTGTTTTTGTACCAAATAGTGTAACGGTAAATGGAGTAGCGCGTCCGGGAGTAAATCCGCAGGTTGGATTTACGATTTTGGACATTCCAGTCGGTGAGACGGCGATTGTAACATATGAAGCTACGATTACGAGTTTTCCAGATGGTGGTACAGTAGTGAACGTTGCTGGGGCATCAGCAGAATATATTTTAGTACCAGGTGAACCGCCAGTTACAGTGATGGACACGAGTAATACAGTTATTGTAACGGTAAATACTGCAATCTTATTTGTTGCAAAAGGAGCAAACTTTGAAGTAGCAATGGTAGGAGATGTTGTCACTTACGGCATTGCCGTCATAAATGATAGTACAGTTCCTGTGACGAATATTGTTTTAACAGATATCATTGATCCAAATACGTTATTTATAAATGGCACGGTAACGGTAAATGATGTACCTCTTCCATTTGCCAATCCGAATACGGGTATTCCGTTAGGTGATTTTCAGCCAAATGATGCGGCAATTATTAATTTCCAAGTTGTAATAACGGGAGGACAAATAAATAATTTAGTTACAAATACTGCTACAGCGACTGGGCTCGCAACTGTAAATCCGAATGAGCCGCCTGTAGTAGTTGAAGGTGATAGTAATACAGTTGTTATCCCGTTTATCCCTCAAAATGTCTCAACGACAGTCGTAAAAACGGCAAATCTTCAAACAGCAACAATTGGAGATGTCATTACGTTTACGACAGTCATTACAAATACAGGTGATACTGTCATGCAAAATATTCGTTTTCAAGACATGTTAGATAGTAGTGTTCGATTTATCCCTGGAAGCGTAATAGTCGATAGTGTTCCATTACGAAATGTAAGTCCAGTATCAGGGTTTCTTATAGGAAATTTAAATCCGGGTGAAGCGCGGACAGTTTCGTTTCAAGTAGTAGTTCAGAGCGCACCAAGTGGTTCAGGAAATTATATTAACCAAGCGAGTATTCGCTTTGAACATCAAGTAGGTACAGTATTGCCACCTGTTACACAAATAATAGAAAGTAACATGGTAGTCATCCCATTTGTTCCAACGATAGAACAAATTTGCGAAACGAACTTTAATTGCTTAGATAAAATTCCATTTCAATGTTCTCCATGTAATCACTTACAAATAAATAAAAAATAAATACCAAAAGAGCATCCTGTAAGAATAGGATGCTCTTTTTTATGTGTATCAATCATGTAGATTCTTTTTCGGGTGAGGTGAAAAATTCATTGGTTTTGTTGGAGAGTAGAAATGGAATAGCTCCTTTTATGACAGAAATATCCCAGTCCCACCATGCAAGTTTTTCTAGTTTTTCAATGGTTTCTTGTGAAAAACGATAGCGAACTAGTTTGGCAGGGTTCCCAGCTACAATTGCATATGGAGGTACGTCTTTTGTAACTACACTCTTTGCGCCGATAATGGCCCCGTTACCAATTGTAACACCAGATAAAACGCAGGATTGATAACCAATCCATACATCATTGCCGACTACGATATCACCTTTTGATGAAGGATGACCAGTAATATGTGCTCCTTCATCGAAGAGAGCATTAAATGGGTAAGTCGTTATCCAATCAGCACGATGCTCGCCGCCAAGTATGAAAACGACTTCTTCTCCTAATGAACAAAACTTACCTATTTTCAATTTCGTTTCATCATTCCAAGAAAAAATAGTTGGACCTACTTTACTATAAGTATAATCACCAATATCATATTTACTATATTCAGGTTTTTGATTTAAATATAACATAACAAATTTAGCATCCTTTCTAAAGCAAGTAATGGATATGGAACATTATATGCAAGGTGGAGTAAGGCGAACTGTGTTGTATGAATTAGTAAGATGTAAGTATGTTAGTAGAGAAAATGAATAACGGGGAGTGGAGTGGATGAGATACGAAATGGGGTTATATAATAAACCTTTTCAGTCAATTCAATCAGGAAAAAAGGTATATGAAGTACGCTTATACGATAAAAAACGTCAACTTATAAAACAAGGCGATGAAATTGTATTTACGAACCTTACGACAGCAGAAACGATGGTTGTAAAAGTAACGGAAGTAAAGCGATACGAAAGCTTTAAAGAAATGTACGAGCAAATTGATAAAAAGTTATTGGATTGTGAAAATGATAGTTTAGAGGAAATGTTAGAAAGTACATACAAAATATATACGAAAGAACAAGAAGAAAAGTGGGGAACAGTTGCGGTTCGTATTGAGGTAATAAAATGATGAGAAATCGCGGCGTGGCTATTATTGTACAGGATGGAAAAATTGCTCTAATAAAACGTGTTCGAGACGATGAAGTATATTACGTTTTTCCAGGCGGTGGAATAGAAGAAGGAGAAACATCGGAAGAGGCAACGAAGCGAGAGATATACGAAGAATTAGGGTTACATATAGAAGTAAAGCACCTTATTACAAAGATAAAGTATAAAGGTACCGAATATTATTATGAAGCCTATATTACGGACGGAGTATTCGGAAGCGGAAAAGGTGAGGAGTTTAAGCAGAAAGATAGAGGTTGTTATATTCCGTTATGGATACCGATAAATGAGTTGAAAAATGTGAATATAAAACCTTACGAAGTGGTCGAAAGTATATTCGATTATTATAAGATGTAAGGTCTGACAACATACAAAAAAAACCATTGACATAGCCTGCTGATTTAAGTATTGTATTCGAGTATGTTTATAATCAGGAGGTTTATATGAGCAATCAAACTACTACACATCATGTGAAAATGACAACAGCAGATCCATCTGGAATCGGTCTATTTGGATTAGCAATGGTAACACTTGTAGCATCATCTCAAAAGTTAGGTTTAACAGATGGCGTTTCACTTGTATTACCATGGGCAATCTTTTTAGGGGGATTTGCACAAATCTTTGCATGCATTCACGATGCAAAGCATAACAACACGTTCGGTACGACAGCATTTGGTGCGTACGGCCTGTTTTGGTTAGGTGTTGGAATGACTTGGTTAATTCAACTTGGAGTATTCGGCGAAAAATTAGCCCAAACTGCAGATTCAAAACAGCTTGGTGTAGCCTTTATCGGATATTTAATTTTCACAATCTTTATGACGATTGGTGCAATGGAAACACATAAAGTATTATTTATGATTTTCGTACTTATTGATTTCTTATTTATTGGTCTTTCATTAAGTACTTTAGGTGTTATGCCGCACGCAATGCATAATTTAGCAGCATATTCTGAACTATGTATTTCATTATTATCTTTCTATGGTTCAGCCGCAGCAGTGTTAAATACACACTTCGGAAAAGTTGTTTTACCAGTTGGAAAGCCATTTGGTATTTTTAAAAAGTAATAAAAAGCACAGGTGATTGTATAGTCATCTGTGCTTTTTTGTATGGAATAAATAAAAATGAAAAATATAATTGAAATTGATTCTCATTATTAATATAATGAGAATGAGAATCATTCATTGCAAGAGGGGGATGCCAAAGTGGCGAAAATTTTAATTGCGTATGCGAGTATGTCAGGAAATACAGAGAGTATTGCTGATTTAATAAAAGTAAGTTTGGATGCTTTTGATCATGAAGTAGTATTGCAAGAGATGGAAGGCATGGATGCTGAAGAATTGCTAGCTTATGATGGAATTATTTTAGGATCTTATACGTGGGGCGATGGTGAATTGCCGTTTGAGGCAGAAGATTTCCACGAGGATTTAGAAAATATAGATTTGTCAGGAAAAAAAGCAGCTGTATTTGGATCAGGTGATACGGCATATGAACTGTTTTGTGAAGCGGTGACGATATTTGAAGAACGTCTTGTAGAACGCGGTGCAGAACTTGTACAAGAAGGATTGAAAATTGAATTATCTCCAGAAGATGAAGAGGATATTGAAAAATGCAGTAATTTTGCAATTGCATTTGCTGAGAAGTTCTAAGAATGGGAGTGTCAACGTGGAGACAATGTTAAGTGCAACTGCTATTACAAAATTAAGAGATGGAAAACTTATGTTAGCTACTACATATGATGGCTTATTTATTGAACAAGACGGAGAATGGAAACAGATTTTAAATGGCTTTCAAAAACGAATTCGGGATTTACATAGCGTAGATAATATAGTTTATGGTGTAGGCGACGAAGGGACTTTTATTCGTAGCATGAATGGTGGAGAGAACTGGACAATTCAGCGTTTTCCAACAAAAGCAACGAGTTGGAATGTGTGTAGTAATGTACAAGGAACTGTCATTGCTCATGGAGATAAAACATTGTATCTTTCTAATAATTTCGGTTCTACATGGGAGACCATTCATCCATTTCTTGATTATGGCAGTGATGCACCGTCTATTCGTTCGTTATTCTTATATAAACATTACTTATTTATTGGTACGAAAATACATGCGAAATATGGTGGTGTTTGGCTTTTTGATTTAGAGAAACGTAAATTAAAAAGAATTAAAATAGCGATGAATCAAATGATTTCTGCGTTGACTCTACATAATTCTTATCTAGTAGCAGCAAGTGGATCGTGTAAAGGAATTGGTGGTAATATTTCTTTTTGTAAAATAGATGAAAGTATTGAGAATGAAAAACTATATTGGCATACATGTCAAAGTGAGCAGAAAGCTAGTAGCTATTTAGACTTAAGTGTAGATCAACATGTGCTATATACGACTTCAACGCAAAATAAGGCGGGCGTTAGCACGGTTTGCCGTGTGCATCTTAATGAAGGGATTGTTACAGTATGTGACTCGGTTAAAGGGCATGGTTGGCGCATTGTTAATCAAAAAGAAGGCTATGTTGTAGCTGGATCAGGTGAATCAAAAGCGATGCAGTGGAAGAAAAAAGTTGTTTAGCAAAAAAAACTTTGCTTTTATTATATTGATATGATATAGTATGTTTAAACCATTTTACTTTTAATAATATAGAGATTTAAATGAGCTGTAACTTCCGAGGAGGATAGCAATGTTAAATCTCCTCAGGGGTTGCAGTTTTTTAATGTCTGGTTTATTATTGTAAGGTGGTTGAAAATGAATATGTACATATAGGTACATTGTAGGAGGATTTTTTTCATGCAAAACGGTAAAGTAAAATGGTTTAACTCAGAAAAAGGTTTCGGTTTCATCGAAGTTGAAGGCGGAGAAGACGTATTCGTTCATTTCTCAGCTATCCAAGGCGACGGCTTCAAAACTTTAGAAGAAGGTCAAGAAGTTACTTTCGAAGTAGAACAAGGTAACCGTGGACCACAAGCTACTAACGTTAACAAGAAGTAATTTTTGAAAAAAAGAAGGGCTCGCCCTTCTTTTTTTGCGTTCTTATTGAATATCCTCCAATGTACATATGATAATAAGACTGAATTTTTGTTTTTTATACGAGGTATTTCATGCATAAAGTGTATGAATAAATAGATACTGAAAATAAAGTATGTGTGTGAAAAGGATTTTAGAAAGAGGTAAATAAATTGAAAAACGCTACACATTTTATTGTGTTTGATATAGAGAGAAATTTTAGGCCGTATAAATCAGAAGATCCGTCAGAGATAGTTGATATCGGAGCTGTAAAAATAGAAGCAAGTACAATGAAGGTAATTGGAGAATTTTCGGAGTTAGTAAAACCGGGTGCACGACTTACTCGTCATACGACAAAATTAACGGGAATTACAAAAAAAGATTTAATTGGTGTAGAGAAATTCCCTCAAATTATAGAGAAATTTATTCAGTTCATTGGAGAAGATTCTGTATTTATTTCATGGGGAAAAGAAGATTATCATTTTCTATCTCATGATTGTACATTACATGGCCTAGAATGCCCGTGTATGGAAAAAGACAGTAGATTTGATTTGCAAAAATTTGTTTTCCAAGCGTATGAAGAATTATTTGAGCATACACCAAGTTTACAATCTGCAGTAGAACAACTCGGTTTAACGTGGGAAGGAAAGCAGCACCGCGCTTTAGCAGATGCTGAGAATACAGCAAATATACTTCTTAAAATATATAGCGAGAGAGATATTAATAAGCGATACAAGAGACATGGTGAGCTTGAACTTGTAAAGAACGGAAAACTAACAGAAAAAGCGAAAAAAAAGATGCGAAAATGGGTGTTTAAAGAACTGAAGAAACATGCAGAACGACCATTTGTGTGGAGTACATTTGAAAGTAGTGAAACGTGGGAAGGTATAACGGAAAGGTATTATATAAGTGAAAATACAGTAGAACTTCTGAAAAAACATTTCCCTACAGCGGTGAGAAAAGCGGAGCGGCAGCTTAAATATTTGGCTGAGATGGAGGAGAATGCACAGTCTAGGTGACATTCTCCTCCATTTCTAGCTATATAAATTTAAAGTCATCGTATTGACGGATGAGTAAAGTATTCAAATTTAATTAGGAATCAATTTGTTGTTGTAATTTGGCTATTATAATTGCTTTGAAAATTAAGGCGTCGTAAGAATTTTAAAATATATTAATAAAATAAGAGCTCATAAAAATGAAAGAGGGTACAGTTAAATGGAAGCAATCTTTAACATTTTAACTGTTTTATTTTTTATATTATATTCACATCACTTTTTATTTTTATTACACTTCCTCTTATAGTAAAAAGGAGTTAGAAAAAGCTTAATATATCTTTAAACCGCGGTGGATTAAAGATTAAAATTGAAGAGTAAGATAAGCGTTATATATATGGGAGATGCGATGATGATAAATTTGGATATCAAAGATATTAACGTAAAGATGGAATTAAACGGTGTCTTTTGGAATGAGGATAGGATTGCTGAAATGATGGTGACTACAACAGCAGAACATTCTCTTATTCTTCATATATTAGTTGACTTAGAAAATAAAACTATTTGTGCGATGAGTGCCACGATAGTGAATGGGTTCTGCCCTCTGTGCAAACAGAGAAGGGACGAATGCAGTGAACTTAATGACCTACAAAATAAAATGGATATTTTAGAAGAAGCCTACGATTGGGTGAGAGAGCATCCAGAATATCGTTTTCAATTATCTTTTTACGAGTACAATAAATTTGAGGTAGTAAAGTGAAATTTTTATTTTAATAACATACATAGTGACTATAAGGAAAAACATCAAAAACTTATAGAAGGACTGGGTCTATTAGTAAAAAGTGAAAAAATTGTAGTACGTTGTATACAAGAACATATTGAAAAGGATATTTCAACTGGAAATATGTTTGTACAACAAGGAACGAATTTATTTAGATACTGCAACAAATTTTATCTTAAATCAAAAAAATTTAATAAATAAGCACATCTTGTTATAAAGCAGAGAAACCGATTCTTAGTAGAATCGGTTTTTAAAGTAAACGTCAAGTAAGTCCAAAATAAAAGAGCGCTTTGTTAATAGCGCTCAGTAAAAAAATAGTTATAGGGAAGCATTTATTCAATGTTAGAATCGAAATTTTTAGTATTGTGTGGTCTCATTTGTAGACACATAGTTGTTATTTAAAACATGTTTATTGGTTACTTGATTTTCTTTATTCAACCCCGTTCGGATCATATGAAAACTGTTGCTTATTCTCAATCCGCTCAATCACATCTTGCAACTCATCTGGCTTCAGAAACTCAATAGGAGAGAAGCCTTTTTCAAACGTAAGTGTATCAGCCTCAATCATTAATACGTATCGGTCATTTACCTTCGCGATATGTATTTGATCTCCGAAATCAGCAAGCAGGGCCTTCACAGAGATATGATCTGCTTTTAGCTTTAATTCCACTTCTGGGGCGTGCTCGACGATTTGAGCGGTAGCTTCCATTACTTCTTCGGTTGAAAATTGTTCCATAATCTCCCGCTTCGGACTGGTAGCCCATACTTCCATTGCTTGGTCGAATTGTTCGCGTTCTTCAGTACCTTCTTCAAATACATCTTCAATTTGGTCGTATACCATGTCCATTACTTGTGTTTTCATAATTTCAGGCATAGAGCGTTCGTATTCGACGAATTTTAAGAAGTCCTCGAAGTAGCGGGCATGTGATGCTTGGTGTATTTTTAGTTCGCCTACTTCAACCATACCTTCTTCAGGCATGTACGGATATTGGATAGATTTCATATTCTTCGTTGTGATGGCCATTTCAACGTTACGAATAAGCGTTGATTCATCTGAAATAGAGGCAACTTTCGGTTCAAAGTCACATTTCATAACGAATACGAACGGGTCATCAAAGTATTTACGTAGTTTTGCTTGAGCAATTAAAAATACACCACCACGAACAGCGCTTGTGTCAAGATATGTATAAACGAGAGGCTCGCTCATATCTTTGAAGTTTTCTTTTGTTTCTGCAAAACGAATACGATTAAATAGGTTGTAATGAGGGTTTGAATCGAGTTCGTGCCCTTCTTCTACAATAAAGCGCCCAATCTTTGTTGGGGCTTGTTCCGTTTTGGCATGACGTTCTACTTTTCGCTTTGAAATTTTTAATAATTCACCATTCAAAAATTCTTTTAAAGAGCTATCTTCATATTCTTCAGCGTCTAATGTTTGAAAATGTTTATAGCGTTTATCAACTGCTTCACCTTTTCCTTCTACTTGTACAACATAAAAAGAAAGATAATTTATTTCAAAATCCATATTTATCACCTTGTTTCATTTCATTAACTCTTATCAGTATAGAGATGGAGAAAACTTTCGTCAATTTATATAAGGAAGGGAAGACCCTTCCTTATATATTTTTTATTTTCAAAATTAAAATCCGTCTTCTAGCGCTGCAAATGGAATGTTAAGTCTGTTTTCTACTGTACGTAAACGTTGGTTTAAGCGATTTAGTCTACGTGTATGGCGCTCAACAGTATTTTCTAATTGACGTACTCTTTGCTCAAGCTCATTTACTCGTCGTTCTAGTTGACGGTTTCCAGTACCAGGGAAAGAGATTGGAAGTTGAAATTGTCTATTTTGGTCATATGGATTAACTTGTTCTGTTTGATCTATATATTGTTGGTATTGTGCTTGTAAATCATATTGAGGCTGATAACCGTATTGGTTATATGGATCATATGGATTGTAGGGATACATAAAAACGTCCTCCATTTCTTTAAAATAGGTTAAATACACGATACTGTATGTGTAAAAGCGGAGCAGTGGCACGGCAAATACCTAAATATATTTACGTGATTTACTTTTATAAATAAGAACAGGGAGTTGTTACATTTGTTTTTCGTTTATTTAATGGTATATAATGGATAGAAGGGGAGAGGTTACATAAAGGTTACAAATTTGCTAAACTTACATTTTCATAAAAATATGTATAGACATTTACAAAAGAAAAGAGTAATTTAAATAGAGTAAAAAATAACTTGTAACATTTTATAAACATATTGTAAAATGATTGTAACAAAACATACATAAAAATGAAATAATACATAAAAGCAGTGTTGGGGAAAAGGAGAGAGTATATTGTTCCGTAAAATAAAGGGTATTTTAGTTGGGGTGCTATGCGTAGCTGTAGTGAGTGGTTGTGGTACAAAAGTAAGTGATGTTGCATTAGTAAGTGATATTGGTGGACACACTGTCGCGGCTAAAGCAGAAGTGCAGGATTCTATTAGTTTAGTTGATAGTCGAACAGGTACTGAAGTGAAAAAAATAGATTTGTCTAGTTTAGGCTATTTTGAAGACGAAGCAAAATTTAAAAAATCGGTAACGAAGGTTGCTAGTGAGGTTGGGAAAACCGTTGATAAAAAGATGGTTCCATCACGTATAGCACCTGATGGAAGTTGGCAAGAAGGAAAACCTTCTTATGAATTAATGGAAAAAGAATTAGTAGATAAATTGTTAAATGTTGGTATGTGGGATTCTTCATATCAGTTACCAATCACAGAGAAAAAGCCTACGGCAACATTAAGTGATGCGCAAGGAAGTGGTACGGTAATTGGTAGATATGAAACGAATTTAGGTGGATCAACAGGTGGCCGTATTGAGAATATTCGTTTGTCAGCGGCGAGCATAGATGGAGTTGTATTAGCAAAAGGAGACCGCTTCTCTTTTAATGCATTAATCGGTGATACAACGCCAGATAAAGGATATCAATTAGGAAAAGAAATTGTAGATGGTAAATTAGTAGATGGATATGGTGGAGGTGTTTGTCAAACATCTTCGACTTTATACAATGCAGCAGATCAAGCTGGTTTGAAAATGGTAGAGAGAACGACGCATTCTAAAACAGTTGGTTATGTGCCACAAGGAAGAGATGCTACAATTGCATATCCATACTTAGACTTAGTATTTGAAAATACGAACGACGCACCTGTGAAGCTTTATATGGGCATTCAGGGCGGAAAGTTAGTTGCTGAAGTACATAAAATGAGATAAGAGTTATAAAGTCACTTTTTCTGAAAGTTAGAAGAGGTGGCTTTTTTATTAAGAAAATAAAAATATGCATAAATTCTGACTTTTCTTATTTACATAGGGTGATTTTGGTTGTATTCTTCATAGTAACGGTTATATGTAATGGAAAAATATTGGGATAAGGAGATGGAGTTATCCATGGTACAAATTCATCCGAAAACACGTATTGGTCATGTTGCATTTAAAGTGAAAGATTTAGAACGTCAAATTGCTTTTTATGAGAATGTAGTAGGCTTAGAAGTAATTAAACAAGAGGGGAATAAAGCGTATTTATCTGGAAAGGGTGGTAAGAATACGCTGCTTGTTCTTGAAAAGTTGGAGGATGGGGCACTACAAGAACCACGTACGACTGGTATATATCATGTTGCTTTTTTAGTTCCGACTCGTGAAGCTTTTGCTTCGGCACTATTTGGGGTTCTTCGTAATAAGAATGTAATTGATAGCCCGGCTGAACAAGAAGGGCGTTATACATATTCAAATGAAATTTTACCAATTTCAAGGTTTAATAGTGCAAGTGATCATACGTATAGCGAAGCGTTTTATTTACAAGACTTAGAGGGTAATGGAATTGAAATATATGCAGACCGCCCGCGCGATCAATGGGGAGAAGGACCAGGAGGAAGTACGCCGCTTGATTTAAAAGCATTGGCAACGCTCGTTGATTATGAGTTTGCTGGTTTACCTGCTGATACTGTCGTTGGACACGTACATTTACGAATAGCTGATGTAGAAAAGTCACATGAGTTTTATGTAAAGACGGTAGGCTTTGAGGTACAGCAGCGTGAAGAGGATTGCTTATTTATTTCGGCAGGAGGCTATCATCACCATATCGGTGCAAATACGTGGAACGGAGTAAATAATCCGCACCCACCAACACATGCAACTGGACTAAAGGTATATACGATTGTACTACCGCATAAAGAAGCGTTAGATGAAGTGAAAGAAAGATTAATAGAAAAACAACATGAAATAAATGAAACTACAAATGGATTTACAGTAGTAGATCCAAGTGGTATTACAGTACAGTTTGAAATAGAAGTAGCATAAAACAAGCCAGAAAGTGTGTAATCACTTTCTGGCTTGTTTTTAATTATTCATAGTTCAATCCAATACCTTCTTACAATATTTCCATCTTCCTCAATGAAATCATCATCACGAAGCCCGCCGTTATGTAAGATTGTTTTTTCTGATCCTGTATTCACTTCGTCACAAACGACAAGTACTTTCTCGATGTTTAATTCCTTCGTTTTTTCTAGCGATAACTCTAATAACTTCGTAGCATAACCTTTTCTTCTTTCAGAAGGGCGAATGCCATAACCGATATGACCTCCAGCGTTAAATAAATGTTCGTTTAAACTATGACGTATATTAACAACTCCTACAATTTTATTTTCATCTGTAACGAGCCAATACGTAGAGTCTGGTACCCAAGATTCAGGAAGGTTTACTCCGTTATGTGCATCGAGTAATTCTTGAATCATAGCCGGAAAGTTAGAAGGGGCCTTTGAAATAACCCACGGAATCATCGTTTCACCGCTATCTTTCCATTCGTTATAAAAATCTAAGTATTCTTCTTGTAAATCAGTAGTAGGTGTAATCAAAAAGACATTCATTGCTAGTAAGCTCCTTTTATTTATGTTTTATTTCACAAAAATCAAGGTAGAAAATGAAAGCGTTTTCCGACTTTCTCAACCTCATTTCTTGCACTTCATATGCAATTTTTAACTGAAGATAAGTAAGGTGTTGAACTTAAAGGTTTTTTTTATGAGAAATAGGTTATCTTGTTTATGCTAATATTTAAAATATTAGCATAAAAGAGTTGGAATAGTAAGTGAATTTTGATGGAATGTTTTTATATCGATAAATGGATGTGTGTGATAATTTTTGTTTTATCCATCTATAATGAATGAAAGGGGGAAGTGTTCGTGAGCTTACATATTGATTTTATTTTACGAATTGGTATTGCTGGTTTATTAGGAGCAATGATTGGTATTGAAAGGGAAATTCGATCAAAAGAAGCTGGATTAAAGACTCATTTCCTCGTAGCGGTAGGGAGCGCTTTACTAATGGTTGTTTCGAAATATGCCTTTTCAGATATTATGTTTGAAAATCATATGTCCCTTGATCCAAGTCGTATTGCAGCGCAAGTTGTTAGTGGAGTAGGTTTTTTAGGTGCAGGTACAATTATTATTCAAAAACAGGTAGTGAAAGGATTAACGACAGCGGCTGGTTTATGGGCTACAGCAGGAATTGGATTAGCAATTGGAGCGGGTATGTATGTAGTAGGGATTGGAGCTACGATTCTCGTTTTAATTGGGTTAGAGATTGTAAGTCGTATTTTTAAAGTGCGATTTTTATTTCCGCAAAATATAGCAGTGCAAATTTGTATGAATAAACATGAAACGATACAACAAATATTAGAGAAGCTTCATATGAAAGGTATTCCAATACTTTCATATGAAGTGGAATCTTTACAGCAAGATACAGGTGTAGTTTATAAGGTAGGAATGCAGCTGAAAAATATATCACCTGAAGAAAAGAATGCATTCATTCAATATATACAAACATTACCAGAAATAACATTTGTAAAGTTAAATTCATAGCGTTGAAAAAGAGGTTAGATGTAGCAGAAATTTCGCTATTATCTATCCTTTTTTGACACAAATCGCATGGAGAGTCAAGCGTTAATTTTACTATGAATGGATACATATGTGAACGTTACCTTATTTTTTCTCAATACAGAACAAAAAGTCAGAATAGTAAGATATTAGTGTAGGAAACTAAAAAATGTAAGGTAGGGGAGAGTATGAAAGGCTATTCAAAAAAAGTTTTAGTAGGGGTAAGTTTTGCTAGTTTACTGTTAGGGAGTTTTCAAGGGAGCATATCGGCGGAAAATACTAAGGAAGAGCAAGTTTCTTATCGAAATGTGCTCAAAATGGAGCCAGTTGGTGTACAATTGCCAGTGCAAGAATTAGCTCATTCATCAAAAGTGCTAGAAAATAAGTCTTTTGAAAAAAGGCTACAATTTGCTGATTTATCGCAAAGACCGCCAGAAGTCAAAAAAGAAAGTAAACAATTAGCTGTAGCGAAAACTTATACAATTGCTGAATTAAATCAATTAAGCAATCAGCAATTAGTAGATTTACTTGTAACAATCGACTGGGAGCAAATTACGGGGTTATTTCAGTTTAATAAAGACAGTCTAGCATTCTATCAAAATGATAGTAGGATGCAGGCGATTATTGATAAATTAAAGCAGCAAGGGCAAACTTATACGCAAGATGATTCAAAAGGGATTGAGACATTAGTAGAGGTATTGCGATCCGGGTTTTATTTAGGATTTTATAATACAGAATTAAGTAAACTGAATGAACGAAGCTATCATGATAAATGCTTACCTGCATTAAAAACGATTGCGAGCAACCCGAATTTTAAGCTCGGTACATTAGAACAAAATAGAGTTGTATCATCATACGGAAAATTAATAGGAAACGCTTCGAGTGATGTGGAAACGATAACATCGGCTGCGAAGATTTTTAAACAATATAATGATAGTTTTTCTACATTGGTAGATAATCTTTCAGCTGGAAATGCGATTTACGATATTATGCAAGGTGTGGATTACGATATTCAATCATATTTGTACGATACGAGAAAAGTACCGAAAGATACAGTATGGTATCAGAAAATAGATAGTTATATTAATGAGCTAAGTCGTTTTGCATTAATGGGAACGATTACAGCGAAAAACGGATGGCTTATTAACAATGGCATTTATTATACAGGTAGACTCGGTACGTTCCATAGTACAGGGACGAAAGGGTTACAAGTTGTAACAGATGCGATGAATATATACCCGTACTTAGGGGAGCAATATTTCGTAGCAGCTGAGCAAATCGCGACAAATTATGGCGGAAAAGATGCAAATGGAAATATGGTTAATTTAGATCAAATACGAGAAGATGGTAAGAAAAAATATTTACCGAAAACGTATACGTTTGATGATGGTGCAATTGTTTTAAAAGCTGGAGATAAAGTGACTGAGGAAAAAGTAAAACGTCTATATTGGGCAGCGAAAGAAGTGAAGGCACAATTCCATCGTACCGTTGAAAGTGACCAGCCATTAGAAAAAGGGAATCCAGATGATGTATTGACGATGGTTATTTATAATAGTCCAGCAGAATATCAATTTAATCGTCAATTGTACGGGTATGAAACGAATAATGGTGGTCTTTATATAGAAGGAACAGGTACATTCTTTACTTATGAACGTACACCACAAGAAAGTATTTATAGTTTAGAAGAGTTATTCCGACATGAGTTCACGCATTATTTACAAGGTAGATATGAAGTGCCAGGACTATGGGGACAAGGTAAGATGTATGAAAATGAAAGATTATCTTGGTTTGAAGAAGGAAATGCTGAATTTTTTGCAGGAGCAACGAGAACGGATAATGTTGTACCGAGAAAGAGCATTATAGGAGGATTATCTTCAAATCCAGCAGAGCGTTATACGGCCGAGCGAACGTTAAATGCAAAGTATGGAACGTGGGATTTCTATAATTATTCCTTCGCTTTACAATCGTACATGTACAATAAGAGGTATGATATGTTTGATAAAGTTCATGATCTTATTAGGAAAAATGATGTGACAGCATATGATGCATATCGCTCTGCGTTAAGTAAAGATACGAATTTAAATAAAGAGTATCAAGACTATATGCAAATGTTAGTTGATAATCGTGATAAATATAATGTTCCGTTAGTATCAGAGGATTATTTAGCAAGGCACGCATCGAAACCAGTTTCAGATATTGCAGCAGAAATTACGGCGGAAGCAAATGTAAAAAATGTATCTGTAAAGAAAAATAAATCACAGTTCTTTAATACATTTACACTACAAGGAACATATACAGGTACTGCTGCAAAAGGAGAATATGAAGACTGGAAAACAATTACACAAAAGGTGAATGATACGTTAAAACGTTTAAGTACAAAAGAATGGACAGGCTATAAAACAGTAACAGCTTATTTTGTGAATTATCGTGTGAATGCATCAGGACAATTTGAGTATGACGTTGTGTTCCATGGTATGAATACAGAAGAAGGAGCTGTGAATAAAGCGCCGGTCGCAGTTATAAATGGTCCGTATAGCGGAAATGTGAACGAAGCAATCTCTTTTAAAAGCGATGGTTCAAAAGATGAAGATGGAAAAATCGCTTCTTATAAATGGGAGTTTGGAGACGGTACTGTAAGTAATGAACAAAACTCAACGCACATTTATACAAAAGAAGGAACATATACAGCGAAATTAACAGTAACAGACGATAAGGGAGCAACTAATACTGCTACAACGAGTGTGACAGTTAAAAAGAAAGAAGATAACAGTGTAGAAAAAGAGCCAAACAATTCATTCCAAACCGCAAATAAACTGCAGTTGAATCAAATTTTACGTGCTAGTTTAGGAAATGGTGATACAAGTGATTTCTTTGAAATAAATGTAGAAACAGCTAAAAACCTTCAAATCAATGTAACGAAAGAAAATAATATTGGAGTAAACTGGGTTCTTTATTCAGAAGCAGATTTAAATAATTATGTTACGTATGCCCAGCAACAAGGAAATCAACTAGTAGGTAGCTACTATACGTATCCAGGGAAATATTATTTACATGTGTATCAGTATGGTGGGGGAACAGGGAATTATACGGTAGAAGTGAAGTAGTAAAAGGGAAATTGTTTTTTCGATGAATAGCAAAAAGATCTATGCTTTTAATGAAAAAACAACTGTAGACAATGACTCTAATGGCATTAACAGATTAAGTGTCGAGAGATCTTATATTTAAATTAAACAAATCTGAACAGTAAATGAGATGAAATCGATAAATTATTAGTTCATCAAAATGTAAGAAAAGTAGTGAATTTTAAGTACGTTTAATTAAAGGATCAGAGTTTATCTGTTTTTACAGATAAACTCTGATCCTTATTATTTGAAAGTAAGATAATTGATACGTAAGGTAGCGGGATTTTTAAAATTCATTTATTTAAAAAGTTAAGTAGAAAATTTTTATCATCTAAATAACTTTCATTACATTAGCAGGGGATACTAATAGAAAAGCGTGTCCCTTTACCTAATTCACTCTCTATCTCTATATCTCCGTTTAATTCTTTAATAATACTGTAAGCAATCATAGTACCAAGTCCAGTCCCTTTTTCTGTTGTTGAATAAAACGGCAAAGCAATTCGTTTTATTTGTTGAGATGACATTCCAACACCTGAATCAATAATATCAACTATAATATTACCTTTTATTTTTTGTATATTTATTTGTAATACTCCACCATTTTTCATAGCCTCAATTCCGTTTTGTATGATGTTGTTTAGACAGAGTCTGAATTTTTCGGGGTCCCCATTTATATAAAAGGAATCTGTACTATTTTGTTTTATGTCAACTTTGTATGATAGAGCGAGTGGTGAAATAGTTTCTTTCACCTGATTTAATATGTAATTAATATCTATTTTCTCTTTTAGGGTGTTCTTTGGTTTGGTTAAAGATAAATAGTTATTGATAGTAGATTGTATTTGCTGCATTTCAATTAACATGATTTCTAAGTACTGATCCTGAGATAGCTTAGAGGCATGTTTTTCATTTAATAATTGAGTGAATCCATGAACCGTGGTTAGTGGATTGTGGATTTCGTGTGCAATTGACGCCGCTAGTTCGCTAGCTATATAAAATTTTTCAGCCCGTTGCAGTTTTTCTTTCATTTTATATTTCTCAATCATTCCCTCTATTAAATAAACTGATAATAATAATGTGAAAATATTAATGATTATATAATTTAATAAAAATTCTATGAGAGTAGCGTCTATTTTACCTCCTGTATTTATTTGAGTTACAATACCGCAGATAGAAAGTGAAGCTGTACATACTAAAATAAGGAGTAAGCTTAATAATATCTTTTTTTCTTTAAAATGCATAGGTAATAAGTAACGGAAGAGCATTGTTATACCAGAAATAATTGTAAAGATAATAAATGATGGAAGAACGCCATTTCCACCTAAGTAAAAGCGATAAGAAAGATATAAAATTCCTATAAGAACAATGTTTTTTGTATTTCCATACAGAAAAACTAATATGATAGGAATAAAACGTAAATCATAAATAAAGCCAGCATGTAAATGAAAAGGAAAAGTCATACAAAAAATAATAGCAATAGAGGAGAGAGTAGAAATTAACATATTATTACATGTTATTTTTTCTCTAAATTCTAGCCAAAATACGTGATAGCTAAGGATACAAATTATTATAATAAAGGTATTTAATAAGAGAGTAGAAATTCCCATAGTTTTGCATCTCCGATAGTTTGTAAGTAGGATTATGTATAAGTTGGACCTAGATGTTTAGTATTAGTAGACTTTCTATCTAAAAAAGGAAGGGTACTTGAAAAAATGTTATTATATTACTCGTATTAGAATTGATGAGGAAGATAGAAAAAATAATAGATAAAAAATCTACTTGAATTTATGTACATATGAAATTAGAAAATAACTTTTGTATAGATAAAATTGGGATTGAATTACTGGTAAAATAATGGGTTTCTGAGTGTGAATATTCTGTGAAAACAATATATATGACGACCATTGTTTTGTAGCTTTCGTTATATTAACATGGAATTTACCGAATTACAAAGTGAAAATTTAAAATTTTTTTATTCATATAATTTATATGAAATGAAAACACTGTTCACTCGAGTATTGTGGTAATGAATCGTATACATTTTGTGTGAAAAAACCTTTGAAATTAACATGTTCTTTTTTATAAAACATAATACTGTAGCTTTATCTATGTGAGTTACTCAATAAATATTAATACGTAAAGTTATTATATGTATATTTAAGGATATGAATTATTACATAAAAACGCACTTAAAAAAGAATGTATGATGGTAATAGAATACAAACATCAAGGGGGAACTTAAAATGAAGTTAAATAAACTAGTGCTTAGTTGTGGAGTGATTTCGGCATTAACACTTGGTGTGTTAGGGAATAATACTTATGCTGAAGAAGTGCACAAAACGAATGATGCAATTAATATAGTTGAACACGTTCCTGCAGACATATTATTAACTCAAACAATGGATTATAGTGGAGAGGCTGTCACTTCTTTTGTATATAATGGGAGTACTGATTTAAGCTTCTTTATGAAAAATAATGGCCAAAATACAATGGGGTATAGTGTAAAAGGCCCAAATACGGAGTTAATTGTTGGTGGTTATATAAAACCTGGAGAACAACAAATTAATGTTACAAATGTACGGAATGCTTTATCTCCATTACCGATTGGAACATATAAAATTTACGTTTCAAATGATGATGGTTCTAAGGGACAATTCCAAGTTGCAGTAAGATCTATGAATTAAATTTAAAAAAACTTGTTTATGAGCTGATTTAATTTTTACCTTCTGGAAAGAGATGATATTGACCCGAGAGTCCCCCATAAAAGTAAAAACGAGCATCCTTATGTAATTGTGAGAGGGTGCTCGTTTTTTGTTATGAAACAGAAAAGAATTACTTCCAACCACTTATAAAGACATTTTGATATTTTCTTCGCTAATCTACTAGTTTGTGTAAACGAGAGAATATCCATTATGAAAGATTTCAAAATAAAGGTGACTTAACATGCAGCTAAATTATATTGGGAAATAGAAAAACCACTCTTATAGGAGTGGTTTCTAATCATTATTTTTAGGCTATACATTTAAAATTAGGCTAAGTTATAGAAATAATAAATATTTTATTCGTTGTTATTATTTTGGTTCTGGATAATGATTGTAGTATGAGATTCTAATAAATTCTTGGTAGACATTTGTTAATTTAGCATTTCTAAGAGCATCGTTGAATTTTTGCATACGTACACTACCTTGAGCGTAGCCCCCACCAGGAGTATAAGGATTTCTAGCTTCAAAGTCATCCATAAATACTTTTAATTTTTTATAGTCTTGAGATTGATAGAAAGCCGCGGCCTCTTCAGGAGTGACATCAAAGTAAGAGGATGATGTTGAGTTATAAGAAGCTGCTTGAGCAGTAGGTGCCTCTAGCATAGTTGTAGCTCCACCGAACATAGTAAGCGCCATAGAAGATACAATAATTTTTTTGAACATAATAAAACCTCCATGTAGAATATTTGGATTAATAGCAAACCTGTAATCATTATAGTTACAATGAAAATGGTTATCAAATGCAATGTTGCATAATTTATTCTTTGAATGAAAAGTTCCCCTTATATCTAAATGGAGGAGTGTAATAAGGAATTAATAGATTAAAAGAGGGGTACATATTATTCGAGGTAACAAGAAAATGAAATGAAAAGGCTATTTTTTAATTGGGGAAAGTTAAAAGTCCCTGTTATTAAAGAGAGGGACTTTCACAAAGGAATGAGAATTAACAGCTGAAGGTATCGTTATTGGGAATTTAATTTCGTTTATTTGTGTTGAGAAATAAATAGTATAAGTTGTATAAGGCGAAATGAAGGAAGATTTCTTATAGATTTTTCGCTTAACAAAGTATGTTAAACCTTGCTCAAAATCATGTAATAGACTATGAAATAATCTTTCTAAAATATAGTTTGGCTGAAAATTAGAGGACATTAATTCAATGAAGTAGTAATTACTGTTTTTCAGGATAGGGGTCTTTTTTTTATTTAATAAAGAGAATATATTTTCTCAACAGGACAAATGGTAATCATCTATAAGTACTACTTATAAGGATAATAGGAAAATAGAAATAAATAATAAAGGAGAATGTGAAATGACAACATTACTATCTAATAGAAATCGAGTTAAAATCAGTGAAGAAGATGTAGATGTATTAAAGGTAATGGCACATCCCGTTCGATTACAAATTGTAAATGAATTAATGCACCATAAAATGTGTAATGTTACACAGTTAACGAAAATATTAAAACTCCCGCAATCCACTGTTTCACAGCATCTATCAAAATTAAAGGGAACCGTACTCCGTGCAGAAAGACGAGGATTAGAGATGCATTATTATATTGATAATGCTAAGGCCCGCCAGATTATAGGGATTTTAGGTTTTTAGGTTCATACTACGTAAAAAGTTTCCTCATATAAAATAGGGAACTTTTTTTGTTGAACAAATTGTACATATTTATAAATAAAATGGAAAGAAGTAAACTAGTAATTTAAATAGTGGCCTCTTTTAAAGATAATTAAATATGCCAAAATATATGATTACAAAGCGAAACTTTTGATGCCTTTTTTTATTTATTAGGTAAAAGCAATTGGGTGGATTTTCTTACAGTAATGGTTGGATAAAATAGAAGATTACTAACTTGAACAAAAGAACTACTAGTTACATATTTAACATACATATTTATCTGGTTAATTGCAGTCGTGTTTTGGAATCTGTATATAGTAAACTCATTTAAAAACTTGAAAAATATTAAAATGTGTAAATTTTATGACTATTTAGCCAATTTTGTTTAATATTTGTAATTTGTTGTTTTATAATGATAATCGGGTTGCTCGTGAATGTTTTAGATATTGCGATATATACTCAGATAAATTTATTTTAGGGAGGTTTCAGAATTGAGTAAGAGAGTTATTATAAGAGTTTTTACATTATTATCAGTACTGGCATTATTCCTTAATGTGTTTTTACCAAGGGCTAGTGCAGAAGTTATGACGCATGAAAAATATTCAATGGACTGGAGTTATAGTAATAGTCTAGGTAAGTACATTCGAACTGAAATTATTAAAAATTCAAGTGGTCAAATTGCTTATTGCTTAACTCTTGGATTAAAATCACCAAATGGTGAAGATCTTCCTGAAATGGGGAAAACAGATAATGTAGTATATAAGGTCTTATTAAATGGTTTCCCACAAAAAAGTACTGAACAGCTGGGAGTAGCTAATAAAAATGAAGCGCATTATGCAACTCAGCTTGCGGTCTGGAATGCATTAGGACAACTTGATGTAAATGAATTAAAACATGAGAATAAAAATGTTGAAAAAGCAGCTAAGGCTATTATTAGTAATGCTAATAATAGTGAAGAGACGCAAGATATTTTTATGAATGTGATTCCTGCTGAAAAGCAAAAAGCAGAATTAAAGGGTGAGTTCTTTGAAACAAACCTATACACAGTACAAACAAATGCTAAGAGTGGTTCTTATAAGGTAGTAGCGAAAAATGCCCCTAATGGAGTTAAAATTGTTAGTGAAAATGGTGAAGTGAGAGATCAGCTTTCAGTTGGGGAAAAATTCCGTATCCAAATTCCTAAGAACACAAAAACAGGTGAATTTAATTTAAGTGTTGCTGCTAATTTAACTAAAGTTCAAGCAATTGCTTACCGCGGCACGGATACTGTTCAGAATGCTACAGTATTATTAGAAAGAAATGAAGAAAAGCTTAGTGGTGATCTTGCAGTAAATTGGGAAGCAACTGGTTCTTTAAAAATTAAAAAGGTTGGAGAAAATGGGGAAGTTCTAGCTGGTGCAGTATTTGAAGTCTTTAATGCAAATAATGAATCAGTTGGAAAAATCACGACTGGTGCTGATGGTACTGCAGAATTAAATAACCTACAAATTGGTACATATACAGTAAAAGAAATTAAAGCACCAACAGGTTATGTTTCAGGTGATAAACCACAAACTATTGAAGTTAAAACAGGGGAAACAGGAGCTGTTCAAGTAGTAAACAATAAAGTAAAAGGTAACATCGAAATTAAAAAACTTAGTGATTCAGGAAAGGTTTTACCAAATGTTGAATTCACAGTCTTCACTGAAGATGGAAAAGAAGTGAAAAAAGTAGTAACAAAAGAAAATGGAATTGCAAACGTTGAAGGTCTTACGTATGGTAAGTATTATTTCTTAGAGACAAAAACACTTAATGGATATATTGAAAATAAAACAAAGTATCCTTTTGAAATTAAAGAGCACAATAAAACACTTACTTTTACAGTGGAAAATACCGAAGTAAAAGGTAATGTAAAATTACTTAAAGTAGATAATGAAGATATCAGCAAAAAATTAGAAGGTGCAGTATTCGAGTTAAAAGATGCAAGTGGGAAAGTTATTGGTGAATATAAGACAGATAAAAATGGTGAAGTTAACGTCAAAAATTTAGCATATGGTAAATATTCATTTGTAGAAAAGGCTTCTCCAAATGGTTATGTTCTTATTAAAGAACCAATTGTGTTCGAAATAAAGGAACATGGGAAAATTATTGAGTTATTAGCAGTTAATCATCTTATCAAAGGTGATCTAGAAATTACAAAAGTTGATGTAGCTGATGGAAACAACAAACTTCCAAATGCAGAGTTTACTATTTATAATGAAGCAGGAAAAGAAGTAGTAAAAGGAAAAACAGACGATAAAGGTATCGCGAAGTTTGAAAAGTTACCATTTGGAAAATACACATATAAAGAAACTGTTGCACCAAAAGGTTATGTATTGAATGAAGAAACGTTCTCTTTTGAGATCAAAGAGAATGGTCAAATCATTAAACATATTGTCAAAGATGAAAAGATTCCTTCAATAAAAACAACAGCTACTGATAAAACAGATGACACAAAAGAAATGCACACTTCTAAGTCTGTAACAATCCAAGATAAAGTGGAATACAAAGACCTACAAGTAGGTAAAGAGTACACTTTAAAAGGTAAATTAATGGATAAAAAGACTAATAAACCATTAGTTGTAAATGGTAAAGAAGTAACTGCTGAAACTAAGTTTACATCAAAAGAAGCAAACGGATCTATCACACTAGATTTCACTTTTGATGCAACTGGTTTAGAAGAAAAGGAAGTAGTAGTATTCGAAGAGTTACTGAAAGACGGAAAAGTTGTTACGACACATACTGATATCAATGATAAAGGTCAAACAGTTAAGTTCGTTAAGCCATTAGTAAAAACAACTGCTACAAACAAAGCTGATGGTGGAAAAGAGATTCATGCAAAGGATGCTATCACTATCCAAGATAAAGTGGAGTATACTAACTTAGTTGTTGGTAAAGAGTACACTGTAAAAGGAAAATTAATGAACAATGCTATTAACGAACCATTATTAATTGGTGGTAAAGAAGTAACAGCTGAGACTAAATTTATTGCAAAAGAAAAGAATGGTTTTGTAACATTAGACTTTACTTTCGTTGGTGCTGAGCAGCAAGGAAGAGAAGTAGTCGTGTTTGAAGACTTGTTACATGAAGGTCAAGTAATAGCAACTCACGCTGACATTAACGATGTAGGTCAAACAGTTCGATTTGTAGAGCCTTCTATTAAAACGACAGCTACAAACAAAGCTGATGGTTCTAAAGAGTTAGATGCTTCTAAATCTGTAACAATCCAAGATAAAGTGGAATACAAAGACTTAATCGTAGGTAAAGAGTACGTTGTAAAAGGCAAACTAATGGATAAAGCAACAAAAAAACCATTAGTAGTTGATGGTAAAGAAGTAACAGTAGAATCTAAATTTACAGCAAAAGAAAAAAATGGTTCTATCACACTAGATTTCACATTTAATGCTTCTGCATTACAAGGTAAAGAAGTGGTAGTGTTTGAAGAATTGTATCAAGATAATGTCTTGGTAGCTATACATGTTGACATCGAAGATAAGGGGCAAACAGTGAAATTTAAAGAAGTAAAACCTAATCAACCAAAACCAGATCAGCCGCATCCAGATAAAAGCATTCCAACACCAGAACAACAAAAAGCAGAAAAGACATTAAAATCAGGAATATTACCAGTTACAGGTGGAGATTTATCCATGTGGATCTCAATGGGCGTTGGCCTTTTATTATTAGCTCTTGGAACTGTATTATTTATCAAACGTAGAAACGCATAATAACTATATCATTTTTACAAAGAAGGTCTTCTAATAATTAGAAGACCTTTCATTTTTGAACTTAACTCGGATTTTGTTTGAGTCAGTTTGGACATTCGATTTTAAGCGTGAATAGCATTTAAAATCGAAAATTTATTCGTAGTAAATAATACATAATTTTGTTTTACCGTTTTAATTAAAATACGATCCGTTGTACCATATGCTGTTCCAATACGAATCACATTTGATTCTTCAACGCCAGCATAGGTAGAATCTTCGGTAACCTCAATCACATCACCTAATGGAATCGTAACCTTCGCCAACTGCCATGAAATAATTAACTCTTCCTTTGTTTTTTTTACATGAATACCTAGCATCATACCAAGACCTTTCTATAATAGAATGCTACACTTTTCATCTTATTATACAAATTTTCAGATTGTTTTTCTATATGTAGGAATAGAATGGATTTTATATATTGGAATCTTAAGAGTGGCAAAGAAATAGGAAGATATACTGTCATTTTAGTAAGGAATACTGTATGAAGAAAAGTTCACGTCAAATTAATATGGATTTGATATGGTTCAAGTATGATGAACGAGAAACAGTAAGCGTGTTAGGAAGGAAATGAATAATGAGAATTAAATTAGTAGGGATTTTCACTTGTATGATTGTGATACTAGGTGTCTTTATCGTTTACACCAATCAATCTATTGGTAAAGAACCAGAAAAGACAAATTATGAAACTCGTGAAAACTCCATAAATAATGAGAATAATAGTAAGCAAAATGGGACTTCAAATAAGATAGCAAGTTCTTTTGCTAGTATACAGGCTGTAGTAAATAAGGAATATGGATTGCCCGAAGACTATAAGCCAAAGGATTTAGTAGTACCGAATGTACCATTCTCATTTAGTGGAACGGTAGAAAAGAGTTATCTGCGTAAAGAAGCAGCTGAAGCGCTAGAAAAGTTATTCCTTCTAGCTAAGCAAGAGGGGATCCAGTTGAATGCTGTTTCAGGGTTTCGTTCCTATGAATATCAAAAAACTCTGTATGCCAACAATGTTAAAAGGAAAGGACAAGAGCATACGGATCGTTTCTCGGCAAAGCCTGGACATAGTGAACATCAAACAGGATTAACGATGGACGTTTCATCTAAAAGTGCAAATAATGAACTAGAGCTAGCGTTTGCGAACACGAAGGAAGGCAAATGGTTGAAAGAAAATGCGCATCGTGCAGGATTTATCATTCGTTATTCTAAGGGGAAGGAAAGTATTACAGGTTATGCATATGAACCTTGGCATATTCGCTATGTAGGACATATTGCTGAAAATATATATAAGAAAAACCTGACTTTAGAAGAATATATGAATCTGTGAAAATAGAATTGAAAAGTTAAACTGTATTTAATGTTTAAGAATCCTACTTTTCTTATTAAAAGGCCTAGTTTCTCAATGTATTATAGAGAAACTAGGCCTTTTTCATCATTTTATCAAAGTATTTTTCAGTTAATGATTCGATGTACTGATTATATTTTCAAGTGTTCGCTTTGAGCTACATAGATATAGTTTTTGTTGCAACTGTTTGTTGAAATACCTTATCATGCTCAACAATAACCATTGTGGGATTAAATTGTTGAATAAGCTCTTCAATCTGCATACGCGAATAGATATCTATAAAATTTAGTGGTTCGTCCCATATATATAAATGAGCTTTTTATAGAATATTTCACGTAGAAATTCCCAATCTTCTGTTTGGGGACAAATTTCTTCAAGGATTTCATGAGTAAGTTTGTTCTTATCTGCAACAGGATAGGGGAAGTAATTGAATTCTACCGAAGCAAGGATTTTCCCACTATACTCATAATTCCCTAACAATAAATTAAAGAATGTCGTTTTACCTCGTCCGTTTCTACCGATAAATCTCAGTTTCCAATCCGTATCTATTTGGAAGTTTACACCTTCAAAAATAGTATCAAAGCTACGTGGGTATGAAAAAGTTAAGTCTTGGACTTTTATCATTGATATAATAATTCCTCCTTTATATATCGAAACGTTTCATATAAAGGAGGAACATCCATCCATTTTTTAATTCCTCTATATAAGTTTGATGGATATTAACGACTTATATAGAGCATTACATGTGTAATAATAGTGTCTGAAGTACTCATTTTTTTCGCTCCTTTATTTGTTAGGTGTATGTAACAATTAATAAGTTTCAACTAACATAAAACGGGAATAAAAAAATCCCCCAATTTGTAATCGGAAGGATTAGTCTTTCGTCTATAATTAATAAGTACTTATTAATTATTTGAATCATGACAAATAAAGTATGAACTGAATTTTAAAAATGGATAGACTAACCCTATATTTTGTAGTTTGAAGTTATAAAATTCAACTTAAAATATAAATTAGTTAATCATTATTCATCCATCATTCCTTTCATAATTCTATTTTTAGAGTAACATTCTTTTTTGAGATGCAATATCAGAATCAGCTTCACCTAATCCTAAATCATTTATAATTCTTTGAGTAAGGAAATAAAACATTACCTTCTTTTTATAAATATCGTATTATTGTTCAATATTTCATGCCTTTTGTCCATTAAAAGGGGAGAGATTTGAAATTGACATCAATCTTGGTTGTAACTATAATAGTTACAGTTAGTTTCGTAAATTAATTCGAATTTCCATGTTAATGATAGTATATTTTCATTTCTTTTAAGTGTGATAGTTAGCAACTAAATATAATCCAATAGAGGATTATATTCTATCTCATATTTAAAGAGTAGTTAAGTTGTACCATCCAAATTTACTATGCACAAACACTTAAAAAACTACATTTTTCAACTTATCCTTTTTGGAATCCTCGGTATTAAAAATTGTAAACATATACAAAAAATTAACAAGACTGTTGTATGTAGAAAGAAATCTTTTAAAAAGGTCATAATATGGATAATAGGTGGCACACATTTTAATTAGTAGGAGTTGTGCCACTATCAAGACATTTTTTAATAAAAGTATAGAAAAAACTCAAGAAGGTGAGTCCATTGCGTAAACATGCATATGTGCAATTTTATGTATTGATATTGGCTTTAATAGCTTATATAAGCTTTTGCTTTATATTTTTATTTGTTTTTCCCAATCATTATTTCGTATCAGATTTTAATATCCGACTATCATCTTTAGTCATTGAAACTACTGTGTTTATCTCATTACTGTATTCTATATTAGCTAGAAAAATTAAGTTAGAAGTATTCTGGGTTTGCATTATTATTGCAATAGGGTGTTTCTTGATAGGGAATTTCATATCCGCTTTTCAAGTACTTAATGTGGAATTGCCAATACAAAATTTTAATATCTCTGATGTATTTTTGTTGTTTTTCTTATTCTTCTTTCTCTTTGCGTTCTTTTATAAAATCATGATGGAATGTAACAAGTGGGAGAAAGCGTATTTACTTTGTGATTTATGTATTGTTGTTACTGCTATTTTTACATTAGAGTGGTACCTATTTAATAAACCTTCTGCAAATATCTTATTTTTATCAATTGGAGATGTTTTTCTCTCATTTATTTTTCCGATTTTAGATTTATTGCTTCTATTACTTGGAGTTACCCTAATCTTTCGACCAGCTATTTTCAATACAAAAAGTAAATTGTTTATTTTTATCCTAGTATTAACCGGATTGGCTATTACGGACTACTTGTATTTTTATTTACAAGACGATTTATCAGATCGTTCAGTTATATTATTAAGGTGTTTGTATAGAGTTTTCCTATTATTTATCGCTATTGCTGCTACAATTCCAAAGAATGCATCTTCTAAAAGAAATTATTTTATTATTAATCCGACATTTGGAAAGAAAATTCTTGTCATTTTCCCTTATCTTGCAGTTACAGTTTTAATTGGCTTTACTTTGAAAGAGCAAACTTCTTCATCTACACTGATTATGGGAAATTGTATTGCTTTTGTATTTGTACTGATTCGTCATACAATCGTACGAATGCAAAACAAAGATTTAACTGAAACATTAAAAGTGTTTAATAATCAATTAGAACAAACAGTATCTCAAAGAACAATGGATTTAATAAACAAATCTAATGATTTGGTAAAAAATCAAGAGAGATTTAAGTCACTATATGAGTATCATCCGGATCCTATATTAACGATTGATTCAAATGGTACCGTATTAAATATAAACCAGGCTGGAAGTATGTTATTAGGAAAAGACAGTGCTGTATTAATAGGGAAAGAGTGCTTCTCTATTTTTTTAGATGAGGATAAATCTGAATTGGAATCGGCTATAAAGAAAGGAAAACGATGTAGTTCATCTTCGTTACAGTTACGTGTGAAAAATAACAATGAGAAGGATATACTCTTTTGGTATGTCACTATAGTTCCTATTATGATAGAAGGACAAACCTTTGGGAGTTATGTAATGGTAAAAGACATAACGAGGATGAAACAACAGCAGGATGAGATAAATTATCTTGCATTCCATGATACGGTGACGGAGATTGGAAATCGTATATTCTTCCAGCAAGAATTAGAAAAATCTATTAAGCGTGCACAAAAAACACAGGATAAGCTTGGGCTCTTGTATATTGATTTGAATCGCTTTAAGACTATTAATGATACACTGGGTCATTCGATTGGTGACAGGGTTTTAAAAGAAGTTGCCAACCGTTTTAGGACATGTCTGTCACCGACTATTCCTCTAGCAAGAATAGGGGGAGATGAGTTTGCGATCATTATCCATAACCAAACAGAGCAACAGCTATTGGATTTGTGTGAAACTTTATTTCGTATAACTGAAGAATCATTTGTAGTAAATCAGCATAGTTTTTACTTATCTCTTAGTATAGGAATAGCAGTGTATCCGTTTGGAGGAATAAATACTACTACACTTTTACAACATGCTGATATTGCTATGTATAGTGCAAAGGAAAAAGGTAACAATGCTGTTTGTATGTATGACGAGACATTATCTCGAAAAATAACCCGTCGATTACGATTAGAACAGGATTTACCAAATGCAATTGAAAATAATGAGTTGTTTTTATTGTATCAACCACAGATTGATAGTAAGGCAGGTAAGGTTATTGGTTCAGAGGCTTTACTACGTTGGCAACATCCAGAGCTCGGGCTGATTTCTCCTTTTGAGTTTATACCTATCGCAGAAGAAACGTCGCAGATTATTTCAATTGGGAAATGGACATTACAGAAAGCGTGTCGACAGCTGAAAGAATGGCATTCTGCGGGCTATTCAAATCTAAAGATGGGGATAAATTTATCAGCTATAGAGTTTGAACAGAAAGACTTTGTCCAAATAATTATATCGACCATAGAAGAAATAGGAGTACCTGCTAGTTCTATTGATTTGGAATTAACAGAGCGAATAGCAATGGTAGATGAAAAAGAAACTTTATCGAAGTTAAAAGCATTAAAATCATATGGTGTACATTTATCAATTGACGATTTTGGTACAGGTTATTCTTCATTAGCGTATCTGCCACTGTATCCAATTGATACTTTGAAAATTCCGAGAGAATTTGTTAATAGGATCGAAACTTCTACTGATGGAGATGAAATTATACAAACCATTATTTCACTAGCGCATACTTTAAATATGAAAGTGATAGCAGAAGGGGTGGAAACGAAGGGACAGTTAACAGTGTTACAACAAAATGCATGCTATCTAATTCAGGGCTATTATTACAGTAAACCTGTAAATGAAGATGAGTTTCTCATGTTTTTAAACACGATGTGGAATGAATAAGTGAGAACTCCGTATATGTGAAGTAAAGTGAAAAGAAGTTCTATCTATATTGAGTAGAACTTCTTTTTTATACTTATTTATCAATAGATAATTAGTTAGACCTTCAACCTAAAATATAAATAGCTTTTCTAAATGTGAAGAAGCCTAGATAGTTATCTGTGAGAAACAGAAGTAATTAAAAAGTTAATTAAAGTTTGTAACAGTTCATCAGAGCAGTCAATACTTTCTTTTTCATACACATCACTTCTCGTAGCCATTCGATATAAGGTACCCAATAAGATATGGGTAATGGTTAAGGCAAGTAATCGAGGATCTATATCTTTACGGAATGAACCATCTTGTATTCCTTCTTCGATTAATTCTTGTAATGTGAATAAAGCTTGCCCTGTAATAGATGTATATTTTTCTTCTAACTCTGGTGTAGGATACGATTTAGAATACAATTGATCAAACAAGCCTATGAAGCGGAATTGGGAGGAGTTTGTTTGATATTGATGACTAATAAATTTAAACATAGATTCCATCTTTTCGAAAGCGTTAGTTCCGTTTTGTACTTCTTCTTTTTCAGCTTCTAGTAACTCTGTTAAGATTCGGATTTGAATATTAAATAAAATTTCATGAATGGATTTATAGTATTTGTAAAGGGTAACTCTACTAATTTTTGCTTTATTAACGATATCCACAATAGTGATATCCATTAATCCCTTTTCTAAGGCCAACTCCAATGCAACATCTAAAATTTGTATTCTTCTAGCATTACGCATCTGTTCTAATTCTTGTTTCCGTGTTGAGACCATTAATTTGCACTCCATATTGTAAATAGTTTTTATTTATTAATATTACTCACCATTTTAATATGAAATAAATTACAAATCAATATTAGTCATATGGTAATCAGGTTATATAAAAACATATAGTATCAGTTTATATTATTACCTTACTAAACAAATTGCTTATTTAGTAACGAGTTTGTGATTTTGGTTTTTGTGCGTATGTTCGTTTTAGTGTTCAAATTCTCAGCTGCGTCTGTATTTACTAATGTAAAAACTATACCTTCTTTTAAACTGAAAGTACTTGCTAAGTAATGTTTGTTATTTCCTGAATTTTTTCATTCAACAAGTTCCTTAGAGCTTTTGTATAGTGTACAAACTATCATTTTTAGAGAGGATAAAGGTATTAACATCGTGTAAATACCCTAGCGATTTGAATTATATATGTGTGTTAACACGTTGTAACTATCTTTTTGTGAAATTCTTAATTTTAAGCAAGATTATATATCTGGTCTAGAATTTTTAGTATTGTCTATTGCACACAATAAAAATGAGTGTTGACATTAAAAATACTTAGGGTTACTATTTGTTTGTGGTGTTTACACGGTGTAAACACTTGGAGTGATGAAGGGAGAGAATTTTTCAGTTGAGGTAATTTACTATAGAGTAATTTATATTGTATCTATATAATCTTTTTATAAAGATAATCAGATTTATATTCGTGAATATATATTACTCAAAAAAGGAGAGATAGAAAAATGAAGTTAAAACCGTACATAATCGCTTTCAGCCTATCTGCAATTCTAGCATACAATACTATGTTAGTTTCTGCCGATAGCACAGAACAACCTATTGTTCTCGGGTATACCTTATATGGTACATCCACTGATTCTCTAAAGGTAACACAACCAGCAATGAATCAAGTATCAACAGATAACTTTTTCTTTTATGCAGATGGTACTGTGCAAGGGGAAGCACCTAAAGAAGTATTGTCCTATTCGCAAAAAAATAAAATAAAAATTTATGCAGCTTTATCTAACTTTAATAATGATATTAATTACTTTGACGAGAATTTAGCTCATAACGTTCTTTCTAATTCAGGGAAAAGAACAAAATTAATAAATCAAATATATAATATAGTTGTTAAATATAAGTATGATGGCGTAAATATTGATTTAGAAAATATTAAGTCAGAAGATCGGGACTTACTTACTACTTTTGTAAAAGAGACATCAAAAAAATTCCATGGTTCAGGTCATTCTGTTATGGTATCGGTTCCTGCCAAGAATGAGGATGATCGTGAGAATACATGGACATGGCCATTTGATTATGCTCAATTAGGTGAAAATGTAGATTTTCTTCAAGTAATGACTTACGATGAACATGGTACATGGAGTCAACCAGGATCTACTATTAGTAAGCCATGGTTAGAAGAAAATCTAAATTACACTACTAGAGTGGTAGATAATAAAAAAATTATTATGGGTATCCCTGCATACGGAAATGATTGGGATTTGAGTGATAAAAGTAATAGCAAAATGCTTGCTTGGAAGGACACAAATGAACTTATTCAAAAAACAAATGCAAAACCGCGTCGTGATGGAGCGTCTGGTTCGATGGTGTTTACGTATACGGATAAAAATAATCATAAGCATGAAGTTTGGTATGAGGATGAAACAAGTATTAAACAAAAAACTCACTATACAATCACAAAGAATCTTGCAGGGGTTTCCGTTTATGCAATAGGACAGGAGAATAAACAATTCTGGACAGCAGTATCTAGTGGCTTAAAATAATTCCTGGACATAATAATAAATCATATTTATTTTATAGAAATTATAGGTTATACTAAAGTTAGGTGCAAAAATGCACTGTTTGAAAAAGAGTGAAAAACAAAAAGGAATCCGTAAAGGGTTCCTTTTTGTTTTTTTCAATGAAGTAATATTCTAATTATCCCTGTCTTTTTTATATGCAAATGAACTCACTCATTATAAATTTAAAATGAATTTTGGGGAGATTTAGGAATTCTTGCAATAAAATATAGGACACCATTTTGGTTGTCTGCTCGTGGAACAAATGCCAGAAATACTTTTTAAGTAATTGGCTGTTCTTTTCCTTGCCAAAACCTTCAGTTATAGGAAGAGGTTCAATGAATTGCGTCTTAAGTATTATACGTTATACCCGAATAATTTTAAATCTTCTCCTGAGTCTGAAATTATCTTTTCGAACTGCAATCCTACTTTTTCTAAAAGCTTTCCTGAGGCGGTGTTATCTATTGAAGTAATTGCTACAATTCGTTTCAGTCCAAATTTTTGTACACCGTATTCGATTACCGCAGAAGCAGACTCGTGGCCATATCCTTTTGAACGGAATTTTTCTAAAAAGGCAAAGCCGATATCAACATCTTCTAATGAATCTCTTTTAATAAGACCGCACATGCCAAGTGGCGTGAGGTCTTCTTTTCTTTCTACTAAGTAAAGGCCAAATCCGAGTTTGTTATACATATCGACTGGTCCGTTTACGATATAATTTTTTGCGTCTTCTAAGTTTCTAACCCCTTTATCGCCAATAAACTGAATCCATGCAGGATCGTTTACTAATTCAAGAATAAACGGAGCATCTTTTATATCGAGCCAACGAAGAGTGAGTCGTTCAGTTTCAAGAACTATCAATCTATTGCACCACCTTTAAATGTTATAACAATTAGTATGGATTGCGTAATACAAAAGTGCAACATATTTTAATTACGCTCTACTTGTTCACATAAAGTTCGTTTGTTTTGTATAAAAGGATATTTTATAATTAGATTTGATTGTAAAGAGTGAGATGCTTATACAATAACTCCTAGGTGACTAGGAGTTTTTACTATATAACTATCATTATTACTAAATATGACACACTACACATTCTACTCAAGGAGGTATATAATGAAAAAATTATATAATGCATCGTTTACGTATTTAATTATCGGTTTATTGTCAGGAATATTTGCTAGGGAGTATGGGAAGTATAAAGGGATTTTAGGCTCTACTTTATTAAATCTTTTACATACACATACACTTGTACTTGGTTTTTTCTTCTTTTTAATTGCTTTAGGATTAGCAAAAGTATTCGCGTTTCATGAAGTGAAAGGATTTAATAAATGGTTTGTTTTACATAACATTGCATTAACTTTAATGTTAGGTTCGCTGGCAGCGAGAGGGCTTCTTCAATTAAATGGAGCGGATTTTAAAGGGTTAACGTATATTGTAGGTTTCTCTCATTCATTGATGGCAGTTACTTTAATTTGGTTTATGTTGTTAATAAAGAAGTCATATAAAATGTAGTTTAAAAAGAACTTGTAGCGAGTGCTGCAAGTTCTTTTTTGTATGCTTAAAGTTAAAAAATCTCATTTTTCTAATTATTTTGTATAAAAATGGTATACTTATTTTAAAATTAAAAAAGGAGAGTTAGTTATGGAAATAACAATTGAGCATTTAGTAAATGAATTAAAGGATATACTTCCTGAAGAGCGAGTAGTAATAAATGAGACAGTAAGAGAGTTACATAGTAAAGATGAATCTTACCATACTAGTAGTTTACCTGATGTAGTTGTTTTTCCAAAAACGACCGAAGAGGTTAGCGGGATAATGAAAGTAGCGAGTGAGCATAAAAGATCTGTCGTTCCATTTGGGGTAGGCTCTAGTTTAGAAGGACATGTAATTCCGTATGAAAAGGGAATCACAATGGATTTTTCTCTTATGAATAAAATACTTGAAATAAGGGAGAAAGATTTTCTTGTGAGAGTACAGCCAGGAGTGACCCGCTCTCAGCTCAATAAAGAACTGAAGAAATACGGTTTGTTTTTTAGTGTAGACCCAGGAGCCGATGCAACGTTAGGTGGAATGGCTGCTACAAATGCAAGCGGAACGACAGCGGTTAAGTATGGCGTAATGCGTGATCAAGTTCGTGATTTAGAAGTGGTTCTAGCTGATGGAGGCATAATACATACGGGGAATTTAGCAGCGAAGTCATCATCAGGTTATCATTTAAATGGTATTTTCGTAGGTTCAGAAGGGACGCTTGGATGTTTTACAGAATTAACTTTAAAAGTATATGGTATACCAGAGCATGTTATGGCTGCCAGGGCATCGTTTCCAACTATAAATGATGCAGTAGAAGCTGTAATTAACATATTACAAGCAGGTATTCCAATCGCGAGAATTGAACTCGTTGATGAATTATCTATGAAACAAGTAAATCATTACAATGAAACAAGTTACAGAGAAGAACCGACGCTGTTTTTAGAGTTTCACGGCAATGAAGCAGGGTTAAAGCAAGATATTGAATTTACGAAAGAAATCGTTCTTGATCATAAATGTATAGAAATTGCGTTTGAGACGGAAACAGCAGCGAGAAATAAACTGTGGGATGCAAGACATAACTTAGCGTACTCTTACGTGCATAGTTATCCTGGTAAAAAGCTAATGAGTACAGACGTATGTGTGCCAATTTCGGAATTAGCTGGCGCAATTCAACATGCGAAAGAGGTATTAGATAAAGTAGGCCTTATTGGTGGTATTCTCGGTCATGTTGGGGATGGGAATTTCCATGTACTCTTAATGATTGACACAAATGATAAAGAGGAAGTGAAGAAGGCAGACGAAATAAACGAAAGTATCGTTCTGTATGCTCTTAAACGAGGAGGAACGTGTACAGGAGAACATGGCGTTGGAATCGGAAAACGAAAGTATCAAGAAGAAGAACATGGGGCGGCATTATTTGTAATGGAGAAAATAAAGAAAGCTCTTGATCCGCAAAATATTTTGAATCCGAATAAGGTGTTTCAATTAAAAGATAGGGGCTGAGTGGATGAAAATACTAGAAGCGATAAGTAATATAGCTGGAAAGTATTTTGCATTTTGGACCGGCTGCTGCACTCCCAAGTGTATTAGCGGCAGTATGGCATAACATTGCAGGGCCAATATTAGCGACAGTTTGGTCAAAAATACAAAGGGAAAATTTATCAATAAATATAGAAAAATAAGAGATAAGCATTTCATTTGAAATAGAGGAATGATAAATAATGCAAAAACGTATTGTACATTTTGAAGGAATGGTTGTATTTTTAGCCACGATTTATATGTATTCGATATATGAATTTAGTTGGATTATATTTTTTGTATTCCTTTTAGCGCCGGATTTATCCATGTTAGCGTATGGGATCAATAATCACGTTGGTGCTAACATTTATAATTTATTTCACACATATATCATATCGATATTAATTGTTATCATAGGTGTTTATTGTAAGATAGATATAGTTATTATGATTGGTTTAATATGGATAGCACATATTGGAATGGATCGAATGTTTGGATATGGGTTGAAATATGAGACGGATTTTAAGGATACTCATATTCAACGGTTATAATTTATTTTGAGAAGAGGGATACGTTGAAGCAGAGAATTGCTATCGAAGAATATGATGTCAAATGGGAAAGTGAATTTAATAAAATACACACTCTTATTAACAATGTAATGGAAGACAGCATTGTATCTATTGAACATGTTGGGAGTACATCTGTTAAAGGGCTTGCATCAAAACCAATATTAGATATTGATGTTGTAATAGAAGAGTACGAAATTTTTCATGAGGTAGTAAAAAAACTGGAGAAGATAGGGTACTATCATCAGTTAGAATGGAGCTTTAAAGGAAGAGAAGCGTTTGGAAGAAAGGATGCGTTCGTTCCATGGAACGAGGGAAATACAGTTTGGATGGAACATCATTTATATGTGTGTGATAAAAATAGTGAAGAGTTGAGAAGGCATATAGCGTTTCGAGATTACCTGCGTGAACATACTGAAGTAGCTAATGAGTATGGAAACTTGAAGGAAGAGTTAGCAAGAGAGTCGAAAAATCGATCGAGCTATGGCGAAGGTAAAACAGCATTTATTACAAATATATTTGGAAAAATAAACTAAGGTCGCATTAAGTACATGCGACCTATTCTTATTAAATTGAATGCTGCCACTATAAAATAATGACAAACTGGCCCTGTTGATTGATGCGATTACTAAATATAATAGGAAAGAAAATAGAAAAGAGCGGAAAAGAGGGAGCTAATGTACATACCAAAATATTTTGCAATACAAGATGAAGAGATGAAGTACGAAACAATTGAACAAAATAGCTTTGCGACATTATTTTCTCAACATAACGGGGAACCATATGCAACGCATTTACCGTTGTTGCTAAATAGGGAAACGCTCACGTTATATGGTCACTTCGCACGTCCGAATGCACAGTGGAAAGATAGTGAGAATCAGCAAGTATTAGCTATATTTCAAGGGCCGCATAGTTACATCTCTCCGTCATGGTATGAAACAAACAAAGCTGTACCAACATGGAACTATGTTGCAGTACATGTATATGGAGAGTTAGAAGTTGTTGAAGATAAACAGGAATTATTAAATTCTCTTCAAGACTTAGTACATAAATATGAAGATCCACAGAGCACCTACTCACTTGATGATGTAGACCCGGATTATATGGCAGGGTTAAGTAAGGGGATAGTTGGGTTTAAAATAAAGATAAATAAAATAGAAGGAAAAGCGAAGTTAAGTCAAAATCATTCTATAGAGAGACGGAATTTAGTTGTGGAGAAACTTGAGAAAGTTGGTAGTGAGGGGAGTAAGAGGATTGCGGAGTTGATGAGAAAATAAAACCTGCATGAAAGGGAAATATTCTAAATAAGCGTATTTAAAAAGACCTTCTTAATTGAAGGTCTTTCATTTTTTAAAGTGCTTTTTCAGTTGTTGTTGAGTTGTAGTCTGTACTTACGCCAACGGATTGAACAAGGTCAGGTCTTTGTGGTGCAGGAAGATCAGCATGACCCGCTTGGTATGTAAATGAACTATGAATACCAGTAGCCAAAATACCGAAAACAGATAGTCCTAAAAAAACAGAGCTAATTTTTTTTATCATTTCAATGCCCCTTTCTCAAACGTTTTTTCTTTTGCTTGTAACGCTTTATGAAAATATTCACTTGCCTTAATGTGGTTATTTTCACTATAAAATTTAACAGCTAATTTTTCTGAGTATTCTTGAGTGTAGTTATATAATAATTCTTTGTCGAAAAACGTAATTCCTTTAAGAATAATTGTTTCTAATTCTTCAGAACCAACATTATTATTTAGTTCGTTTAGAATTTTAAAATGATATATATATTCTTCATTATTTAATTCCGTACAAATTTTTAACCCTTTTTGGATTAATCCTTCAGCGATAATTGTTTCATCTAGTTTAGAGTGTTCTCTTGCTTGCAAGAAGAGAGCTTTGAAATGTGTAGGCTTCTTTTCAGTTACTTCTGATAGGTGACGGATTGCGAGTGTGGAGAGGTTTTGACTCGCATATAACCAACCCAAATTATTACGTACACTTAAAATTAATTCTTTTTCATTAGATTTTTGTAAAAGGTGTATTGCTGAATTATATTGTTCTTCCGCTTGTTCATATTGTTTTAAATATACAAATGAGGCACCTAATGTATTTTTACATAATCCAACTTTAACTTCGTAGCCAGTTTGTTTATCGAAAATCTCTTTAGCTTTAGTTGCATATTCAATGGATTCAATTGGTTGGTAAAAGTGATAATGGAAAATCGCCATTCGATAATAAAATTCAGCATGCTCTAGATTATCAGTGTTATTTACTAATAATAACTTAGCCTGTTCATAATGTTCGCTAGCTATGTTATAGTCTGTGGTTAAAGTTGCATAAATGCCTTTAAAGAAGTGATAGTAGTAAGACAGTGGATGATTGGATGAGATTACGTAAGAATCTATTTTATCAAAGCTATCTTTTGAAATACTTAAACTATCTGTCAAAACTTTATGTCGAAACTCTAGTAAGGAATGATATAATGCTAAATTTTCATCTTCCTCGAAGTTTAGTTCCTTTTCCTCAATTTCATGCTTTAAGTTTGTCGCTTGGGATACATCTTGTTTTAGCATAGCCAAATACCAGTCATTAAATAATTTTGTAATTTGTTCATTACCTTGTAGTTGAACGTTCATGAAATCCCCTCACTTTTTGAATATTCTTATAAAATATAGTATCAAAAATAAAAATATTTAGAAATGATGTTTTATATTTCTCAATATTTGTTTAACAAGCTTACGAGTAAGTCTATTGGAATAGTGTAGAATTTGTTTTGGATTAAAGAAATGGCATCGGGGGATGTGCATTTTAAAGTTTTAGTTGAGTGGGGGATATAAAAAGGGTGCGTTCACACAATTGGTATGAACACACCTTGTTACATATTAAACAATCAAGTCCCACAAAAAGTACGATAAGGACGATTCGTCGGCGCAGGTGGAACGCAGTATTCTTCTTGCTCTGCAGAATAAGCATAAGGATTTGATAAAGCTTCAAGAAGTTTCTCCATTACGCTATAATCTCCATCTGTAACAGCTGCTTCTAATGCTTCTTCCACACGGTGGTTCCTTGGAGTGATCGACGGATTATTATTTTTCATCATCTCATAGGCGTTCTCTTTTGATTCTTCTTGTTTTTCTAATCGAGATTGCCATAGTCCGTACCATTCTTTAAATTCTGGACTTTCGAATAGAGGGGTATTTTCTAACGTATCGAGAGTTAAAGAACGGAAGGTATTTGTATAATCCGCTTTATATTTCTCCATCATTTTTAAATGTTGCTCAATAAGTGATTGATCTTGTTCCTCGTTGCTAAATAGTCCTAATTTCTTTTTCATTCCAAGGAACCAATTGCTTTCATACTGTACGCTAAATTTTGAAATTTCGTCTTGTGCAATCTTTAATGCTGCTTCTTCATCTTCATGTAGGATAGGTATTAAAGATTCAGCTAAACGAGCGAGATCCCAAGCAGCCATATATGGTTGGTTTCCATATGCATAACGGCCTTGTGTGTCAATAGAGCTAAATACGGTTCCTTGGTCGTAATTGTCCATAAATGCACAAGGACCGTAATCAATCGTTTCCCCACTAATCGTTATATTGTCAGTGTTCATTACACCATGGATAAATCCAACAAGTTGCCATTTAGCGATAAGACTTGCCTGTCTTTTAATGACTTCTTGTAGTAATGCAGTATATGGATTTTCATGAGATTCAATTTCTGGATAATGCCTTTTGATCGTATAGTCAGCTAGTGATTGAAGATCCTCGATAGAACCACGAGCGGCAGCATATTGAAATGTGCCAACACGTATATGGCTACTAGCAACCCTAGTTAAAATTGCTCCAGGTAACTTTGTTTCACGATATGTTGGTTCGCCAGTTGAGACAACTGCTAAACTTCGAGTAGTTGGAATATCAAGTGCATACATTGCTTCACTAATAATATACTCACGTAGCATCGGACCGAGTGCAGCACGACCATCACCGCGGCGTGAATACGGAGTAGGGCCAGAACCTTTCAGTTGAATGTCAAAACGTTTACCGGAAGGAGTAATTTGTTCGCCAATTAAAAGGGCACGACCGTCGCCTAACATATTAAAATGTCCGAATTGATGACCGGCATACGCTTGAGCTAATGGATGAGCTCCTTCAGGGAATGCATTACCAGCGAAAATAGCAATTTCAACTTCTTTTTTCAATTCTTCAGGATTAAAGCCGAGAGATATTGCTAGTGAATGATTTAGTTTAACTAGCTCCGGTGAACTTACGGGAGTAGGGGGGATTTCTGTATAGAATGATTGTGGTAAAGTCGTATAACTATTATCTAAATTCCAACCAGCTTCATTATTTTTAGTCATTTTATCTCCTCCTCTTTTGTAATTAGGATATGTATTTGTACGTATGTATTCTTTGTAAAGTTAACTAAAAGTATAATATAATATTTCCCCTTGCAATCTATTGTAAGGACTTCATTGCACAATGTCTATTTAACAGCAAATTTAAAACCTCCATTTTAAGAAAATGGAGGTTTTATTATTATTTCATTTTTACAATTATTTTTCCTTTTGCTCTTCCAGACTCTGAATATTCCATTGCTTTTTGAGCATCTTCAAAAGGGAAAACTCGATCGATTACAGGTTTGATTTGTCCAGCTTTAATATAGTTTGCAATAGTACGTAATTGATCCCCGCTTGGCTTCATAAATAAAAATGAATATTGAGCATTATGCTTTTTTTCAAGTGCGGTAAGTTTTTTGCTGGCTAATGAAAATAAGAGAGTTTTAAAGAATCCTGAACCAAATTCTTTACCGAAGCGAGCATTCGGCATGCCTGAAACGGAAACAATGTTTCCTCCGCTTTTTATAATATTGAATGATTTTTCAAGTGTTGCACCGCCGATTGTATCAAATACCGCATCATAATTTTTTAGTATATCTTCAAATTTCTCTGTTTTATAATTAATAATTTCATCTGCGCCAAGAGACGTTACTAAATTTACACCAGCTTCACTAGCAGTCGTTGTAACAGTGGCACCCATTATTTTTGCTAACTGAATAGCAAAAGTACCAACACCACCGGATCCAGCGTGAATTAAAATCTTTTGTCCTTTTTGTAATTGTATGATGTCATGTAATGCTTGATATGATGTTAAGCCAACGAGTGGAATCGAAGCAGCTTCCTCAAAACTTAAATTATTAGGTTTTAAAGCTATATCATTTTCATGAATGGCTATATACTCCGCGAAAGTACCAATCTTATTTTTTCTTGGGCGTGCATATATTTCATCACCGACTTTAAAGTTAGTCACTTTTGCCCCAACCTTTACGATGACACCGGAAAAGTCATTACCAAGTATTAGGGGCATTTCATATTTCAGTAACATTTTTACTTTTCCGTCGCGTATTTTAAAATCAATTGGATTAATGCTAGCTGCATGAATTTCTGCGAGCACTTCATACTCATTTATTTTAGGAGTAGGTACCTCTGTCATACGCATTGGGACTTTTCCATATCTATCAATTATCATTGCTCTCATTTCTTATACCTCCAAATACCGTATCTTTATTTCAATAAAAGTTGTGCAATAGCTTTTCAATATCTAACACAAGATTTTTTAATAAACCTAATTTTGTACGTATATCAATATAATAAAAGTTTTTTGTGCCTTCTTTTCGCATTAAAATAATACCAGCTTCTCGTAAAATCTTAAGGTGATGTGATACTGCTGGGCGGGAAAGGTGTGTTTGCTTCGTAATTTCTCCTACACGTAATCCGGTTTGACATTCCGTTTCCATGAGAACTAACAAAATAGCTTGCCTTGTTTCATCGCCAATTGCTAATAATACTTTTTGAGAGTCAATAAAATCTTTTTTTATAACATTTAATTGTTCTTGTTTATTCATTTCAATCACTTTGCCTCCAATAAATTAGTCGAAAGGTTTAAGATGATGAACCATTGCATCGATACGGTAATGCTACATGATTGTTGTATGAGCTGCAATATTGGGAAAGAAAATCGAGACGAATGAATTTTTTATTGTTGAAAATTATAGAGGGATAGAAAAGGGATTGGAAGGACTACATAACTCAATAGATGAAGTTTTAAAAATGAAAAATGATTTAACAATAAAATAAGCAATCGCAACCTTATATAATCCATAAGGTTATGATCGCTTATAATTTTTGTATTATTTCTGATTTCTATGATAGAACATGGCTCAACGTAAAGTAAGTTCTTTTGTTTTACTCTTTCATACACACACAATTCAGGTGGATTATAGATGTATGAAAAGGTAAAAGGGATTTTGGGGCGTAATCTATCTATATGATAATTCAAAATGAAATATAAGTCTATATTTCATTTTGAATTATATTTATGATACTGAGCTCAGAACAATGATGTGGAGGATAAATATATGAAACCAAATTATGTACCAGTTTTAATTGTTGGAGGGGGATTATCAGGATTAGCGTCTGCGTTATTTCTTGCAAAACATAATATTAGGTACTTACTTATTGAAAGACATCCGTCTACTGCAATTCATCCGAAAGCAGGCGGGCTTACTTTACGTACAATGGAGTTATTTCGAGAATTAGGTTTAGAAAATAGAATTAAATTGGCGGGGAAAGCACTAGAAAATTGCCGAGGAAGAATAGCGGTCCGTACAATAGCTGAGGCGAATAAGGAAGAATTGGAAAAAATGAGAGCCACTCAGTATGGAAACGATGAAAAGTTACTTCAAAAAATAGAAGAGATTAGCGCATCAAAACAAACTGCTTGTTATCAAATTATTTTAGAAGAAATGATGTTACAAGAAGCGAAGACATTAGGCGGAGAACTATCTTTTTATCATGAATTAATTTTATTTGAACAAAATGAGAACGGGGTAAAAGCAACGATTCGAGATCGTGAAACAGAAAAAGAGAGTGTCATACATTGTGATTATGTAATTGCAGCAGATGGGGCGAAAAGTAAAATACGTGAGCAGTTAGGGATTAAAACTGAGGGTCGTGGAACCATTGGTGGCTATTATATGAATATTTATTTTGAAGCTGATTTAAGTGAGTTTATACAAGGAGACGCATTCGGTTTTTCTATGGTACTTCATCCGGAGGTTCTTGGTGCACTCATCCCGGTTGATAACGTAAAAAAATGGATTTATCATGTAGCCTACGATCCATTAAAAGGAGAGGGGCCAGAGAATTTCAATATAGAACGTTGTAAACAAATTATTCAAACAGCAATTGGAAGTACAAATGTTGAATCAGAAATATTAAGTGTTCTACCGTGGGAAGCGAGTGAAAGTACAGCGATAAAATTTCAAGATAATCGCATTTTTTTAGTTGGTGATTCTGCACATATTATGCCGCCAACAGGAGGATTTGGTTCAAATACGGGAATACAAGATGCGCATAATTTAGCCTGGAAGTTAGCTGCTGTTATAAAAGGGAAAGCAAAACCGAAATTGTTAGAAACATACCATGATGAGAGATACCCTGTTGCAAAATTAACGACGGATTATGCGAGTAGTTTATTATTTCGTGCTGCGAATAGAGAGGAAGGCAGTTTGAATAATATGGATGGTTTAGCTGTAACTGTTGGGTATCAGTATTGTTCAGAGGCGATTATAGATGACTCCAACACTCCGCATAGAATGGATGTAGTAGAGTTGAACGGAAGACCTGGCACGCGAGCACCACATTTTTTTGGGGTGTATGAAGGGAAAGAAGCTTCTATACTAGACTTATTCGGTAACAATTTTGTATTACTTACAGGAATAGAAAATTGTTCTTGGGATGAAGCTGCACATGATGCTTCATCTAAATTAGGAATAAATATAAAAGTGTATCGAGTTGGTCTAAGTGGAGACTTTATTGCTCAAGAAGATGTTTTTAGCAAATTATATGGGATAGAGAATGGAGGTGCTGTATTGATTAGACCTGATGGCTTTATAGGGTGGCGTTCAGGGAAAGAGGTTATATCTCCAATAAACACAGTACTTGAAGAGGTTATGAACAATTTATTATGAAATTTTCAAATAAATAAGGAAGTGTGGTTGTATATAAATTATCCACTTTTTAACTAAGAATTGTAAAAAATGAAAGTTGTTATAAAAGATAATAATATTATGTAAATAAAATAGTTGATAAAAACAAAAAGACATTATAGCTAATCATTGTCCATAAAAGTCTGATCAGTGTGGACTAATACTCAATGGAGGATGCATAAAACTTGGTTGATTGAAGTTTTACTTTATTAAAAAATCATATTCACAAAATTTAATAGGTTTGGTATGATTAATTTCGACAAGTTAATAGAGGCCGGAGATATTTGAGAAAAGCCATAAATTTATTTAGGGATACAGGAGTGTCCTCTAAATAAATTATGGCTTTTTTTATTGAATGAACCGTACACAATAGGGAGTTACATGTGAAAAGGAGGCTATAGGAATGAAATAGTTTTCTTTATTAATAACATAGAGAAAATATATTTGTAAGATTGGAATTTTAATATAGGCTTATAAAAATAATGAAAGTATGTCTTCTATTTCGTGTAAATCTCATTAGCTTGTTGAAATTTGCAACGTAGGAAGGGTTAGAAGGATGAGAAAAATTATTAGCGTTTTAGTTATTTTCTTTATGACGGGAAGTATCTTTGCTGGGGGAGCTGTTCATGCGAAATCAGAAGGGAAGCATGAATGGAATACGAATAAGTTTTTAAATATTGCACATCGCGGAGCAAGTGGACATGCACCTGAGCATACTTTTACTTCTTATGATCTTGTGAAAAAAATGAAAGCGGATTATTTGGAGTTAGATATTCAATTAACAAAGGATGGCCAATTAATTGCAATGCATGATACAGCAGTTGATCGAACTACAAATGGTACAGGTGAAGTACGAGATAAAACGTTAAGTGAAATAAAGAGTTTAGATGCAGGGTCATGGTTCAATAAAGCTTATCCAGAAAAGGCTAAGCAAGAGTATATTGGTCAAAAAGTTCCGACTCTTGAAGAAATCTTTCAGAAGTACGGAAGAAGTATGAAGTATTATATTGAAACAAAATCGCCAGATGTGTATCCAGGAATGGAAGAGAAATTATTAGCGTTATTAAAAAAATATAATTTAATAGGTCAGAACATGTCTTCTAGTCGTGTTATGATTCAATCATTTAGTAAAGATAGCTTAAAAAAGATTCATAGTATGAATGAAAATATTCCGTTAGTCCAACTACTTTGGTATTATCCAAATGATAACAACGAGATTGTTGAATGGTCTGGCATTACACATGAGCCGAAAAGTGTAACGCATGATGATTTTCAAGAAATTAAAAAGTATGCAGTCGGTATTGGGCCAAACTTACGTAATGATAATGGAGAGTTAATTATTGATGAGTCATATATGAAAAAGGCTAGGGAAAATCACCTGCTTATTCATCCGTATACAATTAATGAGAAACCAGATATGAGATTGTTAATTAAATGGGGTGCTACAGGAATGTTTACAAATTATCCGGATCGGTTACATAGTGTTTTAAAAGGAAAATAAATAGGGAAAAAGGTATACCAATATTTTAGGTATACCTTTTTCTATGATGTAAAATGAGTGGTTACTGTTTCAGGGTAGATTCAAATAATAGAGTTCAGTGCATTCTTCACGCTAATTCTCCAATAAACCAAATCTCTTTTTTAGAGCATTCATCTTCGTCATGAATGATTTCTTGAAAGTGCAATGTTTTGACGGTATGCCAAATTTTAATTCCCCATTTTTCCCAAAAAACAGATTCATTTGAAAGCGGAATCCATTTTTGTAATTCACTATTTCTATGGAAAAAAGTATGAAAGTAGTCATCGTTTTTAAATATGATAATTTGAGAGCGCCATAAATCTGCAATGGAAATCATAACTACAACTCGATATGTATTTGTGTCGTTCGGTTTCATTTTCAATAATTGGTTTGCTTGATTTAATAAAGTTTGAATACACAATCTCTTTACTTTCCTAGGTGTTTTTTTGAGAGTTAATAAAAGCTTGTGAAACAGGTAAAGGCATATACCAATATTCATCATGATAGAAAGTAGAAGGGAATGTATTCGTATATTCCTCAATTCGTTTTATCATAGTGTTTGTTTTTCGTTTCATACCACGTATTTTCTTTTCACGCATTGTGGGTCATCTCCATAAATTTTTGTAATGCAGCTGAGTGAAAAATATCTTTTCTAGTAATAAAAGTAGTAGGGATTTTTTTGAAGCTATTTGGTAAAGGGTTGAATGATACGTCATGTTTATGACCATTTAAAATAGATTTCATCATAATTGCTATGCCCATACCTGATTTTACACATGCGAGTATCGCTTCAATCGTTCCAAACTCTAAAACTCGTTTAGGTGAAATTCCTTCTTCTTGAAGCCAGTCTTCTAATAACCTTCTATAATAGCACCCGTGACTAAAGGTAAGTAAATTCATGTCTCCTATGTCTTGGAAAGAGGATAAAGGATTTTTGCTAATGAGAACTAATTCTTCTTCACGAAATACATTTGCACGAAGTTCAGCGTGCTGAGTAGTTCCAGCGATAAATGCTCCGTCTAGTTTTCGGTCTAATACGAGATGGGTTAGCTGTTCCGTCGTATTTGTTTCTAAAACTAATTCGACTTGTGGGTAATTCTCATAGTAGTTCGCTAATATGGAAGGAATCCGAACAGCTGTTGTGGATTCTGTACATCCGATTTTTAAAGTGCCTTTTGGTTCGGTTCCATTACTTTGGACCGCTTTAACAGATTGCTCCATTAAGTGGATGATTTGTTTTGCGTATGTTAATAAAATCTCGCCGTTAGAAGTTAAAGTAACACCTTTTCCATTTCGATAAAATAAAGGCACACCTAATTCGTTTTCTAGTTGTTTCATACGCATCGTTACGCCAGATTGCACATAGTTTAAATTTTTTGCTGCATGAGATATATTTCTTTCTTTTGCAACTTCGTAAAAAACAGTTAAATCTTTTATGTCCACGTATCATCCCTCCGAAAAAGGTATCAATTTTTTTGATGGATTATATGATTAATATTTATTTTATATGATATCAAAAATTTCATACAATGGAAGGGGATGGAGGGATCTTAATGCTAATGAAAGAGAATGTGAACAGTACTTATAAGTGGATGATGTTAATTTTTGCGACGATTGCTCAAACGACAGCGACACTTATAACGTATGGTGTCGGAGCTTTCGCTTTATTTTGGAAGGAAGAATACGCACTTACGAATATGGAGAGTGGGTTATTAGTAAGTGTTGTAAATATTGGACCGCTATTTTGCATGCTTTTTGTTGGGAAGCTACTTGATCAATATAATGAAAAGTGGTTAATTACTATCAGTTCATTTTTACTCGGAGGTTCGCTCTTACTGACTAATATAGTAAATGGATTTAAAGGGTTACTCTTTGTCCTTTTGTTAGTAGGAATGTTTTATAGTGTTTCCCAGCCGGGAGGAAGTAAAGTGATACTAAAATGGTTCTCAAAAGAAAATCGTGGGTTAGCAATGGGGATCAGGCAAGCCGGTATACCGATTGGTGGTGTACTAGCGGGAGTATTAATTCCGTTACTTGTAATAAAATATAATTTGTCTTATGCGATACATGTAATAGGAAGCATTTGTATAATAGGTGGTCTTTTATTTTCTATATTTTATCGAGATTCATGTGTTCGGAAGGAAGGGAAAGAAGAACGTATAAAAACCTCTTTTTGGGTGCAGTTAAAATCAGTGATGCATAAAAAAGCGTTGTATCCAATTTATATAACTGGTATTTGCATGATTTCATTACAAATGTTGTTAGTTGGACATTTTATAAATTTTTTAGTAATGGAACAATCAATTACACCTATTTTAGCCGGAAAAGTATTTTCAGTTATGTTCTTTTCTGGAATGATTGGCCGTATTACATTGGCAGCTGTTAGTGATTTGTGTTATAAGGGAAACCGGCGCATCCCTTTATTTATATCGGTCTGTACTTCTATCTGTTTTATTCTTATGTTAGTAATGAATATACATACAATAAGGAGTGAGTTCTTGTATGTTGTAAGTGCATTGTTAGGGTTCTTTTCGATTGGCTGGTTCAGTCTTTTTATAATTGAAGTTGCAGAAACGGCAAGTGAAGAATCTGTAGGGATGACAGTGAGTTTTGCTCTTACATTAAATCAAATTGCTATTATTGTTGCACCTGTCTTATTTGGGTATATTGTAGATCAGAAAGGGTATACGTATGCGTGGTTGTGTATAGTTGTATTACTAAGTATTTCAGTACTCAGCTTATATAGGGAGAATAAAAAATAAAGGAAAGTTAGCAATGTGAATTTTTGGTGAAGAAAATATAAAGAAATGCCATATGAGCGACATTTCTTATTGAATATGCTGTATAATCAAAAAAAGAAAATGAGATTCGTTTTCAATTACGTTCATTTCCTCTTTTGAAATTACCTGTAATTTTAGCCATAATCAGTTGTTGTTCTTTATCGTTATTTGCATGATTTATTTTGTTTAAAAATTTTTCAGCGTCATTTCCTTTTAAAATCATAATTTGTTTTCCGTAATATTCAATGAAAACTATATTGTTCTTTGTTATCCGATAATGAAACATTCTATCATCTAAACGATTGCGTCTATCGGTATTTTTCATATTACATCTCCATTCTGTATGATGTGTAATAAATGTTACATAAGAAATTGAAATTATAGTCAGGCGCATCCGATTGTATGCTGGATATTTTTTAAGAAAGAAATACAATAGAGAGTAGTTGAAAGTTGAATGTGATAAAAAGGAATCTAATTTAAATAAAGAGAATAGCAAGTAATATTATAAAATATCTGAAAATTAAAAGATATAGAATAGAATGGATGCACGTTAAGTGAAACTAGAAAAAGAGGGTTCCTATTATGTTAAAGAAATGGTTAATCGTTTTCTTTATTTTTGCTGTTTTTTGTGGGAGTGTCGTTGCACTAATACATGCAAAGAAAGATAAAAAATATGATATAAAGGCATTTTCGAATATAATTGATAAGCAAAAGGACGAGCAGCAAGAAGTTAGTATAAACGAGAAAAAACGCTATGAAAGTGCAGCGGGAAAACTAGATCAATATTTAAAAGATAAAGGGTTTAATGGGAGTGTTCTAGTAGCTAGCAAAGGTCATGTGATTTTACGAAAAGGTTACGGCTATGCGAATGTGAAAGATAAAATGTTAACAACGCCAAGAACGAAGTATCGTATCGGTTCCATTACGAAAACAGTCGTTGCGATATCTATTATGCAACTAAGAGAAAAAGGGAAATTAAATATTGAAGACAATGTCAATAAGTATATTCCATCGTTTCCGGCAGATAAAAACATTACGTTACGAAATTTGTTAACACATACGTCCGGGTTACCAGAACAGGGGCAAGGGAGTGTTGATGCAGCGTCACGTTTAAAGTTAGTAACGTGGATTGGTGCGCAAACGTTACAATTTCCTGCAGGGACAGGATGGAAATATACAGATTATAATTATATGGTGTTAGCGTATATTGTCGAAAAGATTACGAATAAACCGCTTGCTGAATATGTGAAAGAAAATATTTTTAATCCTGTTGGAATGCATGAATCTGGAATGGGGGCAACTCTACCGGAAGATATTTTCTTAGCAGAAGGTTATATGAAAAAAGATAATGAATTAATAGATGCGCCTCGCTTAAAAATGAACTGGCTATATGGTTGTGGTGAAATGTATACGACTGTTGAAGATATGAAAAAATTAGATGAGGCTATTATGGATGGGAAATTGCTTTCTAAGCAAGGCTTATCTGATATGTTTACTGTATCACCTGCAAGAAAATATGGATTTAGTTTCTATATTTACCCAGACTATTATCATAATCATGGGGTATTAGCTGGTTGGAACACATTTAATAATTTTAACTGGGATAAACGAACGTTTGTTATATTATTCTCTAACGTACAGAATGGTATGAATGATACGTTTAATCAAGAGTTTAGAAAAATGGCGAATGATTTAATAGAAGAAAAATAAATGTTTAAAAATCGGTATTGATATGAAATGATCAATACCGATTTTTTTATTTAATAATGTTTTATTTAGTGAACAAGCAAGTATGAGAAGGGAGTAAGATTAGAATAAATTTATGAAGGAAGTTAAAAAATAGTAATGTTAAATAGAGGGGGTTACTTTGTGAATGCCCTCTATTTTTATTGGAATTTTACGATTATCACGTGGGAGAATAATTGGTAATTTTTACATCGATGAAAAATCTTGAGCTTCACACTATGTGAAGCTTTACATTATTGAAGACAAGAACAGGAGGGGCAGAAAATGAAAAAAGTAGTGAAGTTTTGTTTGATAGCTACATTAGCTACAACGATTATAAGTGGATGTTCTTATGAAGGTGGAAATGAAAATGCAAAAGGGAAAGAGAATGAGAAGGTAGAGGTACAGAAAAAGATTGGAAAATACACGATGCCGGATGAAACAGATAAACATGAAGGTACATGGCTACAATGGCCACATGAATACACATATGGTCAAGAGTATCAAAAAGAAGTTGAACCTATTTGGGTTAAGATGGCAAGTGCTTTAACTACGGGTGAAAAAGTCCACATTGTTGCATATGACCAGGAAGAAAAAGAGAGAATCAATAAGCTTTTAACAGATGAAGGGCTAAATATGGAGAAGATTGATTTCATTATAGCACCTACGGATGATGTATGGGCAAGAGATAGTGGACCAATTTTTGTTTATGACAATGATAAAAATCTAAAAATATTAGATCCAGCATTTAATGGTTGGGGGAATAAAACACCTTACAAAAATGATGCTCGTATTCGTGAGAACGTTAGTAAGCAATTAGGGATTGAAAGAATTGATTGGGGGAAATTTGTCCTTGAAGGTGGCGCAATTGAATTAGATAGCAATGGGACTGCTTTATTAACTCGAAGTTCTGTAACGAATAAAAATAGAAATCCTGATTTATCGGAAAAGGAAATTGAAAAATATATAAGTGACCTTGGGGTGTCAAACATTATTTGGTTAGATGGAGTACCTAATTTAGATATTACGGACTTTCATATTGATGGATTTGCTAAATTCCATAATAAATCTACTATTGTAACGATGAAAGAAGACGACCTAGCCGAATGGGGTTTGTCTAACAAAGATATGGATACATTGTTAGATGCAAAAAATGCTTCAGGAAATAAGTATAAGTATGAATACTTACCACTTAGTAAAGACAAGGTTGCTTTAGAAAATGGGAAAACTCTTGATTATAAGGGATCATATATCAATTATTATATTGGGAATAAAGTGGTATTGGTGCCTAATTATAATGATCCAAATGATAAAATCGCAAACGACGCGATTCAGAAGTTATACCCGGATCGTAAAGTAGTAGGTATTGATGTGAGAGAGCTTTATAAAAATGGCGGTATGATTCATTGTGTGACACAACAACAACCAATTCAATTGAAATAGTCGTTTGGAGTTTCGTTATACTGCTGTATAGACAAAATAGATGAAATACTATCTTTACCTATTTTGTCATGCTTTATTATTCGTAAAAATAAAACGTTTTAATATAATGATAATCGGAGTATAGTGTATTGTCGCTTTTCGTTTTATCCCGCTATTTGCGGGTAGTAAGACTCTCACCTTAAAACTCGACTCGAAAAAAGAAGTTAGGTGGGAGTCGGGCTGTCCATAAACGCCCGATTAGTGTGGGCTAATAATCAGTAGGGGGTGAACAACCCCCCTACTGATTAAAGTTTCACTTTATATGGAAAAGGAGAAAATGTTTGTGTTAAAGAACTTAAAAATAGTATTTTCGTTTTTCCCTATCGTTCTACAGTACATTTTAAATGTAGCTTTGATTTGTTTAGGGGTTGTTCTAAGTGTGTTTCTTGTGAAAGAAGTCATTCAATTTATACAAGAACTGAAATTAAATGGTGAGGAATCTAGTTATCATTTGATCGATAGTATCGTCGTATTCTTTTTATATTTTGAATTCATCGTAATGATTATAAAGTATTTTCAAATGAATTTTCATTTTCCATTACGATATTTTATATATATAGGTATAACAGCTATCGTTCGTCTCATTATTATAAATCATGATAGTCCAATAGATATATTGTTATACGCCTGCGCGATTCTTGTATTAATTAGTGCTTTATTCATTGCGAACTCTAAAATAATGCGTCGTGATTTAGAATAGTGAACATTTGTTGTCTAAATTTTAAAAGTGGTATATCTTTTGGCTCAAAAAGGAGTAAGAGTATTGAAAGAAATAATTTTCACCAGTTTCGTAATGATAGGGTTTATGATTCTACTATTTAATTGTATACTTTCGTAATTTTTAAGGATAAAAAGTTAAAAAGGGAAGAGGCTTTTGTAAATATGGTACATTACAATAATCAAAATAGTTTACATCGAATATTTACATTAAAGGGAACAGTTATAAGAGATATTTTCCCACAAATTTTATTATATATGTGCATTTCAACAGTAATCACTGTGATTAATTACTATTATGCAGAAATAAAAATTAATCAAACTCCTTGGGTAATTGTTGGAGGAGCTTTAGGTCTACTGTTAGTTTTTCGTACGAACACTGCCTATGATCGGTACTGGGAAGGTAGAAAGTTATTTGGCACGATTGGTGCTTCTACTAGAAACTTAGCAGTTAGTTTTTTATGTCATTGGGAGTCTGAAGAGAAAAAGACGGATCAGGAAAAGCTAAAATTTTTACATTTATTAATTGCTTTTCCTAAGATAGCGAAAGGGCATTTGAGAGACGATAAAGATCTAACTGAAATAAAAGCATTGCTTAATATTTGTTCCGAGAAGGAAAAGGAAATATTGGCGGAGTCTATTCATTTACCAATTAGTATAGTTTTTATGTTAAAAACTATACTATCAAAAGGTTTAAAAACGGGTCGAATTCATCCAAATGTAATAATTAATATGGAAGCTGATTTGAATAATTTGCTTACGGCTGTGGGTGGATGTGATCGTATTAAAACAACGCCTATCCCATTTGCATATTTTGCTCATATTAAAATTTTACTGCTCATATTTTGCGGGACTTTACCGATCGGGCTTGTTGATAGTCTTGGATGGTTTACAGTACTTGCAACTACGTTTATAAGTTTTGCATTTATAGGGATTGAAGCAATAGGGGTTGAAATTGAAGATCCATTTGGCCAGGACCCAAACGATCTTCCATTAGAAGGGATTTGTATAGGAGTAGAAACACATGTATTAGATTTATGTAATCAAAACGGTTTGCTCGAAGTAATGGATATGAATCTTGATAGAAAAATCAGCTAATCATTCATTGGGTATGATGATTATATTTTTAATGTTGTATGAAAAGCGTTATTTTCAAATCTTGTCAAGAGTTACTTTACGGCTTAACGACAGCTATATATTTTTATATAAATATATAATATTTCTCCGTGCTATAATCCATTCATGAAATGTGCACGTTTCAAAAATTGTAATGAAAAGAGAAATGGATTGGGGAATAGTTGGCTGATTGAAATCAGTTATGTAATCATTATTAAAAAGCGAGGTAAATAAAATGGAACAAAAACATAGTGGCATTATTTTTACTGCAATACCAGACGAATCGAATGAATATTATCAACCATTGTATGAAGACATTATTTACTTTAATGAATACTTAAATGAAAAAAAATCATTTACCGATCAACTTATATCTTTATCTGTTGAAGAGCAAGACTTTCATACAAACTTCTTTGAGTATGATGATATTTGGCTAAGAGATGTTGCGCCAGTTATAACGAATCATCTTGTTAAATTTAAATATTACCCAAACTATTTACCAGAGGATCAAGGGCGATATTTAGATCAACAATTTAATAAATGGTTGAACAAAAATGAATTTGAGTATGTGAAATCACCATTAATATTGGATGGTGGCAATCTTATTTGGAATAAAAAAGATACTGTTATATTAACAGAACGCATATTTGATGACAACGATGATTGGACGGAAGAGGAAATAATTGAGCAATTAGAGTGGGATTTAGATGTAAGCCGGGTTATTATTATTCCTGCTGAAGAAGGAGATGTACTTGCGCACGCGGACGGAATGGTTAAATTTATTGATGAACACACAATGTTTATTAGTGATTTTCTAGGTGATAATGAATTTAGATATCATGTGCAAGAGATTATTCAAGAGCAAATGCCAGAAGCTGAATTTATCGTTGTTCCTTCGTCATATACAGAGAAAGGGCAATATGATCAAGAAATTGCATCGGCAAAAGGTTTATATATAAATATGTTAGAAACATGTGACGCCCTTTATGTTCCTAAGTTTGGATTAGCAAAAGACGGGGAAGTTTTACGATATATTCAACAGCATACGGAAAAACAAGTCATTCAAATTCATGTAGGAGAAATATCGACTATGGGAGGTGCAATGAATTGTTTAACGTGGTATTGTCCGAGTCATTTATTGCCTTCAAAAATGAAAAGATTGAGCAGTCAGGGTGAAAGTTCTTCAATTAGAAAAATTTTTGATTGGTTTTAATAAGGTGAAACTTTAATTAGAGGAGGTCATCCCCTCTAATTATTAGCCCATACCAATCGGGATGAATAAGTTTATAAGAAAATGTATTCAAGGGGTATTTATATGTATACAATTACTGAATTTTCACGAATTTGTAAAATGAGTACACGGATGCTAAGGCATTATGACAAAGAAGAGATATTAAAACCAGCATATGTGAATCCGGTAAATGGATATAGATATTATGAACAAGGGCAGCTGGAAGTAGCGTTAAAAATTAAAAAGCTGAGGGAGTACAAGTTTCCTTTACCAAAAATTATAATCATTCTCCAGTCAGCAGATCAAGATTCGTTTGTTGAACATATGCAATCTCAAATTATGGAGTTATCTCATGAAGTGAAACAAAATTTACAGGTTATTTCAGAAATGAATGAAATAGTAAATATGAATAAAGGTCTAAATATTGCTCGCCATAGAAGTTACGATATATTAATTGGAATGAGAAATGAAATAACAGTAATTGCTCAAAAGTTACAAATAGATATAGACGATATGGATGATTATTTTTATGACTTATATGAACAAGTACAAAAAAATAGCTTTCAAATAGTCGGTTCTCCATCTACAGTTTTTTATGATGAAGAGTATATTCCAAATCGCAGCTATATAGAATTAAGAATTCCGATTATGGATGAAGATAATAAAGGTGTATTACAAGAGTGCGACATAAAAAGGTTAAAGCAGCATCAAATTGTTACCACTTTGCATTATGGCAGCTATGACTATATAGGTTATGCTTATATGGCGTTAGAAGAGTGGGTTGAAAGGAATGGCTATATACTAGAGAGTCATCCATATGAAGTCTATATAAAGGGACCAGAATGTGATTGTTTAACAGAAGAGTATGTGACACAAATTTGTTTTTTAGTTACGAAAATAGAATGAGAATAAGGATTGACATTAACATTATGTCAATCCTTATTCTATATACGAAAGCAATTTATCCCGCTATTTTTTGGGAGTCAGGCTGTCCGTAAAAGCCTGATGGATGTGGGCAAATAATTAGTGAGGGATGGAGTCCACCACTGATTAAAGTTTCATTTTATCATAATAAAAAGGAGAAAGAATATGAAAAGAAAAATCATGATTATTTGTTTGATTCTAAGTATGGTATGGATTTCAGCGTGTACGCCTGAAGTAGGAGAAGGTGAGAATGGTAGCTCTGCTCTACCTAGTCAGTTGCCCAAAAATGTAGTGTTTAAAAATGGTACAATTTACACTTCTAATGAAAAGCAAGAAATGGCAGAAGCTATAGAGATTAAAGATGGGAAAATTACTTTTGTCGGTTCAAATAAGGATGTAGAAAAATTGATTAATAAAGATACGAAAGTGATAAATCTACAAGGACGTCAACTTCTTCCTGGTTTTGTGGATAATCATAATCATATTTTTGAAGCGAAATCACCAGCAGCAGGGAATTGTAGTGTCTCACCAGATGCTGCGTTGCAAGAACAACGCTCGTATTTAAATGCTTGTAAAAAAGATGTGAAAGATGGGGAATGGATAAGTGGAACAGGATTTAGTTTGGAAGAGCTGTTAAAAAATATGGATGAAAAGTCAGAACAACAAACGCCATTACAAGTTCTTGATGAGCTATTTCCTAATAACCCAGTAATAATTATGGAAAGAACCTCTCATTCTGTATGGGTTAACTCGAAAGCATTGGAGTTGGCTGGGATAAATAAAGATACGAAAGATCCACAAGGTGGAAGAATTATTCGGGATCCAGAAACAGGAGAACCGTTTGGTATTCTTTATGATACAGCTGGAGATATCGTAATGGAAAAAGCATGGAATGCCCAACCGAATTTGTTCGAAAAAAATTATGAAGGTTTGCTGGACGGCTTAGATGAAGTTGCGAAGAATGGTATTACTACAGTGGGGGATGGACGTCTCTATTGGAAACGAGGCTGGTTAGATGTTTGGAATAAAGTAAATGATGAGAAAAAGTTAACGTCACGGGTAGTACTTCGTCCGTGGGTGTATCCGAACTTAAATGAAGCAGAACAAATCGAGTATTTCCAAAAGATTAAGCGAGATGATTTGTCATCACGCATGCTTATTAATCAAGTGAAGATGTATAGTGATGGAATTAGTATTAACAGTACAGCGAAAACGCTTGAAAAATATAAATTTGAGTGGTTTAAAGGAACCCCGTATGGTTTGAACTATATTCCAGAAGAAAAAATGAAATGGTGGTTAACTGAACTTAATAAACTTGGTTACGGTGCACTTATTCACACAATTGGAGATAGTGGAGTAAGAGAGAGTTTAAATGCAATTGAAGCAGCGAAAAAAGAAGGGGCAAAACAGCCGTATACGCTTACGCACGTGGAAATGGTAGAAGATAGTGATATGAAGCGTTTTGCTCATTTAGGAGTTAGCGCTGATTTTCAAGTCGGTCATGATTTTGCGGAAGATCCTAAACAAAGCTGGGCAAGTACGTATTTTACAGCCCAGCAAATGAAACGAATTATGCCGTTAGGACAAATTTGGAAAACAGGTGCAAATGTATCACTTAGTAGTGATTGGGATGTAAATGAATTGAATCCACTTGTGACGATTTCGAACGCATTAAGTATTGATGAGAAAGGCTTGTCTAATGTACAGGCTGCTATTGATGCTTATACAATTAAGCCAGCTAAGGCACTAGGACTTGATAAGATTACTGGCTCAATTGAAGTAGGAAAATCGGCTGATATCGTAATACTAAATGAGGATATTACTAAAATGAGTGTCGATAAGATTCCGAGTGTGAAAGTATTAATGACAGTTTTACAAGGAGAAGTAGTGTATCACAAGGGAGAATAAAGAGTAACGTTATGAAGTAGTTACAAGCAAATGAATATATTGTTGTTGACCTTAACACGATGTCAAAGTATAGACTGGACTTACATTTAGAGAAGGGGTGAACATGTATGAGAAATATAGAAAATAGTTTGTTTTATATGCCTGCAGAATGGGAGAAACATGAGGGGACATGGCTCCAATGGCCTCATGATAAAACGCATAGAGGTGAAGGTTACAGAGCTAAGTTAGATGATATTTGGGTAACGATGGCGAAGGAGCTTCATTACGGAGAGAATGTGCATATTGTTGTATATGATGAAGAAGAAAAAACACATGTCCAATCGAAGCTAATTGAAGAGAACGTAAATATGGATAAAATTGATTTTTTAGTTCAAGAAACTGATGATATATGGATAAGAGATAATGGACCGATATTTGTAAAAGATAAGGAAGAAAATCTCTGCTTAACGCACTGGATTTTTAATGGTTGGGGGGATAAATATCCGTATGAAAATGATGCTGTTATTCCGGACGAAATAAGTGAAATGTATAGTATCCCAAAAGTTGCAGCAAGTGTTTGTCTAGAAGGTGGAGGAATAGAGATAAACGGAAACGGGACCTTAATGGCGGCAAAAACTTCTATTATAAATGAAAATCGAAATCCTACACTAAGTCAGGAAGAGATTGAAATGGAGTTAACGAAGTATTTAGGGGTAACGAATTTTATATGGATAACTGGTATTCGTGGTGAAGATAATTATGATGAAGATACGGATTATCATATTGATGGGGCAGCACGTTTTGTAAATGAAAATACGATTCTTTATGAATATGATCCTTTCGGGGAAGGAGAGGCGTACCTTTTGGATGCGCAAGAAAAGCATTATCAAGAATTGCGACAAGCGAGAAATATAGATGGAAGTCCATTTCAACTCCTCCCAGTACCAGTAACAAGAAAAGTGGTAAAAGAGGCAGACTGTAAAGGTTCGTATTTGAATTTCTATATTGGAAATGAAGTTGTATTGGTTCCTATATACGGTGATGAACATGATAAGTTAGGACTGCAAATCATTGAAGGGCAGTTTCCAGGAAGAAGAATCGTTGGTATTCATGTAAATGCACTGTATGCGTATGGTGGTATGATTCATTGTGTGACGCAGCAACATGTAGAATAAAGTGATTCGAATGAAAAAAGCATGCAGAGTATATACTCTGCATGCTTTTTTTATAATGCTGAAAACTCTTCAACAAGTTGAGTAAAGCGATTTAATGCACTTTCAATCGGTTCTGGCGTAGTTAAATCAACACCAGCTTTTTTCAGTAGGTTTAATGGATAGTCAGAACTTCCGCCTTTAAGGAATTCGATATAGTTTTTTTGTGCATTTGGATCACCGCTTAATAATTTATCGGCAATTTGAATGGCAGAGGCGAATCCAGTTGCGTATTTGTACACGTAAAATGGACGATAGAAATGAGGGATTCTAGACCATCCATATTTTACTTCTTCATCAAATACAAGTGAATCACCGTTATATTCTCTAAATAGCTTTTCATAAATTTCGCTAAAGACTTGGGCGTTTAATGGTTTACCTTGTTCGGCCATTTCATGTGTGATTTTTTCAAATTCTGCAAACATGATTTGTGTAAAGAAAGTACCTTTAAAGCTATCGATAAAGTAGTTAATTAAATGATTACGTACGTTCGTTTCTTTCGCTTCTTTTAATAAGTAGTGAATTAATAACACTTCATTTACTGTAGAGGCGACTTCTGCAACAAAAATGGAATAGTGTGCAGAAATTCTTGGTTGGTATCCGTGTGAATAATGCGTATGCATACCGTGACCACACTCATGAGTAAGTGTGAAAAGGCTATTTAGATCATCGTGATGATTTAAAAGAATGAATGGGTGAACGCCATATACCCCAAAGTTATAAGCACCCGAACGTTTTCCAGGTGTTTCTCTCACATCTATATATCGTTTATCTTTAAAACCTTTTAATGTTTCAATATACTTTTCTCCTAAAGGAGCAAGTGATGCAATCATAGTATCAAACGCTTCGTCATATGGAATGTCTTGTTTTACACCTTGTACTAAATCGACGCTTAAGTCGTATTGTCTTAGTTCGTCTACATTTAATTTTTCTTTACGAATTTCATTGTATGTATGTAATGTTTGAATGTTTTTTTTCGTTGTATCAATTAGGTTTTCATATACCTCTTTCGGAACCATATCGCCAAATAATGATTTCTCTAAAGCTGATGGATATTTTCTTAGCTTTGAAACAGTAACATTATTTTTAATAGCAGAAGATAATGTAGAAGCGATTGAGTTCTTTAACTGAACATACGGTTTGTAATATGCCTTATAAGCTTCTTTACGTTTCTCACGATTCTCATCTTCTATTAACTTCGAATACATTCCACGTGTTAAGTTCACTTTCTTTCCATCATCATTCGTCACTTCACCAAATGATATATCTGCATTATTTAGCATACCAAATGTATGTTGCGGAGAGGAAAGTGCTTCACCCATTTGGGATAAAATTTCTTCTTGATCCGTATTCAATACGTGTTTTTTATAACGGTATAATTCAAATAAGTCTTCTTTATAGTATAGTAACCCTTCCGTTTCTTCTATGTAAGAGTGTAAAGTGTTTTCTTCTACGCTAAGTAAGAATGGGGAGAAGAATGATTTCGCTGCGCTTACCTTTACATGTAATTGTGATACTTTATCGACAAGGGATTGGGCGTCAGTATCGCGTGTATCAAGATCAGATTGTAATCGCGCATAAGCGAACATTAAAGATAATATGCTAGATATTTCTTCACTCTTTGTTAAATAAGCTAATAAACGATTGCCATCGTGAATATCTCCATTAAATTCTTTTAGTTCAATTGTTAACATTTCTATTTTTTTATAATCATTTTCCCAATCATCAATCGTATCGTAAATATCTGTTAACTTCCATTTTTCATTATCGGGTACTTGTAATCGATCTTTAAGTTCTGTCATAATCATTTCCTTTCTAAACGTGTAGTCATATTCCTATATAACTATGAAATACAACAAATTGCAAAAAATCCCTGCTGTAAATAGCAAGGCTTAAACAGTTATAGTGTAATTCCGAACTTCGAATGTAAAAGGTTTGTATATTGCTCGTCTGTAACTTCTTCTTTAGATTTTGTACCGTCCTTTGTTATTGTAAGACGATCTTTTGTTAAAGAAACGTGTCCGTCATGTGTAAGTTTTACAATAAGAGGTACTTTGTTAAATGGTGAGCCCTCATGTTCAACGATGATTTTTTGTGCTGTATTCGCTTTCGTTTCATCCACTTCTTCTATATAAAATGCATAGCCTAATGTCCAATCATCAGCAGAAGATTGATCTAGAAACTCATTGTTTTTACGCATTTCTAAAATGTAATTTCCTTTTTCAGTTGTTTCTTTGCGAATACGATAATCTCCTGTTACTGAGTGAACGACTTCACCTGAGAAAGGAACAGGTGCAAGAGGTAAGTATGATCCGAACCCCACTTCAATTAAATAAAGTTCATGATGATGTTTTAAAACAGTTGCGATATGTCCGGAATCGACAGCCCATATAGAGTTCGCAGCATTGTAAACTGTTCCTGAAACTAAATAAACATCCAATCCAAAGTCTTTAAGAAAGTAATACATAGTAGGATTTAGTTCATAACAAAGACCGCCACGGTTGTTTACTAAAATTTTTTCTTTTAAATTCTCTTTTGATATTTCTTTAAAGTTATTTTCGAGAACATTTAAATTTTCAAATGGAACAGTTTGCGCCATTCCATACATAAGTTGAGATAAATCTTCAAATGATATGGTTTCTTTTTCTTCTATATGTAAACGTGCGAAAAATTGTTTTTGAAAGTCTGTCATAGAAATCCCTCCGTCATACTTTTATAGATAAATTGTATACAATTTTGAATACGATGTGAATTTTAAACTATGTGGGGGTACTTGTGGAATAGTTAAATTCATATTTTGAAAAATAATGTGAGAGATTAAAAGATTGTTACTTTACTAACTGTAGAACGAATATTATAATAATTTTAATGAATTATGCAAACGTTTTCTTAAAGGGGATGGTGTAAATATGTTGAAAAGGATTACGGTAGTCTGTTTATTATTTATTTTGCTTTTTCCTAATATATATGGGAGGAATAAGGCGGAAGCAGCAACGATAAATAATGGAACATTAATGCAGTATTTTGAGTGGTACGCTCCGAATGATGGGAATCATTGGAATCGTTTGCGTTATGATGCTGAAAGTTTAGCTCATAAGGGAATCACATCTGTATGGATACCACCTGCATATAAAGGGACTTCGCAAAATGATGTAGGGTATGGGGCCTATGATTTATACGATTTAGGGGAGTTCAATCAAAAAGGTACGGTGCGGACGAAATATGGGACAAAGGCACAGTTGAAATCTGCAATTGACGCTTTACATAAGCAAAACATCGACGTATACGGTGATGTAGTTATGAATCATAAAGGTGGGGCTGATTATACTGAAACCGTAACAGCTGTTGAGGTAGACCGTAACAATCGAAATATTGAAGTATCAGGTGATTATGAAATTAGTGCGTGGACGGGTTTTAACTTTCCAGGGCGCAGAGATGCTTATTCTAATTTCAAATGGAAATGGTATCATTTTGACGGAACGGATTGGGATGAAGGAAGGAAATTAAACCGAATTTATAAATTTAGGGGTATAGGTAAAGCGTGGGACTGGGAAGTGTCTAGCGAAAATGGAAATTATGATTATTTGATGTATGCAGATCTTGATTTTGATCATCCAGATGTTGCGAATGAAATGAAAAGTTGGGGAACGTGGTATGCGAATGAATTAAATTTAGATGGATTTCGTTTAGATGCTGTTAAACATATTGATCATGAATATTTACGCGATTGGGTAAATCATGTCAGACAGCAAACGGGGAAAGAAATGTTTACGGTGGCTGAATATTGGCAAAATGATATCCAGACTTTAAACAATTATTTGGCGAAAGTCAATTATAATCAATCTGTATTTGATGCACCGCTTCATTACAATTTTCATTATGCTTCAACAGGAAATGGGAATTATGATATGAGAAATATTTTAAATGGAACAGTAATGAAAAATCATCCTGCACTCGCAGTTACTCTCGTTGAGAATCATGATTCTCAACCTGGGCAATCATTGGAATCTGTAGTAAGTCCGTGGTTTAAGCCGCTGGCATATGCATTTATTTTAACTCGTGCAGAGGGCTATCCTTCAGTTTTTTATGGTGATTACTATGGGACAAGCGGAAATAGTAGTTATGAAATTCCAGCGTTAAAAGATAAAATTGATCCAATTTTGACGGCACGAAAAAACTTTGCATATGGTACGCAGCGTGATTATTTAGACCATCCAGATGTGATTGGCTGGACAAGAGAAGGCGATAGTGTACATGCTAAGTCTGGTTTAGCGGCATTAATCTCCGATGGACCAGGAGGATCAAAGTGGATGGATGTTGGAAAGAATAACGCTGGGGAAGTATGGTACGATATTACGGGTAATCAAACAAATACTGTAACAATTAATAAAGATGGATGGGGGCAATTCCATGTAAGTGGAGGCTCTGTTTCCATATATGTTCAACAGTAAATTGGTGATGAAAAAGAAGAGGTAGACTGAAATATAAGTTTCCTCTTCTTTTTACATTCTGTATAGTTATAAAAGTATGACACCTTTACTTCTTGCAAAACATATAGTATGATGATTTCAATAAATTAGATTTCAATGACCATAAAATATAAATTAATGAGAGGTGCTTTTTGTGAGTGCGGTAGGTATTAAATAGGAAAAATTTAATGAAATAAATCGGATAAGACCAGGGTATTTTTATGTATATCATACCCCTAATTTTGTCATGCGTTTATTTCGAAACCTATGAAGATACCTACAATACTTTATAAAGCGTGTAATGAGAGGATTGCCATTCGTTTTTTATGGTTTATTTCCTCATATGTTATTACACATGCCTTGTAAATGTAAAAGCTGCGGTATCCCCGCAGCTTTTTTGTATACGTTTTAAATGTATAAAAATGGTAATTGAATAATGTAAAACTCATTGGGATCTAATGAGTAGGTATCTTCATTTATGATAAACATCAATCATAGTGAGGAGAAACAAAATGAATACGATGACTTTTGAAAAGCTACAATATAACGAATTAAAGGAAATAGTGAAATCTTATTGTGTAAGTGGATTAGGTAAGGAATTATTAAATAAATTAGAGCCGAGTACAAGTATAAAAGTAGTGAGAAATCGTTTAAATGAAACGACAGAAGCAAGGACTATATTAGATGCAGAAGGACATGTGCCTTTTTTCGGAATTTCAAATATCGCGAGTACAATTCAAAAATTAGAAAAAGGGATGATTTTAGATCCAGAGGAATTAGTAAGTGTTTCAGATTTTTTACGTGGATGTAGAAAGATTAAAAAGTTTATGTTAGATAAAGAATTTTTTGCACCAGTATTAGCTTCTTATGCAAATTCAATGACTGAATATAAAAGCATTGAAGAGGAAATTAACTTTTCAATTAAAGGAAATAGTATTGATGCAGCTGCAAGTAAAGAGTTAAAACGAATTCGAAATAATATCGATTCTGTAGATGGAAAAATAAAAGAGCGTTTAACGAAGTTTTTAAATAGTAGTGCAAATAAGAAATTTATTCAGGAATTCTTTATTAGTAAAAAGGATGACCGTTATACGATTCCAATTAAATCTTCCTATAAAAATCAAGTTGCTGGGAGTATTGTTGAAGCTTCTGCAAAAGGTTCTACTGTATTTATAGAACCACATACGGTTACAAAGCTAAATGTGGAACTAGCAAGTTTGAAAGCAGAAGAAGCAATGGAAGAGTATCAAATATTAGCGACACTATCAGGAATGGTAGTAGAAAATATTTATAGTATAAAAATTAATATGGAACTGATAAGTCAATATGACATGGTATTTGCGAAAGCGAAGTTTAGTAAATCAATCGATGGAATAGAACCGAAGCTAAACGATCACGGAAACATTCATTTAATGAATTGTAAGCATCCGCTTTTAACGGGGCAAGTTGTACCGTTAAACTTTGAAATTGGTCAAGAGTACCGTAGTTTAATTATTACAGGACCAAATGCAGGCGGCAAAACAATTGTGTTAAAAACAATCGGACTATTAACATTAGCGACAATGTCAGGCTTTCATATTGCGGGAGATAAAGAAACGGAAATTGCTATTTTCGAAAATGTATTTGTAGACATTGGTGATAATCAAAGTATCGAAAATGCACTAAGCACATTTTCATCTCATATGAAAAATCTGTCTGAAATTATGAGGATGTCAAATAATAATACGTTACTACTATTTGACGAAATAGGGAGCGGTACAGAACCGAATGAAGGTGCGGCGCTTGCGATATCTATTTTAGAAGAATTTTACCTTGCGGGATGTATTACAATTGCGAGTACGCATTACGGTGAAATTAAACGCTTTTCAGAAATGCATGGTGATTTTATGAACGCAGCAATGCAATTTAATAGTGAAACACTAGAGCCACTTTATAAATTAGTTATCGGTAAATCAGGTGAAAGTAATGCGCTTTGGATTGCGAATAAAATGAACGTAAAAGAACATGTACTGCAAAGAGCGAAAGAGTATATGGGAAATAAAGAATACGCTATAGAAAAAGTGAATGAAAGTAAAATTAGAAAACCGAAATTTGTGCAAGCGAAAAGAGAATCTCATTATGAGTACAAAGTCGGCGACCGTGTGAATTTATTGGATTATGATGATTTTGGTATCCTTTATAAGGAAAAAGATAATTTCTATAACGTCGTTGTATATTATAACGGTGAATTCGTTGAAGTGAATGTAAAACGCATTACTTTAGAGGTAGCAGCGAAAGAATTATATCCAGAAGGGTACGATTTAAGTACACTATTTGTTGATTATAAAGAAAGAAAAATGCAACATGATATAGAGCGCGGATCGAAAAAAGCACTTCGTAAAATCCAAAAAGAAATAAGAAAGAATAGAGGATAATATAGAATGGTAACGATTAGACAAGAACAAAAAAATGATTATAGAAAGACAGAAGAAGTTGTAAAAGAGGCATTTTTAAATGAAGAATTTAGTGATAAAAAAGAGCATGAACTTGTAAAACGTATTAGAGAATGTGACGCATTTATTCCGGAGTTATCCATCGTTGCAGTAGATAAGGAAATAGTCGGTCACATTATGTTATCGAAAATTACAATAGAACAAGGTGGGACTACTGTAGATTCATTAGCACTTGCACCAGTGTCAATAGCACCAAGCCATCAGAAGAAAGGAATTGGTGGAAAACTTATCACGGCTGCTTTAGAAAAAGCGAAAGAATTAGGATACGGGTCAGTTGTAGTATTAGGGCATCCAGAGTACTATCCGAAATTCGGTTTTGAACGCGCAAGTCAGTGGAATATAAAAGCGCCATTTGAAGTGCCAGATGAAGTGTTTATGGTGATGGAGCTACGAGAGAACACTCTTCAAGGTGTAGAAGGAATTGTACAATATTCGAGTGCTTTCGCTGAGTAGAAGTATTGGCTAAGAAATGTAATCATAAAAGATGCTATCTTTTTGTAGAGATATACAGAAAGATAGCTTTTTTTATTCAGCAGATCTACTGACGTATATTTTGCTCAATGAATAATTGAGGTGGTAAAATTGATATAGAAACGTAAAGGGAGAGAATAGAATGAATAAGCGAGAAACAAATAGCAATGAGAATGTAGTTACGTTATATGTTACAAGACATGGTAAAACAATATTAAATACGAACCATCGCGCGCAAGGTTGGGCAGACTCTCCGTTAGTAGAAAAAGGTGTGGAAGTTGCCTCAAATTTAGGAACAGGATTAAAAGATGTTCATTTTACGAATGTGTATAGTAGCGATAGCGGCCGAGCGATTGAAACTGCTAATTTAGTATTAAAATATAGTGAGCAATCAAAATTGAAACTTGAGAAAAGAAAAAATTTGCGAGAATTAAATTTTGGTATTTTTGAAGGTGAAAAACTTGAAAATATGTGGGATGCGGTTGGAAAAGCTGCGGGTGTTGCAGCACCAGAAGAACTTATGAAGCTTTCTATTCAAGAAGTAATTAATCTTATTAGAGCAGCAGACCCTACGAAACAAGCGGAAGATTGGGAATTATTTTCTACTCGTATAAAAACAGAGATTGATAAAATTAGTGAAGAAGCTGCTGCAAATGGAGACGGTACCGTTTTAGTTGTCGTTCATGGGCTTTTGATTACTGCCTTAATAGAAATGATAGATAGTAGTAAAACAAAACTTGGAGTGGAAAATGCTAGTGTGACGAAGATTGTATATCAAGGTGGAACATACACAGTCGAGTCGGTTGGAGATATGAGGTATGTTGCAAAAGGGAAAGAAAGTGTGGAAATATAATTAAATCTCAAATAGAGATAAGAAAAGGAGGCTAGAAAATCTAGCTTCCTTTTATTTTTCAGTATATCATTTGTTAATTTAAATCGGAATATTCTGTTAAAAATACACTATGAAAATTATTGTGGTGATATAGTAAGAGAGTAGGAACAATAAATTGTCTTGCAGCTTATTGGAGGGCTATTAGTCTAGTCTTACATTTCATCTCGAAATTTAAGTGAGTTTACGAGAAATAAAACAAAATAAGGAACGTGTAAATATGGATCGAATATATTTTGTGGACAACCCGTGGCCTAAAGGTCATCGAATTGTTAATTTTAAGTGGAGTGCACATTTTAAATATGCGGAGGAAGAAGAGTTAAATGGTGTAGCTGGTTTGTATTTTGATTTACATTTAGAGACTGCGGATTATGATGATGAAGAAGATGGAGAAGATGTTGATGACTGGCACGCGAAGATTGTATGGAACAACTTCCATAACTGTACTTTGTCATCAGAAGAATGGGATTTTAAAGGGTTTCGTGTAGGAAGTGATGAGGTGCCTTTTGATTTGGATTTGCTAAATGGGAAGAGATTTGCAATTGATTTTTTATCCGAAGATGAGCAGAAGAACTTAGATTTAGATTTAACTGCATTTGACGTTTATTTACTTGGACATGATGCGTCAGCCTTTCATAATATTAAGTTTACTAGATTAGAAGGACAGACGTATCAAATTGAATGGAAAGGGCAATTGGCACTTGCGTATATTGGTGATTATGAATTTAAATATGATTTTCATACACTAATTTCCTCAACATCATTTAGTGGCATTAATATTCCTAATGAAATAACTGATCATGAGGCAGACGTTTTGTTAAAAAGATTTGTTAGTAATCCAGTATTGTTTGAATTGCAACATGATAATGGGGATAGGCGATTTGTATTGAAATAAAAATATATTGTTGCCTTTGCGAAAAATATGAGTAAAAGGTTACTGTATTCGACATAGCTAATAACCCCGTTGTCGGAAAACTCAAAGAAAAAGATACATAGTATGTGATTTATGCTCAGTTCTAAGAAGAAAAGGATATTAACAATTATATGGAGAAGTGATTATGTTGATTAAATTCGTTCATTTTTTATTTGGAAAACCGTGTAAAAAAGGTGATTCGTTCCAAACTAAGTTTCCACGTTTTATTTATTGGAGTGCAGTTGTATTTTATTTTTTTGGAATGCTATTCTTTGGGATTTTTTCTTTTATTGATACTGTATTTATTGGGTCGTTGATATCCGGAGGTTTGTTCTTTCCTTTAATATTTAGATTCATTTATTTTATAAACCTAAAAATGAGGGGCCTAGAAAGAGAAGTATAGAAATAAAAAATATAAATAACAGGGTTATTAAAAAGAAGCAAAATGGAACATTAATAACATTTAAAAAGGAAGCAATGAAATATATTCTAGCTTCCTTTTTAAATATGAACGATTATGGAATCAATAAAATCTTCCCAGTACTTTTTCTGCTCTCTAATAATTTATGTGCAAGAGCACCATCTTGTAAGGCGAATGTAGTAGGACTCGCGATGTTTACTTTTCCACTAGTGATCCAATCGAATAATTGAGTAGAGCGCTGCTTACGTTCTTCAAAAGTAGTAAGCGCGTTCCAAAGGTCTCCACCAGTTAAAGTTTTTGAAGTATCCATAAGCATACGCGGATCAACTGGCGCAGGATTACCACCAGCCATTCCGTAAAATACGACAGTACCGCCAATTTTAGTAGCGTTAAAACTTTCCTCTAATGTAGAACCTACTGATTCATATACAACATTTACTCCAGTGCCGTTTGTTATTTCAAGTACTTTTGAATGCCATTTTTCCGTATATAAAAATACATGATCAGCCCCAGCTAACGTGGCTACTTTGTTTTTTTCGGTTGATGACGTAAGACCAATTACTGTTCCGCCCTGTAGTTTAATCATTTGAATAAGAAGTTGACCAACGCCACCAGCCGCAGCGTGGACTAAAGCTGTATCACCTTGTTTTATTTGATAGCTATCTTTCGTTAAATAATGTGCCGTTAGACCTTGTAATAAGACAGAAGCGGCTGTTTCAAAAGAAATAGAATCCGGAAGTAGGATGGCTTTTTCTGATGGAACGGCAACTAATTCTGCATTTGCAAATGGGACGTCAGCAAATGCAATACGGTCTCCAGGATTGATAGTAGTAACATCAGCTCCTACTTGTTCAACAATACCAGCCCCTTCATAACCTAATATATATGGCGGGTTACCAGCGAGATGATAATCACCGCGGCGTCTATAAATATCAGCAAAGTTTAAACCGATTGCTTTCGTGCGCACAAGAATTTCATTTGAATTTATGATTGGATCATGTATTTTTTTATATTGTAGTACATCCGGATTTCCGAACTGTTCGAAACAAAGTGCTTTCATATGGAATACCTCCATTTATATTGTTTGTCGATGCTCTTTATCATACAATATAAACATCGATAGACAAAGAGGATTATTTCGATGAAATCAATCGGAAATACCGATTGAAAAGAGGGATGATAAATGGAGATAAAACAATTAATTACATTTAAAATAGCCGCGGAAACTTTGAACTTTACACAAACTGCGAAGAAATTAAACTTTGCCCAATCGAGTGTTACAGCACAAATTAAAACGTTAGAGGCTGAGCTCGGTACACCACTATTTGAGAGGTTAGGGAAACGTCTTTTCTTAACTGAAGCGGGCAGGAAGTTTCAACTATATGCGGACAAGATAATCGCACTTAGTAACGAAGCGAAGACGGCTGTGAAAGATGATGAGGAAATAGCAGGTACGTTAATAATTGGTGCACAAGAAAGTCAATGTACATATAGGCTTCCTTCTATATTAAAGAGGTTTAAAATACAATTCCCCAAAATAAAGCTTATATTTAAACCAGCGCATTCCAATAAAGATGCGAAGGAACAATTGATGGAGGGGAAAGTCGATCTTGCATTTATTTTGGACGAATGTAAAACAGAAGATGCTTTGCATGTGGATCCACTTATGAAAGAAGAATTAAAAGTAGTAGCGGCTCCAGGGCATTGTTTACTCGAACAGGCTTCCGTTTCTATAAAAGATTTAGAGAGTGAAACACTTTTGTTAACTGAACTAGGGTGCTCATATCGGACTTTATTTGAAGAGTTATTTCGTGCGGAAGACGTATATCCAGCAAATAAGATTGAGTTTGTTAGTGTCGAGGCAATTAAACAATGTGTCATTGCGGATTTAGGTATAGCAGTTTTGCCAGCAATAGTAGTAGAAAAAGATATACGGGAAGGGACGTTAAAGGAGTTAGTGTTAAAAGAAACAATAGCTCCGATTTATACACAAATTGCTTGGCATAAAGATAAATGGATGGCAGTGCCACTGCAACAATTTATTGATGTAACGAGGGAGTTTTTTACAACGGATTAAGTGGAGAAATATTTATTTTATATAAAAGAAAAAATGGCAATTTTGTATAAAGAACCGATGCTTGAATATAACAAGTATCGGTTCTTTTATGTTTTAAATTAAGAATGCTATAAAATGTGTATTTCTCAACTTTTTTCTTACAAGGATAAGTAAAATTCTTCGTATATTCCAATAATCATAAGGGAATTTACAACGTTTATTCGTTTCTGTAAGATGCCTCTAGGAAGCGTGAAAGGAGGGCTTACATAGGGGATAGATTGTCTTTAGTATACGTACTTATTGTGAGGGGGGAATTTAATATGTTTAAAAAGTTAATGAAAGTATGCGTGTTAAGTGCGGCAAGTATAGGTGTATTATTTAGTTTCCAAGGAAGTACATTGGCAGCTGCTGATTTAAGTAGTTATTATGACGGAAAAAATCCAGCAACAACGAAAGTATACGGGGGAAGTACAACGTGTGATGCAGATGGATTTAATGCAAAGTCTACAGCAGTTTATGAAGGGAGTAAAAAAGTAGGGACAGTGTATTTACGTTACAGTAATAAATGTCATGCAGCATGGTCTAAGCTTGTTTTAGATCAACCAGCACCAGCTGTTTCGGGAGGAGTGTATGCGTACGCAGTTGTAAATAAATATAAAAATGGTGTATTCCAAAAATCAGTTACTTCTAATCAGGGGAACGGCACAATAAAAACAGGTCAAACGAGCACGTATACAGGAATGGTATTTGATTTAACTGCAGATTTCGGATATACAGCAGATGCTGAAGCGGTTACGTTTAATAACGGTTACGGTAAAACAGCACGTTATTAATAAAGGAGTGAAATTATATGAAGCTATTAAAAAAGGTGAGTGCATGTTTATTGCTATCTTTACTCGTTGTAACTAGTATGTTTAGCACGACTAATAGAGCGATAAAGCATACGCAGAAAATCATTCATATGATGGGAAAAGTCCTTACTATAACAGCTGTGATCAATCCGCAGTAACGAAAGAAAAGAAGTGGATTGATTCAAATTCTTATGTAGAATTAAAATTTAGCACGACTTGTAAGACAGCATGGGCAAAAGTTACTGTAACCCGCCCAGCAGTTTATAATAACGAAGCTGATGCAAGGATTGTTAGAAAAACAGATGGAAAGGCATACACTTGCGGAAGTGCTGGAGGAAATGGTGTTGTAAATAAAGGGAAAACATCATGCTATACGCCAATGGTATATGACTTAGATCCAAGAAAGGCACAAGCGCAGGGGAAACATGCCATTCCGAATAGTGATGCTTATAATTATGCGGAGACTATTTGGTATTGATGAGGATATGGAGATTGTAAGATAGCATATTTTAAGAGCATGTTTTGATTGGATTTCAAAACATGCTCGATTTGTATTCATTCTAATTTTTTCAGTAATCATGGACCATTGAATTAACTAAGATCTGTATCAGGAGGAGTATATCCAAGGTGCCTAGCCATTGATACAATTTGTCCTTTATGATGAAACTCATGTGTCTCCGTATGAGTTAAAAGCCAGAGCGGAGTTGTGCTCCAAGGTTCTTTTTGCCATTTAACTTCATTTGCTATATTTTCGAGCCATCGGTCATTATATTCATCTAAAAAACGTAGTACAACCTCATCTACTAACTTAAATCTAGTACGAACTTTTTCGACATCTGCATGCTCAACTTCATAATCGCTGGCAAATGAAAAATCTGCTCTTTTTTGCTTGAATGCGAATGATCCAAGCCAGTATCGATAGCAATCGGCTACATGAATATGCGTCTTTATTATACTACCGCTTCCGAAATTCGGAACAGTGCTATGTAATTTTTCTACTGGGATTTCTTCAAAAAACGAAAATAGAGTTTCTCTTGTAGAGCTAATCAGATTATATTGTTGTTTTAAAATATGTAACATACAAGTACACTCCTCTTTTATTTACATAGTAAGTAATTCTATATTTACGAGGAGTGAACCTTTTTATTATGTTTAATAAGCATATTAGGTGTATTTCTTAATTGTTTCTGATAGATTATACAAGGTGAAACTTTAATAAGTTGAACACTCTTAGTTCATAATAAATTGTACATAAAAAAGGGGAGCGATAAAATGAATAGACTAGTTGGTTTAAAACAATTTGAAATAACGCGTGGAGCATTACTGAAATTCATGGAAACGTTAGATGATAATACTGCGGATACGCAGCCGGATGGCTTTAACAATACAATTCGCTGGCATATTGGTCACGTGTTAACGGCAGCAGAAACTTTCATGTTTGGAAGAGAATTTAAACAATTACCAACTGAATACCCAGGTATGTTTGGATATGGTACACGACCATCTAAATGGGAAACAGAAGGGCCATCATTAGAAGTGTTAACGGCTCAATTAAAAGAACAAGCGAAGCGTATTAACGAAATGCCAGCAGAAGTATTTGAAAATAAACTTCCAGAACCATTCCTAGGATTAAAAACAGTAGGGGAGCTTTACGGTATGATGCTTTATCATGAAGCGGATCATCTTGGGCAAATGAAGGCGATGGAACGAATTATTAAAGCTCTTTAGTCTTAATTGCATATAACAAGCAATACAGGTGTAATGTTAAATAATATATACAAAAAAAAAAGGTAGATAAATTATTATCTACTTTTTTGTATAACTTCTTGAAGGATTAGGGATTATCATCGTGATGCTGATGAAGAAGGATAAGAGAATTTTATAATTTTTATGGTGTGATTATTAATTATAGTATTCCTAAATATGGAATATACGTATAATGATAGAGAAGAACTAGAAATAGGGGTGAATACTATGATTACATTAGAGCAAAAGTTGGAGCAATATAAACATACATATGTACAGTTAAAGGGAGAACTAAAATGGAAAACGAGTGATTCTCGAACAGCAATGATGATTGCTGCTATGTATGCAGGTAGTGATAAGTTGTTTGATCTCGGACGTTTTTTAGAAATTAGTAGTTATATTAAGAATCAGGTAGGGATGTTTTCATACTTAAAGTCTTATCATCGTTTTGTAGTGGCCGCAACATTAGATATTCACTTTACAGATTATAAGAAAGCTTTTCAGAAGTTTTTAGATTTATATGAACAATTGGTCACTGGTGGCTTTAGCCGGAGTATATTTACTTATCTCGCAGCAGCTGTGCTTTTAACAGAAGAAAATGAACAGCATGGCACACATATTCAGCGTTCGATGCAAGTATATAAACGCATGAAAAAGGATCACCTCTTTCTTACAAGTACAAATGATTATCCGCTCGCAGTTTTATTAGCAGGACAATCAGAGCATGTAGAAACACTTATGGACCGAGTGGAACGTCTTTATCAGAAACTAGCGACAGCTGGTTTGCGTAAAGGGAATGATCTTCAATTTTTGAGTCATATTCTTTCACTAAAGAAGGATGTCAGGGAAGAACTATTAGTTGCAAAATGTACAAATATATGGAATTTGTTAAAGCAAGAAAAGGTAAAAGTAAAACAGATGCATTACCCAGCTATCGGGCTACTAGCGTTACTCGAGGACGGAGAAAAAGAGATTCATTCTATTCGAGCATTTATTGAAAAATTGCAGGGGGATAAATTGTTCCGTTGGCATACAGATACAACTATTCTTATTGCTATTCAACTGTTCGTAAGTCAGAAAGGTGAGGAAAGTAAAGCTACTAACACAGGTTTACAAACAATGATAGAAGTCCTCATACAAGCACAACAGGCAGCCATGATGGCAACGATTGCCGCTTCATCTGTAGCAACATCTTCTGCTAGTAGTAGTTCATAATGTGCAACTGCTTATGCTCTTGTAAATTATGATAAATTTATAACTCCTTTGATAGGGACGGTTTAAAAAATATTACTAAAAAAGCCCCTCACTCTCTAATGAGCGAGGGGCTAACTGTTTTTACATAATCAGTATTATCTTTTCGACTCCTTCAAATGTTTTAGCTGCGTAACAATCATAATGCTAATAACAACGAGTAAAAACCATGAGCTAATTTTGCTTAAGTGAACGAGGTTCCATGCTTCTCGTTGATTTGGATATTGCCATGCTCCGAAAAAAGTAGCGATGTTTTCTGCAATCCAAATAAAGAATCCGATAAGGAAAAATGAGAGTACGAGCGGCATTTTATATGTAACGCTTTGCAATGAAAATTCTACAAATGTCCGAAAGAAAACGATGAATAAAAGTAAAGTTAATACCCATCTAAAGTCATATAGAAAATGATGTGTAAAAAAATTGAAGTAAATTATAGCTCCTAACGGTATGGCAAAAATGGCTTTTGGCCAATGGTGCATTTGTAAATGCAATCTTCTCCACGCTTGGCATATGTAACTTGCGACACTTGCGTACATAAAACCGCTGTAAAGTGGAACTCCAAAAATTTTCGAATATGCCTCTTCAGGATAACTCCATGAACCGAAATGTACTTTATATATTTCTAGTAAAAGTCCAATTAAATGAAAGACAGTAATTACTTTTAGTTCGTCCTTTGTTTCAAGACCAGTTTTATACATAATCCACTGCATCAGAAGACATACGATGAGTATGAAATCATAGCGATATAACCCTGGGATAGAAATGATTTTTGAAAGGGCTAGTGTTAAAAAAATAGTGACTGGGAATAAACAAGATAATGCTTGTTCGTAAGTGAAATGTAGTAATTGTTTTATATAGAACATTGGGTCTCCTTTGATAAGTTTGTTAGAAAACTCGAAATAATGACTAAGTATACTACGATTTTAAAAATAAGCTAGTAGTCTATTTTGCATGTATTTGTAAGTTTTAGAAGGGAATTGTAATAAGTATTTTAATATTTTAACAAAGTAAAAAATAGTTTGCTATTTAAAAAAAGTGGGGATATAATATCTAAATGAAAATGATAATTATTATCAATATTAATTATAAATAAAAAATAATTATAAAAAACAACTGAATATAAAGGATGAAATGAAACATGTTACATAAGTCTACTGTACATGCTGGTAATAACCGCTGGATACATATTAAGTTCATATGTTTCATGAGCTTAACAATTTTATGTTTAATTGGATCTATATTTTTAGCCATTTCATTTGGTGCAAAGGATATTCATTTACAAACGGTGTGGGTAGCGGTTTTGGATTACAATCCGAAACTAACACAGCACCAAATTATTTATGAATTAAGGCTCCCGAGAGTAATTGGTGCAGCAGTTGTAGGGGCAGCTTTTGCGGTTGCTGGTGCTGTTATGCAAGGTGTAACACGAAATCCTTTAGCTGATGCAGGTGTACTCGGAATAAATGCAGGTGCGATGTTTGTAGTAGCACTTAGTTTTGCCTTTTTCCCACATATGCCGTATTCCTATTTAATGATTGTTTCCTTTATTGGAGCTGTCTTAAGTACAGTACTTATTTTTGTTATTGGATCAGCAACATCAGGCGGGTTAACACCAATGAGGTTAACGATTGCTGGAGCGGTTATGGCAGCGCTTTTACATTCATTAAGTTCAGGTGTTGCGATTTATTATGATTTAAGCCAAGATTTAGCGTTTTGGTATGCTGGTGGTGTTGCAGGGGTTAAGTGGGAACACTTGAAATTTTTAGTCCCTATTATTCTTATAACGATTATTTTTGCGATAGTGTTAGGAAGATCTATTTCACTCATATCAATGGGAGATGATGTTGCTACAAATTTAGGAGTGAAAACGAACCGAACGAGAATACTAGGGATGATTATAGTAGTTATTCTGGCAGGTGTTTCTGTTTCAGCTGTTGGTTCTATTGGATTTGTAGGACTAGTTATCCCGCACATTGCTAGAAAATTAGTTGGTGTTAATTATAGACTCATTATTCCTATGTCAGCATTATTAGGAGCTATGTTATTAGTTGTAGCTGATTTAGGGGCAAGAACAGTAAATCCTCCTAAGGAACTTGCGATAGGGATTATGGTAGCTCTTGTTGGAGTTCCGTTCTTCCTCTATATAGCACGTAAAGTTGGGAGGGAATTATAAGTGAAGGGTCTTTTTAACACGGATAAAAAGAGAGCTATTACTGTAACTACAATCTTCGGATGTATAAGTATCGCTGTAATTTTAATTAGTTTAAATACAGGGACACTGAGTATAGCGCCACTTAGAGTAATTGAAACACTTTTGGGTTATGGTGATTTTGAGAGTGCAACCGTGCTATATGATTATCGTATGCCAAGAATAATAATCACGATGTTAGCCGGTATTGGTCTTGGTATTTCCGGTGCGATTTTGCAAGGGTTATCCCGTAATGCACTTGCAGATCCTGGTATTTTAGGGTTGCATTCAGGTGCATTTTTCGGTCTTATCGTATTTGTTACTCTCTTTCATTCTATTAATGAGAGTGCATCCATTTTAATACCGTTATTTACATTTGGCGGAGGAGTATTAGCTGCATTTCTTATTATTTTACTTGCGAGTGATCGGTCAAAAGGTTTACTTCCCATTAGACTTATTCTCATTGGTATTGCAGTTTCAGCTGGCTTTAGTGCAATTTCGCTATTTTTCTCTCTCAAGTTAAATGATGAGACGTATACATTCGCTTCTAGATGGCTAGTTGGTAACGTGTGGGGAAGGGATTGGATTCATGTCCTGGCATTATTACCTTGGATTTTCATACTAACCCCTTATGCGTGGCTAAAATCTAAAACGTTAAATGCATTGTCACTAGGTGATAGTGTAGCAGCAGGACTTGGTGTTTCTGTGCAAAAAGAACGGTTATTACTTTTAGCTACAGCGGTTGGATTATCTTGCGCAAGTGTATCGATGGCAGGGGTGATTGGCTTTATCGGCTTAGTTGCTCCGCATATCGCAAGAAAGTTAGTAGGTACTACCTATCAACACTTCCTTCCGTTAGCTGGCATAATCGGAATGATTATTTTAGTGCTCGCAGATACGATAGGACGCTCTATATTTGAGCCGAATTCTATTCCGGCTGGTGTAGTAGTAGCGGCTTTAGGAGCACCGTATTTTCTTTATTTACTTACAAAAACAAAATAACTACTTCAAAGAGGAGAACATATGAAAAAGAAACTTACTATTTTATTTAGCATTATGTGTATTTTAGTATTAGCAGCATGTGGTCAAACGAAATCTAATGAAGAGGCAACGCAAAAAACGGAAAAAAGTAATGATCCAAAAATTGCTTCCATGTCTATTCACTTAACGAACAATTTACTTGCATTAGGAATTACACCAGTAGGTTCTGTTATTGGTGGAGATTTAAAAGATTTCTTACCGCACGCAAAAGAGCAGTTGAAAGATACGAAGAAACTTGGGGTTGTAACAGATCCGAATATGGAAGCATTACTACAATTAAAGCCATCTGAAATTTATGTGGATGAAAAATATGCTGGCAAATATTTAGCGAAATACGAAAAAATTGCAAAAACACATACTTTTAATTTAGATGAAGGTACGTGGAGAGATCATTTAAAAGAAGTAGGTAAACTTGTAAACCGTGAGAAAGAAGCAGATAAATATATTCAAGACTATGAAGAACAATCAAAACGAGTGAAAAATTTAATAGATAAAGAGCTGGGTAATAACGAAAAAGTAATGGCAATTCGCGTTACTGCAAAAGAGTTACGTGTATTTAGTACGAAAAGACCGATGGGACCAATTTTATTCCATGACTTAGGATTACAGCCTGCAAATGGTGTAGAGAAAATTGATGGAAACCGCCCCTTCGAAGTCATTTCACAAGAAGTATTACCTGACTTTGATGCAGATGCTATTTTCGTTGTTGTAAATAGAGACGATAAGGCAAAAGCTGCATTTAAACAACTTCAAGAAACACCAATTTGGAAAGACTTAAAAGCTGTTAAAGAAAAGCACATATACATTATTAATGACCAACCATGGCTAGACTATTCTGCTTTAGGTAACAAAATGGCAATGGATGAAGCGGAGAAAATGTTTACGAAATAATATCGATTCGATGTTAGGAAGATCCTCTGAATTTTGAGGGTCTTTTTTATTGTTAGAATAAATAAAAAATTATACAATAAATTTAATTTAATGCAGAGGAGATGTGCCGATGTCAGCACTTATTGTAAGTATCCCGTTTATAAAGCAGTTTATGGAAATAGGGGATAAATAGGCTAGAATAATTATCCCCATTATTTAATAAAGGGGAGTTTGAAATGACAATGAATCTTTTTCAAAATAAAACGATTAAATTATCAGTTAGGAGAGAAGCAGATGCTGAAGTAATGGCTATGTGGCAGGAAGATAGTGAGTATTTAAGAAATGTTGATACAGATGTAGCATTCCCGCAATCTTTACAGGAAATAGCGAGTGATGGGCTATTAAAGGGACGAAGATCGAATAGTGTTTCTTTCATGTTAAGGACAGTTCAAGATGATCGCTTAATTGGTTTTGTTGCAATTCATGGCATAGAGTGGAATAACAGAACGGGTTTATTAGCTATTGGTATAGGAGATGCGAATGATAGGGGGAAGGGATATGGAAGAGAAGCGATCTATCTTATCTTAAAATATGCTTTTTATGAATTGAATTTACACCGCGTCGGTCTTGATGTTATTTCTTATAATAAAGCTGCTATTGAGTTGTATAAAAAGATGGGTTTTCAGATGGAAGGCTGTATGAGAGAAGCGGTTCAAAGAGATGGGAAGTGTTTTGATCGTATCATTATGGGGATATTGCGGGATGAATGGATAGAGCTGCAAGGTTAGAAAGTACATTCAAAATTATATATGTAGTATGCAGGAGATATAATGATAATTGGCGAATTTTTACAATGTACTGATTGAACTTATAAGGAGTCATGAAAAATGAATTTAGAAAAAAGTAAACCAGTAAATGAAGAGGTCGCTGAATTAAAGGAATTAATTAAAGAATTACACGGAAGTGTACATCAACTTCAAAGTGAAGTGCAGCAATTAAGGCATGAAAGACCGGTTGTTGAAGTAAGAAAAGGTGTTCAATTATCACCAGCAATCGTTGGACAAATTGGTGGTATGATTTTAGGTGGATTAGCAATTATCGGTATATTTTGGTGATGAAAAAAGGTTTGCAGCACTATGCTGCAAACCTTTTGTATTTGACGATAGAATTTCATACAGTACAACTTCTACATTAAATAACGTAAATAAATGTAAGCATGTGATAACAATAGTGCAATGATTGTTAACGGTAAACCGATTTTTAAGAAGTCCATATAAGAAAATCCATGTCCTTCACGTTTTGCAATACCAGCAACAACTACGTTTGCTGATGCTCCGATTAATGTTCCGTTTCCTCCTAAGCAAGCTCCAAGAGATAACGCCCACCATAGCACTTCGATTTGCGGCGAATCAACAGATAATCCGAGGCCAGTAGCTAAATCTTGAATAAGAGGAATCATCGTTGCGACAAATGGAATATTGTCAATTGTCGCAGATGCGATGCCAGATACCCATAAAATAAGTATCGCAGCGAAACCGATATCACCATTTGTTACGTCGATTACTTCTTTTGCGAGTGAAGAAATAAGTCCGATATCAATTAATCCGCCAACGAGAACGAATAGTCCGGCGAAGAAGAAAATGGTTACCCATTCAACGTGGGCAAATATATCTTCTATTTCATGTTCTTTTACGCCGATTAACATAAGAAGTGTAGCGCCTGTCATTGCGATAACGGCAGCATCTACATGAATAATAGAATGAAGTACAAAGCCTAAAATAGTTAGTCCTAAAATTGTAATCGATTTTAAAAGGAGGCTTTGATCTTTAATATAATCTTTTTCGTTTAACGCCATTAGTTTTTCGATTTGTTCAGGCGTTGTTTTTAGTTTGTTACGATACATGAAGTAAATAATGCCAAGTGTAACGATAGAAATAATAATTACGATTGGAGCTAAGTTAAGTAAAAAGGCGTTAAAGTCTAAATGCTTGTTTGCTGATCCAATCATAATATTAGGTGGATCACCGATTAATGTTGCTGTTCCGCCTATATTTGAAAACAGCACTTCTGAAATCAAATAAGGCACAGGATTTACTTTTAAAATACGTGTAATGGATAATGTAACAGGAACGATTAATAAAACAGTCGTTACATTATCCAAAAATGCAGAACCGACGGCGGTTAATAAGGATAGTAATAATAAAATGCGAATCGGTTTTCCATCAGCTGCTTTTGCTGCTTTAATAGCTACAAATTCAAATACGCCTGATTGACTCGTAATATGTACGAGAATCATCATCCCGATTAAAAGGGTGATCGTTTCCCATTGAATATGTGATGTGAAAGCAGTGTGTAAATCTACAATTCCAAAAATAATCATAATAGCAGCACCGAATAGTGCAATTACAGCACGATTCAATTTTTCAGAAATAATAAAACCATACGTGACTAAAAATACGGCAATTGCAAAATAATATTGCCAATTTGCTACTTCATGTGCTGATTGTTCCAAGCGAGTCACCTTCTTTAAAATATGTATTCAATCGTCAAAACGTATCCCGATGCATTCATACGGGATAAAATATATTGTAGCAAATTCAAAAAAGAAAGAAAACTATTTAACGAAGTGAAGGAAAAGTTCTGAATTCCACATATGATAAAAAAAATAACAAAACACAGTGCAAATTATTAGGAAAAGTGAGCGTTGTCCTCTAATATAGAGATAGCAATTTACATTATTTTTGCGTAAAATGGTTTAAAGAGGTGAATTCCGATGGAAATAGTAAAAGATAGTTCTCTTATTCAAAATGAAATTGAACGTTTTGTAAATAAAGATGTATATATTCATTTAGAAACAACGAACGGAGCGTATGCGTCACACTTTAATGAAAAGATGATGACAGTTGGAGCATTCATTCGAAATGCAATTATTCGCTTTGAGCGCGGGAAAATAACTGGAACAAACCCATACCGAGTTGGTTTGAAAATGGATCATGGCTGGGTATATGCAGAAGGTATTACGCACTGGGAAGTAGACGATAAAGAGCGTTTATTACTAGCAGGGCATGATAACCAAGGTCGCTTAGCGGTAGCACTTGAGTTAAGCTTAACGCCATTTAAGTAAGAAGGAGGGAAACTTATGGAGAGACATGTACTTGTTGTATTTCCGCATCCAGATGATGAAGCATTTGCTGCGGGAGGGACAATTCGCTTATTAACAGATCAAGGAGTACCTGTAACGTATGCATGTGGTACTCTTGGACAAATGGGACGTAACATGGGGAAGAATGTATTCGCTAACCGTGAAACGATTCCAAATATCCGTGAAAAAGAATTAAAAGATGCATGTGAAGCGATGGGGATTCAAGATTTAAGAATGCTCGGTTTCCATGATAAAACGTTAGAATTTGAAGATGTTGATTTCGTTGCAGATAAAATCGAAGCGATAATTCAAGAAGTAAATCCATCTCGAATTATTACATTTTATCCAGAACACGGCGTACATCCAGATCATGATGCATTTGGCCGCGCTGTCGTTCGCGCTGTATCACGTATGCCAAAAGAAGAACGTCCAGTTATTCATGCGGTTGCGATTACGAGAAATCGTGAAGCAGTGCTCGGTGAACCGGATGTTGTAAATAATATTAGTGAAGTATTTGAACATAAATTAGCTGCACTAGGCGCGCATCGTTCACAAACAGAAGCAATGCTTGAAGAAACACATGCAAAAATAAAAACAAAGATGCAGCAACATTGAAATGGCTGCAACTTGAACAATTTTGGACCTATAAATGGGAGTAGGCTAGAAGTATATCTTCTAGTTGCTCTTACATAGAAAAAGCGCCGTCACTTGTGATGGCGCTTTTTCTTGTTAAAGACTATATTTCTTAGAGATGTGCATTGAAATTTTTTCATTAACGTGCAGTATAGCCTCCGTCAACAAGAAGTGTTGTACCATTAACAAAACTAGCATCATCACTTGCTAAAAATAAGACAGCTTTAGCCACTTCTTCTGGTGTTCCAAGTCTGCCTTGTGGATGAAGGGAAGCTAAATATTCTTTCTGTTGAGGATTAACACTACCAAGCAAAGGGGTATCAATATAGCCAGGGCACACCGCATTAATACGTATTCCATATTTAGCGTAGGCAGTACATAAATTTTGAGTTAATAGTTTTACGCCACCTTTTGCAGAGGAGTATGCTGTTGGGGTAGGTAATGAAACAAAACTATGAATCGAACCAGCGTTAACGATGACACCACCTGCACCTTGTTTAAGAAATTGTTCAATCGAATATTTATCAGAAAGGAATACCCCTGACAAGTTAATATCAATGGTTTTTTTCCATTTTTCATAGGACAATTCGTTTGCCGGTGCATCATCAGCAACGCCGGCATTTGCATACATAATATCTAATTTACCGTATTTACTTACTGTCTCATGGATTAGTTGTTTAATATCTGCCTCTACTGTTACATCAGTTTTAATAAATAACGTATCATATCCATTTGCGTTCAATTCATCTGATAGGTCTTTTCCACGTTCAGAAAAGTCAGCGATAACTACTTTTGCACCTTCTTCAATAAAAAGACGAACGGTGGATTCGCCAATCCCGCTTGCACCACCAGTTATGATTGCTACTTTGTCTTTTAATTTCATATAAACCTCTCCATTCATTAATGAATTTAAGTCGAATTTTTTGAGCTGGTTATGTCACTATTAACCTTAAATAGTAAGTAGATAGAAGAAAAAGTTCGCGTTTACTTAACTGTGAAAGTACTGAATTTTTCTTTATTGTACTTTTTTATACAGTGATGAACGAAAATATTAATTGGGTCAATTTTATCATTAGATTGAATATTCGGTAAAGCGTTCTCGAATAAAGTGAGTGCTGAAGTTTAACGACTAACCTACATAGATATAACGAGGGGTATTTACATATAGTTTCTCTTTTTTATTTTAGTAATTAACAAATTTTTAAACTTGCTGATGATGTAGTGCAATTAAGTAAATGGGTTGTTTTTAGATTAACTAAAACTAAAAAAACAGTAAAAATAAAATGTTATATAATAATTATTTATTGAAAAACGATAAATATCGTGTTAATATCAAATTGAAAATTAGTAAGAGAGGTGCTTTTTATAAAATGTAAAACGAATGTTATGTACTAAAAAGAAATTGATAGAAATTAGGAAAGTTATATATCTTAATAGCAAAAGAAGAAAAAGGAGTTAGAGCATGATTAATAAAACAGTAAAAAAAGTTATCTTGTTTGCAGGTGGTTTGTATATTACTTATTTAGTAGGTGTAGTTATTTTAGCGGAATCTATACCGTATCCTACATCTCAGCAATTAAAGGCAGCCGAAAAAGTAGTTGAACGCTATGTAGTTGAAAATAATGGAGTGGAAATGATAAATACATCTAGCAGCTTCACGGCTGAGATGTTCGATCGTACAATTCATATTGAAGGAAATTCAAAGGAGAATCCGGAACAAGTATTTCGAATGGATTTAGACCGAGTTTCTAATGAAAATGAAAAAATAACCGAAAAATCGATAAATAAAATTTGTAAATCAAATGATGCAGGAGAGAATTTTACGTGTGCTGATGCTGAAAAGTTAAAATGAACATGCAGTGTTATTTATAGTATATAGCTAAAGATAGGAATGCGTAACAGCACAACTACTACTCTAGTTAAATAGGAAAAGCCTCGCAGGGGGGCGAGGCTTTAAACAGGGTATTAAAAATTATCGATTCATTAAGAATAACTTTTTCGAATAAACTAATTTTAGCATGATAA